>JBBQKF010000105.1:0-8803 GCA_038326615.1 Saccharofermentanales bacterium | reverse complement strand
ATGAATATTGTTACTCCACATATTGATAACCTGACAATCCCAATTCCATTTGGAGGAGGTAAAAAACGTGAAAAACAAAAAGTTTGATTTTAAGGAAAATCCTGTTTCGGCAGCGGTTATTCTTTTTATAATCGCAGTTGTTGTTACTTTGGCGCTTGCCGGAACAAATGAATTGACAAAAGATAAAATCATAGCACAAGCAACGCTAGAACAAGAGCAAGCTATGCTAAAGGTTTTTCCCGCAGCTGCTTCTTTTACCGATATATCTTCAAGTAGCATTTCATCTAAAACACCCAAAATTAAATCTGTGAATTCTGCTCTCGATTCATCGAATAACCAAATCGGATTAGTTGTAGTATCCACATTTAAGGGATACAGTGGTGAAATAACAATTATTGTCGGAATATCTAATGACCGTAAAGTAACAGGAATTCAGGTTCTTTCAGACAACGAAACCCCTGGACTTGGCAAGAAAGTCGCTGAAAATATCTTTACCCAACGCTTTATAAACAAAGACGCAGGTCTTCTTTTCTCTGTGAAGAAATCTGATAAAAACGTAAATGTAGTTGATGCGATTACTGGTGCAACAATTTCCTCAAATGCAATGGTTCAAGCAACTAACAATGCATTGACAATTGCTTTTGACGTGTTTACTAAAACATCGACTGGAGGTGATAAATAAATGGCTGTTAAGAAAACTCCTTATATGAAAGAATTTACAAAAGGTATTTTGACAGAAAATCCTGTATTGCGCCTTGTTCTAGGGACTTGTCCAGCATTGGCAGTTACAACATCTGCTAAAAACGGACTTGGTATGGGTATAGCGGCCTTGTTTGTATTGCTAGGATCAAATCTTGCCATTTCACTTTTAAGAAAAGTAATACCTGACAAAGTTAGAATCCCTGCGTTCATTGCAATAATAGCTGGATTTGTTTCTGTGGTTCAAATGCTGCTCGAAGCTTTCCTTCCTGCACTTAACCGTGAACTTGGAATTTTCATCCCACTAATCGTTGTTAATTGTATAATTCTTGCTAGAGCTGAAATATTTGCAAGCAAAAATGACGTTTTGCCATCGATTCTTGATGCTTTAGGTATGGGTGTTGGATTTACCTCCGCACTTGTTTTAATGGGGGCAATCAGAGAGATCTTTGGTAATGGAACGATTTTTAATTTTTCTATCCCTGTTTTACAAGCTGGAGGAACGATAGAACCAATGCTTGTTCTAATTCTTCCGCCTGGGGGGTTCTTTGTATTCGGCATTTTAGTTGCTCTTTCGCAAAGGCTCAGCAGAAATCTTGACGAAGCTGCCGGGCGCAAGGAAATGGTTGCACACTGTGGTGTTTGCAAACTATGCGATAATCCTGCTATAAGCAATTGCACAATAGCAGCACGCGTAACACAGGGGGGCAGTTCCGCTGCAACACAAGGGGACGCAACACAAGGGGACGGTTCCGCTGTGTTCGCCGAGAATAAATCAGCCAAAGTTAATCAAAGACAAGAAGGAAATCCCACACAAAATGACGGTTCTTCATTGAAATAACTCTAATCGCTAATAGTCACAATTTGATTCACCATACAAGTGGGTGAAACGGAGGTCTTTATGAAAGAAATGTTTATAATTTTGTTCAGTGCTATATTGGTAGAAAACTTTGTTTTATCCAAATTCCTTGGCATCTGTCCTTTCCTGGGGGTATCAAAAAAACTTGATACTGCGGTTGGAATGAGCCTTGCTGTTATTGTTGTAATGGTTATGGCGTCCGCTTTGACTTATCCTATTTTTACTTTCATACTTATACCATTAGGAATAAAGTACCTTAGTACAATAGTTTTTATTATAGTAATTGCGGCACTTGTTCAAAGCATTGAATTGATGCTAAAGAAGCTTCTACCACCTCTATATAACGCGTTGGGTGTTTATCTTCCTCTAATTACAACAAACTGCGCCGTTCTTGGTGTTACAATTCTTAATATAGATAAAGGTTACAACTTTATGCAGGGAATCATTAATAGTTTCGGTGCTGGTGTGGGCTTCCTTTTGGCAATGGTTCTTTTTGCTGGTGTAAGATCAAAAATTGACAGAGCTGATGTACCTCGCTTTTTCAAAGGGCTTCCGATTACCTTGATTTCCGCATCAATAGTTTCCATTTCTTTTTTTGGTTTCAAAGGGCTTATCGAAAAATTATTTGCATAATCAGGCTTTCAGGAGGTTAGAATGATAAATATTTTGCTTACGATCTTTTCATTAAAAACGCAAATTCCGCTAATGCTTGCTATAAATGACATAATTATTCCTACACTCATTGTTGGTGGTATTGCACTTGTACTTGGTTTGGTACTTGGTGTCGTTTCTAAAGTATTTCAAATATCAGTAAATAAGCTTCAATCTGAATTGCGTGAAATTCTTCCAAATATTAATTGTGGAGCTTGCGGATTTACTGGATGCGAAGGTTACGCAGATTATCTTGCTGAAGGTGGAGATAATACTGGCAAATGCCCTGTTGGGGGTAGTGATGTATCACAAAGACTTGCAGCTCGACTAGGAATAGCCGCAAAGTCGGTTGAACCCTCTGTTGCGCATGTCATGTGTAACGGAACAAACGAGCACACTCACAAACGTTTTGAATATAGTGGCACACTGACTTGCAGTTCAGCTCATTCCATATTTTCAGGGCCAGGGTCCTGCACATATGGATGTATGGGATATGGCGATTGTGCCGTTGCTTGTCCATATAATGCAATTGATATTGTAAATGAAATTGCTGTCGTTAATGATTATAAATGTAAAGCATGCGGCTTATGTGTCAAAACATGTCCGAAAAAAATAATTTTCATGGTACTAAAATACAATAATAATTATAAGGTCGAATGTCGTAATAAATGGCCAGGCGCCGAAACTAAAAAGCACTGTTCTGTTGGATGTATTGGTTGTCAGAGATGCTTTAAAATATGTCCTTCGCAGGCAATTACTATGGATGGTCCTCTCGCTGTCATAGACCCTTTCAAATGCATATCATGCAACAAATGCAAGGAAGTATGCCCGACAAATTCGATTTCAGGGAAAAATGATTCTGTTTCTGTTTCTAAATCGGAATGAGCTTCAATAATAAATTTAAAGGGCCTTCGAACAACATCTAGTCCATTAAAAAAATAAAAGTCATGCTTTTGACGCTCGAACCAATGTTAAGTGTTCGAATTTCAATTCTGTTTGAGATAATTTTCAAATTGTAGTATTCAGTGGTGGATTTTACTTTTGCAATTGAAATCCCCCAAATTTTAGTACGAATTTTGGTAATAATTCAAAATTAGGACTTGCAAAACAATAAATTTTATGGTATCATCCATAAGCGCGTTTCGATAAGAGACGTAGGGAGGTGTTAAAATGGCTAAATGTGAAGTATGCGATAAAGGCATTCTTTTTGGAAGAAAAATCAGTATCACTCGTTCTCAGGTTTCTAGAAGAGCACTAGCAAAGCAGAAACCCAATATTCGTAGAGTGAAGGTCTTAGTTAAGGATACTCCTAAAACAATGAATGTCTGCACACGTTGCCTTCGTTCAGGTCTCGTTAAGAGAGCTTAGTTTTAGGCACTCCAGAAATTATTAGAGTTTAAAAAAGAATCTGAGAAGATTCTTTTTTTGTTGTCGAGATATCATTTCTAAGTATAATAAAGAAGTACGCAACTAACTATAAGCCTACATTAATCGTAATAATTCGACAAATATAACCATCCATCAGGATTATTTTTTCCACCCAAGAATAACTCCATAAATGCCTTCGCCAAGGCCGTGCCGGTTTTTTTGAAATTCGCTGATATCCATGTTGAATATCGTCTGGCGCGATGTAAAGAAGTCATATCCGGCTATTTTTAGCAAAGATATAATCTCTTGACCATTATAAAAAGTTGCAGATTTATAGTATTTATCATTTTGTTTATGCTCAGACAAATATTTGCCCATATTACTTGACCTGTCAAGAAAGGAAACTAAAATAAAGCCGCCTTTTCTTGTCACTCTGAAAGATTCTTGGAAAGCCTTCAATGGGTTTTCTATGAAGCATATCGATGTGAAAAACGTGGTATAATCAAATAAGCTATCATCAAAAGGAAGACTTTCCGCAACGCCCTCAAATGAATTTATTCCTCTGTCAGCAGCTATTTTTATCATTGATAAAGAAGGGTCTATGCCCGTTTCAATTCCCAAAGCTGTGGCAAATCTTCCGCTACCAACACCTATTTCAAGTCCGTCCATTAGATTTTCATTTTTATTTTCGCTCATATTTAGGTAATCGCCTCTTTGCATTAAAGAAAGATTGTTTCTATTTTCTACAAATTGGTTTGGTTTAAGGTTGCTTTTTTCACTTTCCTCCTGATTCGATTTAAGATTATCTTTTACATATATAATGTGACTTGATTCAAGATTACTTTTTGCATTTTCAATTGGTATTGCTTTAATTTTTCTTTTAGCTTTTTTAAAAAGATATAAAATTGCTGCAAGTTCAGATTCAAAAACAAACTCGTTTTCATCATACCATTTATCATAATCCAATGCATTTTCTTCAAAAGGATTCTCCATTATCTACCCTCTTCCCCCTTATTTTTCCTTATTATTCTTCCCTCTTATTCTTCCCTTTTATTCTTCCCTCTTATTCTTCCTTATTATTCTTCCTTATTATTTTCCTTGTTATTCTCTCTCTTCTCTTCTCCACTTCATCATTAGACTCCTTCGCTTCACCCTCTAATAAACTATAAATTTTTTCTCTTGCTTTGTTACGCTCCTCGCTCGCTAAGCCATCGAAACGCCCTGTTCTTGGGTCAGTAATTATAATCTCGGCCACTACACTGGCGGGTGAACCTGATAAGACATAAATTCTGTCAGATAATAAAAGAGCCTCTTCAATGTCATGAGTTATTAGCAAAATTGAGAGTGAAAGCTCTTCATATATTGCAAGAAGCCATTGATGAAGTTGGTGCCTTGTAATTGCGTCAACACTAGAAAATGGTTCATCGAGCAAAAGAATTTCACCAGAAAATAGATACGTTCTTAACAAAGACGCTCTTTGCCTCATCCCTCCGGAAAGAGCATTGGGATATTCATTTTCTGTATTCTTAAGGCCAAACTGTTCAAGAAAACTATGAACTGTATTGTTTGCTGTATTTTTGTCTACTCCTTTAAGTATAAGGGGAAGAGCAATGTTTTCCATAACAGTTTTCCATGGCATCAACAAATCCTTTTGCATCATGTAGCCAATCTTTGAATTAGTTACTATCTCACCTTCATTACAAGGAAGCACGCCTGAAATCAAATTAAATAAAGTTGTTTTACCACTTCCGCTAATTCCAAGCACACTGACAATTTCTTTGTGATTTACATGCATTGTAACGTCATCAAGCACATTGCGATCGCCGAAGCTTTTACTTATATGATTTACTGAGATTACCATGTTATTCTCTGTTTTCATTGACTATGCTCCACTTCTTGGTTTTTAGAATACAAATTTCCTTTTAATGCTATCGCGTTTGTATGATACAACTTAGTCATTTTTTTATAATATCACTTTCAGTTATTTTTTTATAAATACTCTTGTGCGTTGTAACATCTAAAATTCTTTTCTATGGCGAGTAATAAACTGTCATTATATATAATATTTAGTTTTTAGCTCTGCCTTCATGTACAGTCTCGGATAATTTGGGTTATTACCTTCACTTTCTATATACAGAGATTTCGATGAATAATCAAGTCCTATAACCTTCTCCGGTGGGAAGATACTTGTTTGTATAACTTGCGTCAACATCTAGTTTTGAGTCGAGAAGCTTATTGTCATACATCCATTTCGAGAAATTTTGCCAGATTGATTCTTTCATTGTACCAAATTTTTTATCTTCGTCTAAGAAGAATCCGGAAAGGTATTTTACGCTTTCAATTGCAAGAGTACGGTCGGTCTCTGGGGCATTTTTCAAAAACAAATCACACGATTCTGTCACATTATTGACAGCGTAAGTGTATCCTTTAGAAACTGCTTTCATGAATTTTTTCACAATTTCAGGTTTGGTTTTGAGAGTTTTCTCGTTTGAAATTATTAAAGGGGAGTAGAAATCTAAGGAAGGGTCCACGTCCTGAAGTAAAATGAAATTCAAAGGATAATTCTTGACTTTTGCACCGATTCCATCCCATCCATAATATATCCAGGCAAAATCTGCTTCTGTTGCCATGCTTGCAAAAAAGTCCGTAGCTCCCATCATTCGCATTTCAACCTTTTTAAAATCCCCATTATCTTTATTCATCAATGTTGCTAAAAATTTCTCTTCAAGAGGAGTTCCCCAGCCACTGTATTTTTTGCCTTCAAAGTCTTTCGGCGAAATAATTTTGCGATCTACAGGTGATGCAAACCCAGATGTGTTGTGTTGGAGAATAGCCCCAATTCCAACAACTGGAAGTTTCCCTGTTGTTCTTGCCTGCGATAGCTGCTCTTGCCCACAAATACCAAATTGTGCAGCATCCGCACCAACCATTTCAACAAAATTCATTTCTGGTGCTTGAATTATTGAAACGTCAAGACCTTCTTGTTCGAAATATCCTTTTTCTTTAGCAACGAAAATTCCGATGTGGTTTGTGTTAACAGCCCAGTCAAGAACGAGTGTCACTTTTTCTTTTTTTGTGTTGGAATTTGTCGAATTTAAAGAATCTGGTGTAATTGAAGTAGCTTTTGAACATGAAGTTGTAATTGCTGAAATCAATAGTACGATGGTTATTAAAATTGATACCGCTTTGTAGTACACAATGGATTTTTTTTGCTCCAATGTAATGTTTTTGCCAGTCGCTCTCTTTTTTACTGTTTCGATTTTCTGAAAGTCTTGTCCATTAGTCTGATTTGTCTTTACCATTTGTTGTTCTCCTGTTTGTAATTTATTTTTGTAAACTTTGTATATTAAGATCATTGTAGGAATGTTTTTTATAAATTATCTTTGTGTTCGTCTCCTCGAACACAGAAGAACCGTCCCCACTGTGTTCATTTTTTCCATCTTATTGCCTTTTTCTGTACAAATTGTGCTGCGAGGAAAAACAAAAGGCTCATCAACACAATTAGCACTATCGCTGCAAACATTTTGTCATAATTATAAGATCGTTTTACTCTTATCATATATATCCCAAGACCTGTATTTGAGCCCTGCCACTCTGCAATAACCGTTGCCATTACACAATATGTTGCAGAAATTCTTATTCCAGAAAATAATGACGGAAGACTTGCCGGGAACTTTACATGCCAGAAAATGCCCTTTTTGTCAGCTTTCATTGACTTCATTAACATCAACATGTCAGGGTCAACAGATGATAAGCCGTCATACAAACTAATGCAAACGGGGAAAAAACAAACAAGAACAACCACGAGCAATCTTGGAGCTAACCCATATCCAAGCATTAGGATTATTAGCGGTGTAATAACCATTATTGGAATTGTCTGGGATGCAATTAGTAAGGGATAAACGGTTTTCTTAAATATTGTAATGCCATCCATAATAACTGCTATTATAAAGGCTAAAAGTATGCTTATGCTAAGTCCAACAAAGCAAACCCAGAATGTTTCCCACATATGCGGAGCAATTTCTTTAAAATTAACAAACAGAGATATTATTACTGCACTTGGGGCTGGCAAGATGAAGCCTTGAATTACTCCTGTTCTTACAAGTATTTCTATAAGGGCTGTTAAAATTGCAACAAACAACAAAGCGGGGAAGACCGAGAATAAATATTTTACATCATTAGCAACTTGCTTCTCCTTATCATTTCTTATTGGCATCCTTTAGCCTCCTCTCTATTGTTTTATTCAAGATAACTTGCTATCATTTTTTTATCACTAATTTTTTCTCTTTGCCAAACATAACAAATATAAATTTTCCACTAGTTTTGTTTCTGCTTTAAATATTTAGCTATGCTTGTGTTTCGAAATCTTTGACTCGATTGTTGCACTACCTATACTGTCAGGCCTATATGCAATCTTCACCATAGAAATAACTTCCGGCGCACCCATTTCAATTGCAATATGTTGTGCTTTCTTGACAATATCCAGAAGTTGGTCAAGATTACCTTCCATTGTAGTCTCAAAAGGACCTACAACATAATTTACACCAGTACTTGCAACGTACTCAATAACTTTGTCAACTATGTCATATACCCCATCCATCTCAATCCAAGGAAGAATCTGTAAAGCGACACTCGCCTCGATTGTTTTGGAACTAATTTCTCCGCACATAAAAAACACCTTCTCTTTCGTATGGATACGCTAGAAAAGGTGTTCGATTGCTAAATAATAAGCATTCATATCGTCCCTCCGCCAGCATTATCCGGTTCAGGTTATAGGGTCGACACTCTAAATCATGTCCTCTCAGCCGGTTAACCCAGCTCCCCTCATCTGTTGTCACAAATTATAGACCTTATCAAAATATTTTGCAAGGCTTATTTTGAGTAAGATTTTCATCAAAATTCTTGATTTTTAATAAAATATTAGTACCACTCTTAGCAAGTGAAGATTTTCTTCTCCACACAATTGGTTGCATTTTGAAAGAACTTGTATTTCTGACTTCATTATTATGTAAAGAATTTATTCCAAACCTTTATTGTCTTGACATCACTCTAGCGGACTCTCCTGTAATTGTTTAAATTTGAAATCAGTGAACTACATCGCCATTGAAATGGCGAGCTTCGGATTCCCGGAGAAACGATAACCGTCCCACCGGTACATCTTAGGGCTGTCCAAGCCCACTACTGCTGGTCGGATATTTTCATCCGTCCTACACAGATACTTTCGCA
>JBBQKF010000104.1:0-8856 GCA_038326615.1 Saccharofermentanales bacterium | reverse complement strand
ACCAGATATCGTCATATTAGTCAATATATAATGAATAAATAGCATATGCTTATAGTAACAACATACTTCTATATTATAAAGAAAAAGACACCTTTCATTTCTCCATTGAAATAGAGAGGATTCCCGGTGGAATTCCTAAATAAAATTAATTTTAGAATTAAACTTTTATTGTTAGTGTGTTGTAAATATAAAATTGTATTAAAGGGGCGAGTATAATTTCATTTAACTACTATTTTTTGCTTATTCTTTCTGCTACCTTTATTCTGGCTTTTGCTCTCAGGATACCACGCTTTGAGCGGGTAATCTCCTGCATTGATGTTTCAGGTGAATGAACTCTTTGCTGAGCTCTTTGCAACGCAAGAGTTGCTCTGTTCATATCTATTTGTTCAGGCCATTCGGCTGAGCCAACAACAATGATTGCATAATCGACTTCAATCTCAGCAAATCCATCAGATCCAGCTATATAAAGATCTTTCGAGTTAACTTTGATACGGATTTCACCAGGATTTAAAGCCACAATTACAGGAACATGTCCAGGTAATATTCCGATTTCACCATCTGTAGCAGGAAGGACTACTTGGTCTACATCACCTTCATAAAAGAGTTCATAAGGTGTTACAATTTCGACATGAATTTTCTTCTCGCTCATAAACGATATGCCCTCCTTTAAAAATGTTTTAGTTATTCTTACTGCTACTTATTTCTATTATTAATACAATTTTTATGCCGTCTTATAATCGATGACGGTTTTGCCTTTGTAAAGCCAATTTTTTGCTTTTGTTCCTGTCCCCAAAGTAAAATTTAGATCTCGCAAACTTCTTTACCGTCAGGTGTCAATATCTCTTTGTATCCTTTGTATGCATCGTAGACGTCATTAATTGAGCCTTTCATGAAGAATAACTGTTCAGGTATATGATCAACACTACCCGATACAATTTCGGAAAATCCTTTGATTGTATCTGTTACAGGAACAAATTGGCCAGGTATCCCAGTAAAATTCTCAGATACATGGAATGGCTGTGACAGGAATTTTTGGACTTTACGGGCTCTAGCAACAATTAATTTATCCTGTTCTGTAAGTTCTTCCATACCAAGAATTGCAATAATGTCCTGCAATTCTTTGTATCGTTGTAATGTTTCCTGTACTTTTCTTGCAACAAGGTAATGCTCAGTTCCTACTATTTCTTCAGTAAGTATTCTTGAAGACGATTCAAGAGGGTCGACAGCTGGATATATTCCTAGTTCAACAACTGCTCTTGATAAAACAGTAATTGTATCCAGATGTGCAAAAGTAGTTGCAGGAGCAGGGTCTGTAAGGTCATCTGCCGGAACATAAACCGCCTGTATTGAAGTTATCGACCCTTTCTTTGTTGATGTAATACGTTCTTGTAGAGCGCCAACTTCATTTGCCAAAGTAGGTTGATATCCAACTGCAGAAGGAATACGACCTAGAAGTGCTGAAACTTCAGAGCCTGCCTGTACAAATCTGAAAATGTTATCAATAAATAATAAAACATCTTTGTTTTTTACGTCACGAAAATATTCTGCCATTGTAAGTCCTGTCAAAGGAGCTCTCATTCTAGCTCCGGGTGGTTCATTCATCTGCCCGAATACCATAACAGTTTTATCCAAAATCCCTGAATCTTTCATCTCATTCCAAAGGTCATTTCCTTCTCTTGATCTCTCACCGACTCCTGCAAAAACTGAATAGCCACCATGTTCGGTTGCAATGTTTCTTATAAGTTCGAGAATCAGAACTGTTTTCCCAACTCCTGCCCCACCGAAAAGCCCTATTTTACCGCCTTTTGAATAAGGTAATAGCAGGTCAATTACTTTAATTCCTGTTTCGAGAATTTTCTCAGTAGGAAACTGGTCTATAAATTTAGGTGCTGGTCTGTGGATTGACCACATTGCATCATATTTTACTGGGCCTAATTCATCTATCGGTTCACCTAACACATTAAACAAACGTCCTGTTATATGTTCTCCCACAGGCACTGTAATTGGTGCTCCTGTTGCGTTTGCTATTGAACCTCGTGCAAGACCTTCTGTCGGAGACATTGAAACACAACGAACTACGCCCTTCCCCCTGTGCTGCATAACTTCAACAACAATCTTCTTTTGTCCAAATTCAATGTCAATAGCCTCCGTTAATTTAGGAAGTTCATTTTCTTCAAAACGAATATCAATAACAGGCCCTATGATTTGAATTACTTTCCCTGCTGCCATTTTAGTCCTCCATTAATTTTTCTTGATCACGTTTATTTAATGATTCTGCACCACTTACAACTTCGGATATCTCTTCTGTAATCTTGCCTTGTCTAGCTCTGTTGCTCTTTAGTGTCAGACTATCAAGCATATCCTCGGCATTGTCTGTTGCATTTTTCATAGCTGACATTCTGGTTGTTTGTTCACTTGCAAAGGCTTCAGTAAGTGCACCATATATCATTCCATTTAAATATGTTTTCGCAAGATAATTCATAACTTCTCTTGCAGAAGGGATAAATTCTATATTTATCGTCGTAGGATCAGGCAGTTTTTTCTTATAAACATCAAGGTTTACTCCATCAAGCAAGTCTTCTGATGATATCGGAACAAGCTTAGTAACAACTGGTTTTATGTCGATTGCTGAATTTATTCTTGTATATATTGCATAAACTGAATCAAGTTTTTCCTGATCATAAATATCATGGAAATAATCTGAAATATCTCTGGCTCGATAAAATGTTGGGGACTCAATAGGATATTCAAAATTTTCAACTATCTCAAATCCCGATTTTTTGAACTGATCCTTACCTATTTTCCCTGCAATAAAAAGCTTTGGTATCGCATATATTCCTTTTTTCGTAAGGTCAATCATCGTTGCATGGATATGTCTCTCTGCCGTGTTAATAACATTGAGATTATATGCTCCAGCAAGACCTTGATCGCCTGTGAGAATAAAATATCCTATAACCCGAGGTTCACCTTTTTTCTTCTTGTGCTCATTAAAGAAGGGATGAGTTATTTCTGGACTTTGTATATAAATTTCAGCCATGGTGGCACGACACAAATCAAAAAATGGTAATGTCTTCGATAACTGCGAGCGGGCGCGTTTCATCTTTACAGCACTGATCAAATGCATTGCATGAGTCATCTGCTTAATGTCGTTAACACTCCTCATTCTCTTTTTTATATCATATATCTGTTCCATAATCCTCGTGTTCTGCTTTCCAAAGTTGATAATATTCACCAAAAGCTGTGTTTACAAGCTTTTGAGCTTCATCGGAAAATTCTCCGGTTTCTTTGATACTTGTAAGTGCCTGTGGATATATTGATGCTACATAAACAATATAAAGTTCAAAAAATGGCTTTATATCTTCTTTGTCAAAAGTACAAAATTTGTTTGTGTTAGCAAGATGGAGCAGAATAACTTGTTTCTCCATTGATACAGGAGAGTACTGTGATTGTTTCAAAATCTCGTATAAATTTCGACCCTTTGTCAGTTGCGCTCTTGTCGATTCGTCAAGGTCGGAACCAAACTGAGAAAAAGCTTCAAGTTCCCTATACTGAGCTAAATGTATACGAAGAGGACCAGCAACCTTTTTCATTGCTTTTGACTGGGCAGTACCACCGACACGGGATACTGAAAGTCCAACGTTAATGGCTGGACGTTGTCCTGAGAAAAATAGTTCTGATTCAAGATAAATCTGTCCATCAGTAATAGAAATAACGTTCGTTGGAATATATGCTGAAATATCGCCACCTTGTGTCTCAACAATCGGAAGTGCTGTAATAGATCCACCTCCGTACTTATCTGAAAGTCTTGCTGCACGCTCAAGCAGTCTTGAATGCAGATAAAAAACGTCCCCAGGATATGCTTCACGGCCTGGAGGTCTTCTCAAGAGCAAAGATATCGCACGATATGCTTGTGCATGTTTAGTAAGATCATCATAAACAACAAGCACATCAGCGTTTTCGGAATACATTAAATCCTCTGCTATTGCACATCCAGAATAAGGGGCAATATATTGCATTGATGCAGAAGAGCTGGCACTTGCAACAACAATTATTGTATAGTCCAAGGCACCGTGTTTCCTAAGTGTATTAACAACAGAAACTACTGTGGACATTTTCTGGCCGATTGCTACATAAACACAATAAACATTTTTACCTTTTTGGTTAATAATTGCGTCAATTGCAATCGCAGTTTTGCCTGTCTGTCTATCACCTATAATAAGCTCTCTTTGACCTCTCCCGATTGGTATCATTGTGTCAATTGCTGTTATACCTGTATGAAGACTAACATTAACTTGCTGTCTTTCGATTATTCCAGGAGCTGGTCCTTCAATCTCGCGTCGCCTAGTTGCTGCTATCGGACCTTGACCATCTATTGCAGTACCGAGTGGGTCAACAACCCTTCCGAGCAAGCCTTTCCCAACTGGTACGTCAATTGTGCGGCCAGTGCGTTTGCAAACCATGCCCTCAAATATAGTATCATTATCGCCGAGCAGTACTACACCAACACGATTTTCTTCAAGATTCATTGCAATCCCGAATGTTGTAGTTGTGAACATAACAAGTTCGTTATTTTTACAATTAACAATCCCAGAAACCATTGCGATTCCATCGCTTACAGAAATAACTGTACCAACTTCATCAACAGCTGCATCTATATCATATTTCGAGAAATTCTCAAAGAGTTTCTCGACAACGGACGCCTTTGAATCATCTGCCATTTTAATCGATGCTATATCTTTAAAAAGGCCATCATCTCCAGCCGCAATCGGTTTCTCTTTAAAACTCACCAATGCTCCGGACAAAGTTTCGTTTATCAGTTTGGCAATTTCATCTTCAGTTTTTGCATCACCCGCATCAGGGGCTGAAGCAGATTTCAGTTGAGTAACTATTCTTCCAAGCTGGCCCTTAATGCTGTAATCATATCGAAATCCTCCAGCATAAATAACAAGACCTCCTATTAGTGACTGATCCATTTCAAATTTATATGAATACTGCGCTATATTGCATTTTTGTGCAAATTTCGACGCCAATATTTCTAATTTTTCTTCAGGAATCACTGTTGGTGAAATGATCCTTATAATACTGTAAGCACTATCAGCCATGTATTATACCTTTCCCTTCATCTCTTCGCCGATAAACTGGTCGACTAATTCTCTTTGTTTGTTTGCATCAATAGATTGTGTTATGACCTTAGATGCAATCGATACTGCAAGATCTGCGACTTCATCGCGCATCTGCTCCATCATTGCCGTACGCATTCTTTCGATGTCTGAATCAGCACGACCTACAATATCTGAAACTTCCTTCTTGGCAGCAATTAACATTGAATCACTTTGTGATTCTGCCTGAACCTTAGCATCATTAACAATTGTTGATGCTTCCCTTATTGAAGATTCAATACGGTTGGTCGCCTCGGTAAACTTCGTTTCTGCTGCTTGTCTCATTTCTTTTGCCTTTTTGATATCATCCTCAACTGCTGCTTGTCTTGCGCGCATAAATTTAATCGTTGGCATAAAAAGAAACTTCTTAAGAATCACATATGTTACTAATAAATTAATAATCGTAAAAACAGCAGTAACTATGTACTTTGCTAAGTTTTCCGGTGTTATCAATACTAAATATACAACGACGGGACTTGTTAAATAATCCATCAGTCGATCGCCTCTCTCTCTTTTTTTATCTCTTTATCATTTGAAGTAAACGCCACATAAATACTAAATAATATACAAACAATATGTTCGTCCTGTTTGCTGTTCATATTTGCTGTTCATATTTGCTGTTCATATTTTATGGCAGATTTATGATTAATATGCCTTTAAAACTTCAATGATTTGAAGAAATTTCTTGCATCGTCTCATTATTTGTTAAAAACAAAAATAAGCAGAAGGCTTACAACTAGTGCATAAATTGCAGTTGCTTCAATAAAGACAATAGCTGTAAAAAGCAATGTCTGAATTCTACCTGCTAGTTCTGGTTGCCTGGCTGATGCTTCAAACGCTTTACCTGCAGCCATTCCAATGCCGATTGCGGCGCCTGCTGCTGCAAATGCTATCGCGAGTGCTGCTCCTAATGCTATTAAACCTGCGTCCATAATAATCTCCTTCTATTCTTCATAATTATTTTTCTTATTTTTTTATAAATTTTCGAAATAATAGTTCTCAATAGGTTGTAATCAAAAGTGCTTTTAATAATTTTGATTGTTTGGCTATTATTCCTTAATTATTTTTCTATGACCTGCGGATTCTGAAGATCCTTCGATAATTTCTCCTATGTATATGATTGTAAGATACGAGAAAACAATACCTTGTAAAAGCCCATCTGCTAAATCAAACCATAATCCCAAAACCCCTGGCACAATAATAGGGAAAACTATATAAATAAATTCCATCAATATAAATGCACCAAATACATTGCCAAAAAGTCGAAGCGACAATGATATCGGCTTGATAATGTAATCAAGAATTTTAAAAGGAAGTAATGCAGCATTTGGGTAAGTGAGAGAACTCCAAAATCCCTTTATTCCAACGAACCTTATCCCTGTAAAAATAACATAAGCAATAGTAAAAAGCGCAAGTGCAATAGGGAAGATAGGGTCTTTCGCAGGTGGTGTCATTTTAAATGCTGAAGTTGTATTCGCTAAACATATAAAAATTGCCATACTTCCAACATAAGGTGCTACAATTTCTGCTTGCTTCGTAGACATGTGTTGGTCTTCGCAAAGCTTAACAAATATATTTACAATTCCTTCAGCAACTACTTGTTTTCGTCTAGGAATTTCATGAAAATCTCTTCCTAGCCAAAACCCGAGAGCAGCAATGAAAACCATTACAATCCATGTCGCAACAACCGCTTGTCCAATAGAAATCGAAAAAGTGCCAAGTGGAATCGAAAAAACATCCTGAGGAGCGATAGCTTTTGCTATTTCTTCACCGATATTTCCAACTTGAATCTCTGCAATGAATTCTTTCTTTATTGCATCAATTAATTGTAAAAAATAGTTATCTGCCATTAAATAAATCATAGATTATACCTGATTTCTAATCGTTTCGTAATTCACTAGTTCAACGTTAGCTTCAAAAAGAAGTTCTAACGACAACTTATCTGGATAATTGCCATTATAAACAATTTTAACTATTCCAGCATTAATAAGCAATTTTGCACACATTGAACATGGCTGACATGTGACATATATGGTTGCGCCTTTAAGGGATGTCCCCGAGTAGGCTGCCTGAACAATTGCATTTTGCTCTGCATGGGTTGCGCGGCAAAGCTCGTGTCTTTCCCCTGAAGGAACATTAAGAAGTTCTCTCATACACCCAACTACTTCACAGTGTGTGGTACCTTTAGGTGCACCATTATATCCAGTCGATATAATTCTTCTATCTAAAACAACTGTTGCACCAACTTGTCTTCTGATACACGTCGATCTTGTCTTAACAAGCTCACTGATTTGCATAAAATAATCATCCCATGAAGGTCTCATAAATCCTACCCTGTCTTCTCATAAAATATGAGAATGTTTCCTCTCTTGTAAATTCAAAAATACAGTTGTTTGTGTTAGTGCTTGTGTTTCCTAAATATTACTAAATATCATTAAAATTATATAGGTGCATTATAAAACATTTATAATATATTTATAAAATCTAATCATATTATGATAATATTATCATAATATTATCATTATATTACTTTAGCGAAAAAGTTAATTATTAACTAATAATAAATTAATTTGTTAATAATTATGGTTTCTTGTATTCTGCGCTTTGTGTTTTTAGCATTTTCGGTAAATGATAAACCCGAAGGACTATAAAAATCCTTCGGGGCCCCATTACCAATGTTTATTCAATTATGCTCTTATAAAGTTGTGATTGCAAGTGCTACAGACACATCAATATGCACAAGTTTTTACTTTGTGCCAAATAAACGGTCACCAGCATCACCAAGACCTGGGACAATATAAGCATGGTCATTTAGTTTTTCGTCAAGAGATGCACAGAAAATCGGTACATCCGGATGATCTGCATTAAGACGTCTGACTCCTTCAGGAGCAGCTATAAGGCACATAAATTTGATGTTTTTTATACCCCTTGCCTTAAGGAAAGATACCGCCGCTGAAGCTGAACCGCCTGTTGCAAGCATTGGATCAAGTACTACTATATCTCTTTCGATAGCATCTTCTGGAAGTTTACAATAATATTCAACTGGTTCAAGAGTCTTAGGATCCCTGTAAAGACCAATATGACCAACCTTAGCCATTGGCATGAGACTTAGCATACCGTCAACCATTCCTAATCCTGCACGGAGAATTGGAACAATAGCCATCTTCTTTCCTGCAAGAACTTTCGTTTTAGCAATAGCAACAGGCGTTTCGACTTCAATTTCTTTTAATGGCAAATCACGGGTTACTTCGTATGCCATTAGCATAGAAACCTCTGAAACAAGCTCCCTGAATTCCTTTGTGGTGGTTCTTTTATCCCTCATGAGTGATATTTTGTGTTGAATTAATGGATGGTCAAATATAAAAACGTTCTCCATGATTTATAGCCTCCTACAATATTTGTTATTTACTTAGTAATTTTCAATTGTTTTATATTCTACCACTAAAGCAGGTCCATATGCAACAATACTGATTAAAATGCTGAATAAAATGCTGAATAAAATGCTGATTAAAATGCTGATTAAAATGCTGATTAAAATGCTGATTAAAATGCTGAATAAAATGCTGAATAAAATGCTGAATAAAATGCTGAACTAAAAATTCGAACTTTTTCGACTCATCACTATAAGACAAGCGAGAAATATAGTATAAAGAGCAAGAGTTTGGGCACTTACAAGTGGGGCATCCATTATTCCGTG
>JBBQKF010000103.1:0-8979 GCA_038326615.1 Saccharofermentanales bacterium | reverse complement strand
TCCACTATGTGTCCCAAAATAAAAATTTCCTTCAGAATCAAGCACTGCAGTTGATTCTGCACAATATGGCGGAAAAGTATTAAGGTATCTTTTCCACCTAACACCAATAATTTGGGAGCCAGTACTAAATAATTGTCTTGAAGATTTATATTTGTCAAATAAAAACATAACGGAGAATTGTTATTCAATATTTTAGAATCGTAATACTTTTTTTATGTTGAATTTAATTAAATAGAAGAAATCATCCAATAAATTATTATCGCCCTGTATGATTGTTTTAAGTGAAAGTAATGTTTATTTCCACTTCTTGCCTGCGAGTTTTCAAGCCCGGCAAATTGAAAGTTGATGATAAGGACAATTAAATTCTTGAATGTTAAATTCCTGTCTCGTGAAAACAGCTCTTTCCAGCCGTCTTTAGCACGGTCTTTAGACTCTTCTTTATCAATCTCATAAACTACGTTTTTTGATAAATTCTCACGATAACTACCTTTTATTTCTCACTTGGGTTACCCCCTTTATACTTCTACAAAATAGTCACCATATAGCAAATTACAAACTTTTCAATGAACTATTTCATTCCAAAATATCAATAAAATCAAGCCTTTTAGCAATTTTCGCTAACTAAACAACATTGAAATTTAATCTGTTAAAATATTTTTTAGCCAGTTATCGATTCTGTATTTTTCAAATCCAGATGGGAAGGAAGGGATATAATTCTTTAACGGTAAAAGATCGAAATCTGAACTTTTCTCATCAATAATAATTATTCTTGCAGGATCATAAAAATCGCACTCCTTTATTTGCGTATCATTTGTAATAAGCATTTGGCCAGCAGCTAGTGATTCGAAAGTTCTCATATCATGTCCACTTTGAAATGGTCTTTTATAATCCACAAATGACTTTGAGTTTGAAACTATTTTTAGTAACTTATTTTTCGATACATATTTAAATCCATAGGTGCTTGTTAAAACACTTTTCGGAGACAGGTATTTATATTTAATATAGTTTCTTTTTGACCTAACAAGTAGGTAAATGTTGTATGTCAGTCTAAAATCTTCAAGCCTTTCAATAAAAACTCTAATAAAATTACGCCTTTCCTCACTAAAAGCAGAACCAACAAAAGAAACATCATATTTCCAACTCATTTGACCTATGGCAATTTTCTCAAAATCAGTTAAATAAAATAAAGGATAGTAGTTTAATTTATTTTCAATTGCATCTTGCGGATCAAAAGTGATAACCTTGTCAAAATATTTAATAAATGGTAGATAATTGCTAATTTTTAAAGAATTCCAATTGTAGTTAATAAACCTAGCATTTGGATTTAATCCCCTGAGTTTAATAAAAAAATCGCCATCAGCAAGCTCAGGATTTTTTACAAAAATCAAATCATAATTATTTTCTAAAGAAAGCAGTAACTTATCAAAATCTATTCTACCTTTTTTATTTAATATTTTCCTATATAATTTAATGACAAAATTGTTATTACGGTAATCCTGATATACTCTTGAGCTAACAAACGCTCCCATATCTTTTAAACTTTGAATTATTCCTAAATGATAAAGATTGTTTAAGCCGTCCAGAAATAAGATTTTCTTACCTTTAAAAGCTTCATTGATATTATTTGCCATTGTAGAACATTTTTTTTCTTTTCATTTCATGGATGCTATTAAAAAAAAGATTTCCGTCTTCATTGGGTTGTTCACTGACCCATTCAACAAATTTCCTTAAACCATCATCAATCGACACTGAAGGATTATATCCCAAAAACTGTTTGGCTAATGTGATATCTGCAAAATTATGCCTAATATCACCAACACGGAAGTCACCAGTAACTTTAATATCAATTTCCGAATTATAAAGTCGTTTTAAAATTTTAGCAATTTCTAAAACCGATAATGGTACCCCAGTTCCAATATTAAATGCTTTGCCATTAGCGGTTTTTGTTTCAATTGCTTGTATTATGGAATTCACAACATCATCAATAAAAACAAAGTCCCGACTTTCTTCACCATCCTCAAATACGTTAATCCCTTTTCCTTGCCTTATCAGGTTCGAAAATACTGCGAGCAAACCGGTATATGGATTTTTTAATGACTGACCAGGTCCATAAACATTCTGAAATCGTAATGCAATTGCGTCTATATTTAAAACATTACAGATAAGAAGAGTGCTTTGTTCCTGAAATAGTTTTGTTATAGCGTAAAAAGATCCCGGATCAAGTTTTGAATCTTCTGTAGTTGCAATAGGCTTAAGCTTTTTCTTACCTGAATCATCGTATACATTAAAATCACCATTTCCCATTTTCTTTAAAGAGCGAGGTTTTGGGAAATATATATTTCCTATTTCATCTACGTATTTCCCTTCTCCATATATTGATCTTGAAGAGGCAACAACAACTTTCTTTACTTTTGTTTGATTATTTGCTAGTATATCTAACAATAAAGATGTTCCGCCTACATTAACAGTTGAATAATGTTCCAATTCGTACATCGATTGACCCGTTCCTGTTTCTGCCGCAAGATGCACAACAATATCAATTCCTTCCAAAGATTTTGTCAAATCTTTTCTGTTTGAAACATCTCCTTTTATAAAGTTTACCTTTCCCTTTATTTTATTAAACAAATATGAAGACTCGTCGGCTGAGTTTCCGTGAATCTGAGGTGAAAGATTATCTAATATGGTTATTGGATAACCTTTTTTAAGGAGATTTGCAGTTAAATGAGAACCTATAAATCCGGCTCCTCCAGTAATTAAAATATTTTGCATGATAATAAATACTTTTAAGAAATTTCTTGTAACTTATTCAATTTTCGTAAGTTCATTAAAATGTTGAAAATCAACTAAAAAGCCGCATGTTTTTTTGTTTTTGTAATACTTCCGATAATCAGTGTCTTTGTTTTGTAAAACAAATAAATCAAGATATGCTTATAAACAAAAGTACAATTTGTAGTAATACGACGTGTACTAATGGCCTAAAATTTCGTCCTTCAATGCCTGTAGATACCCATGTCCAAACAATAAATCCGGCTCAACATAATTTCCTTCGGCCCATTCGTTCCATGATCGAAGAAAAACAATCTTATGATCTTCCTGCTTTTCTTGAATTGTTTGGAGAGTTTGGTTGATATGTTGCTTAAATAAACCGGGATTACTATTTGTATAAATGAGGCCTCTTCTTTTAGAACGGGGAGAATGGTCGAAATTTGGGATAATTGTTGGGTATACATTATTAATTTTATCCAGTTCCGGAACACTTAAGTGTTCAATGATTTCGGCATAATCATAAATATTTAGAGGCACATATTTTGACCTCTGTCTTAAATGCCACAAAACTTTGTTCAACATTTTTCCCTTAATTTGATCTGCTGCATCTGAAATTCCTGATCTGCATACCCCATCAAAACCCAGATTTAAAAGCTTTTCGCAATCATAATTTTTATTGGTCTGAGCAACAAAGTGTATCCCTTTTAGCCCATTTTCAAGAGCTAATCTTTGCCATAAACTAATAAATTCATCAAGGTTTGGGATCGAATATGGCGAATAGAAATAAAACAAAGGTTTATCATCAACGTTAATATAGCGTTTATCCTGAAAGGCTTTCAGTACAGTATAAAAATGGTTGGTATAATCTTCCACTCCGGGATAAAGTTGCTCAATTAACAACTTGTCTTTTTTAGCATCACTGGCGTTCCAGTTTTTTGCATACCACGAATGATTGGCCCAGCCCAAACAGAACGGGAAATTAGGCTTGCCACTTTTTAATACATCATCAAAAATACCCGCAAGGAGTCTTTTCCCATTGCCAAACCAGTAGTGCCAATACATGAATCCTTCAACTCCTGCATCTTGAGCCATTTTAGCTTGCGCTTCACGAATTTCAGGCATTCTTAAATCATAGTATCCTAAATCAGCCGGAACTCTTGGTTGATAATGATTTTTAAAAAGTGGTTTTGCTTTTCCTACATTTGTCCATTCGGTAAATCCTTTTCCCCACCATTCATCATTTTCTGGGATAGGATGAAATTGTGGTAAATAGAAAGCAATTACCCGAGCCTTACGATTACTCATAATTATCTATTTTGTAATTATTTCTTAAAAATATTAAGATTTAAAGTGTTATAAATTGTGGAGTATTTAGATTTCGTTGTACTTTTCAACCTGTTCTTTCCATAGCTTATCCACTAATCTTCCAGCAGGAATTTCCACATCGGTAAAACTAATAACTTCATCTTTTTTGATATCTCGTTTTAATGTACATCCTTCAGCAAGACCTAAAGGGAGGATATTTTCATTTCGTGCGGTATCGTAATTTTCACACAGCCCGTAAGTTGCATAGCCCCCAATACCGTCAAGAACCTCGCCTGCAACAAGGTCTTTTTTTGCTGTTGCAATTACATCTACACAAGGTTTTCCAATTGGAGCCAGCGCAGTGTCGTTAAAGATTACTGCTCTTGCAATGGTATTGGGAACTTCAAAATGGCAGAGATGAAATGGTGTGTAAAAGCAATACAGCGGACCTTCACCCATTTTATAGAGATTTAGATAATGCTTCTGAACCGGATCGTCGATTGTGCCGAGTATATAAATGCCAGGACCAGGAGTAGCGCCTACAACATAATCAACAATTCCATTGCCTTCCAATAATTGTTCTGTTGGATACCAATTTACTGCTTCCGAAATTTGAGCTCCCATATATGTTGGACCATACATGCCTCTTTTGCCCACTCCCATTCCGGTTGCGTTTGCAACCACGGCCTGTTCAAATGAAATTTTTGAGCCATCAGCAAAAGAAGTTACCATTCCAGTGTTCTGAAGCCATTTTTTTGCAAATCCTTCCTGTGTGGTAGGGTTTCTATAGGGATCATGCAGTCCTTTAATATTTCCGCAGAGTACCGGTTTAACTCCCATTCCTTTCACAAAACGATAAAGATTCATTTCAACTACGGGTTGGTCTCCATCGGCAAGTGTAAATATAACATCTTGTTCGTCAGCATAGTGTTTAAGGATTGATCCTAAAGTTCCAAAGAGTTCGGCGCTGAAAGAAACGAAATGCTTTTTATTCTTGATTGCTTCCATTGCAACGTTTGCACCATATTCAACATGCCCTGTCATTTCCAGAATCACATCAATATTTTTTGATCTGCATAAAAGCATAGCATTCTCAGTAACAAAGGGTTTGTTTTGCTGGATGGCTGCTTCGACTTCTTCTTGCGTAGGTGCAATTGTTATGTCGGTAATACCTGCCTGGTTATAGGCAATTTTTGCTCGATCAGTATTTCGGTTTGCAATACCAACTATTGTAATACCCTGCCTGTATTTTATAATTTCCAACGCAGTACCAGCAGCCATAAAACCAGCTCCAATCATACCAACTCTGATCGGTTTTCCTTCCAATTGAAGTTTTTCTAATGCTTTATCTATTAGTATCATAATTATTCTTTAAAATTTGGTGTTTTAATATCTTTTTCTGAAACAACTGAGACTTCAATTGGCCATTTTATACTAAATGTTGGATCATCATAACGAATTGTTCTTTCGCTTTCAAAGTTATAGTAGGCCGATACCTGGTACATAACTTCGCTATGATCTTTTAAGGCTAAAAAACCATGTGCAAAATCTTCAGGAACAAATAGCATGGTTCTGTTTTCGGCATTTAGCTCTATACCAAACCATTGCTTGTAAGTTGGTGAATCTTTCCGGAGATCTATTATTACATCATAAATAGCACCGTTAATGCAGCGTATAAGCTTTGATTCCTGATTTGGAGTTGTCTGGTAATGCATACCTCTTATGGTGCCTCTTTTTTTATTGTACGACATATTAGCTTGTACAGGCAAGCGGTATATGCCGTGAGCTTCAAACTCCTTGTGGCACCATGCCCGGGCAAAAAATCCCCGCTCATCTTCCCGTTTTTCGAGATCAATAACAAAAGCTCCTTTTAACAATGTTTCGGTGAATCTCATTTTGATTGATAGTCTAAAATTTGCTGTACACTATAGTTAAAAATATTTTCATCTTTCTGTTTGTACCAGTCAATCGTCCATTGTATAGCCTCTTTACTGCTCAATTTTGGTTGCCAGTTTAACTCCTTTTTAGCTTTGCTAATATCCAATTTCAATAATCCTGCTTCATGAAGCTGTGTCTTATCTGAGTTATCGAACCAACTGCCATTTCCCCAGCATTCCAACGCGATCTCAACAAGTTTTTTTACTGGCAGATGATCATTTGGTAAAGGACCAAAATTGTAAGCACCAGAAAATTTAACAGGTTCTTCATTCAATAATTTCCCCAGCAACAGATAGCCGGATAAAGGTTCTAATACATGCTGCCAAGGTCTTACTGCTTCTGGATTTCTCACACTGATAGGCTCCGACATCATCAATGAACGAATAATATCAGGTATAATCCGATCCTTGCTCCAATCGCCACCTCCTATTACATTGCCGGCTCTAACGCTTGCAATGGCCTTTTGATGTATCGAATAATTTTGAGTGTTGAAAAATGAATTTCGAAATGAACTTACCACAATTTCGGAAGATGCTTTACTGCCACTATATGAATCATAACCACCAAGTTCATCTGTTTCTTTATAATGATAATCAATCTCCCTGTTGTGATACACCTTATCTGTTGTGATAGCAATAACTGTGCATTTATAAGGTAACTTCATAACCGCTTCCAAAACATTTGCTGTTCCAATAGCATTTATTTCAAATGTTTCTGCAGGAATTTCGTATGATCGCCTAACTAAAGGTTGTGCTGCTAAATGAAAAACAAATTCAGGTTGAAAATTTTGAACTTCTTTTTGCAGTTTTTCCTTGTCCCTTATATCTGCAATCACACTTTCAATTTCTATATGTGAAAGTACATATGAAAACAAACACTTCTCATTCTCAGGTGCAAGTGCATAACCTTTTATATTAGCTCCCAATAAATGAAGCCAGGTAATTAGCCAGGAACCTTTGAACCCAGTGTGCCCCGTTACAAAAATTTTTTTCCCCTTATAGAATGATAAGATATTTTTGTCAGTCATACTTACTGTTTCCGTTTGATTAATTCTTACCACTGAATCCATGGCGCTTTATCATTATTAATTAATGTCTCTAATTCAACCTTATCCCATACTGTATCCATTGGTTTCCAGAATCCGGAATGTTTATAAGTATAAAGTTGTCCTGCTTCCGCAAGATCTTCTAATGGTTCATTTTCAAAAATTGTTTGATCACCATCTTTAATATAATCAAACACTTCTGGTTGACAAACAAAAAAACCGGCATTAACCCAATTGCCATCACCTTTTGGTTTTTCCTTGAAGGACATAACTCTTTCATTTTCATCAATAGATATAGATCCGAATCGCCCTGCAGGTTGTGCTGCTGTCATGGTTACTGCTTTTCTATGAGCTCTATGAAAGTCAAGTAAATTTTCTATATTAATGTCGGATACACCATCACCATAAGTTAGCATGAACGGTTCGTTGCCAACGAGATCTCTAACTTGCTTAATGCGTCTTCCAGTCATTGTATTTAAACCAGTATCTATTAGGGTGACTTTCCATGGTTCATCATGGGTTTTTAAATGAATTTCTTTGTTGGTAATCAGGTCAATGGTCATATCCGAATTATGGCGCTTGTAATTAACAAAGTATTCTTTTATAAGGTATCCCTTGTAACCACATAAAATAATAAACTCGTTGAACCCATAGGAGGAATAGATTTTCATGATATGCCATAGTATTGGTTTGCCTCCGATTTCAACCATGGGCTTTGGTTTCAAAACTGTTTCTTCCGACAATCTGGAGCCTCTTCCACCGGCAAGAATAAGTACTTTCATAGTTCGTATTTTTATAAATTTGAGGAATAAAACGAAGCAATTTGATTTTTGTTTTGTTGATAATTTAATGCAATTTAATTCTCAATAATTTGTATTATTTTTTCAATAAAGTTTTCAGTACTCATTCCTTTAACTGTATTTTTTGCATTATTGATGAGGTTATTTCTAAATGCTTCATCACGCTTTAATTTTTCATAGCCATGCCGCATTGCATCACTATCTCCTACTTTAATTATAATTCCATTAACGTTATTTAAAATATAATCTTTAACCCCGTAACTTTCAGTAACAATGATCGGTATTGAATTGGACATTGCAAGGGAGATAGTTATCGCTCCACAAGGTGATTTTTCATTGATTAAAGCTATTATTACACAAAATGCTTGTCCTTCCAATGCATAGTATTGTTCATGTGAAACTTGAGAAAACCGCAGAATCCTGATATTTGAAGTAATATTGGTTTCTTTAATTTCCGTGTCATCCGGACATACAATAGTAACCGGAACATCCGTGTTTCTAAAGGCTCGGATTACTACATCAAAATCCCGTTCGCTTTTACCGGCAGTATAAACGCCATTTCTGAAATAAGGATCATCCAGTTCCTTTGCAACCGAAGCATAAATATCGACTACGTCCATTATAGGAACTAATGAAAAATGGTTTTTGGACTCAAATTTTGGAAAATCCTTTTTTACTTCATTTGCCATATCAGAAGATGGCCACAAGATGCCTTTTGATTTATAAAGGGCATTGTTTACCATTTGTTTTTTTTGATATTTGAAAATAGTGTTTGAATTATAAATGAATGTAAAAAGAACTACATTAGGAATCTTCATTTTGATTAACCTCATAATTCCAAAAAGAATATACCCGACCATTTGTTGCCATATAAAAATGGCATGATATTTCTTCCTATTTCTTAAGGCGTACAATGCTCCCTTTGTATAGCAATTCCACCTGTAAATTAAACTTTGATCACTCCTATTTTTACAACTCCAAACTTTCCATTCATAATCTTCCGAATAATCGTTATCTAATAATGCTTGAAGTTCCGTTATGTTTTCTACGTGGGACGGCCAATCCACAATAAATAAAATTTTCTTTTTCATAATTTGGGTGCAATTTTATTTTTAAGGTTGTTGT
>JBBQKF010000102.1:0-9017 GCA_038326615.1 Saccharofermentanales bacterium | reverse complement strand
GGATCATACTGAAAAGGTCTGACAGAACCACACTTTTCTGTAAATAGCTTTAACATATCGTCTCTTGACATAAACATTATGAACTTTTTAGCAAGTTCAACATTCTTTGCTTTTGCAGGAATAATTGTAAAATCCCCTGCCATTGTACTATTAACTTTAGGATCTTTAGCACCATCGATTGATGGCAATGGCATCATTTTCATTACAAATCCTGCTGGCAGTGAATTTTTCATTTCATTTTCAAGCCATCCGCCATTCGGAATCATCGCTGCTTTGCCTTGTAAGAAGGCCATTTGCGACTGAATATGATCCATTCCGTTTGCACCTTCAATCGAATTTGTTGGGTCAAGAATTAATTTTTCAAAAACTTCAAGAGCTTTAAGTCTTCCTTCTTGAGCATAAACTTTAGGACCGGCCATTGCCTTATATGTTTCAATACCAGCTGCGCTCTCGTATTGAGCCCACCATCCTTTAACAAGGAAGTCCCAATAACCAATTACTTTCCCACCCCAAGCAAATGGAGCAATACCTTTTGCTTTAATTTTAGGAAGAAGATCATATAAATCCTTAACTGTTGCTGGGATAGTCCATCCATTTTCTTCAAACATTTTTGAATTATACACGAAACCTGTTGCTCCATCTGTCCAAGGTACAACCCAATATTTTCCTTGAAGCAATCCCAGCTTTGCGTCACCTGGCTGTAATTTCTGACTTAATGTTTTCCCGTTGTCAACTTCAGAACTATAAAGACCGGTTAAGTCAGTAAGATACCCTTTGAGTCCCCAGCGCTGCCAGCTCGTCTGTAGTATAAACGCAAGGTCTGGAAGATTAGAACCGGATTCCAATCTAGGTCCCATCTTCTCCGTGATTGCAGGATCCCCTTCAAGTACGACTTTAACCCCTTTGTTTTCCTTTTCAAATTGAGCAGCTAATGATTTAATCCACTCATCACCTAAACCACCTTTGAAAAATGAAATTTTGAGTGTCTGAATTGATGTTGATGAGTTT
This sequence comes from Saccharofermentanales bacterium, assembly GCA_038326615.1. Taxonomy (GTDB): domain Bacteria; phylum Bacillota; class Clostridia; order Saccharofermentanales; family UBA5734; genus JBBQKF01. The sequence goes on along the minus strand of JBBQKF010000102.1, from coordinate 8,009 downwards.
GATGATGAAACGCCAGTTGTCTTTGTACACGCCATCAAACTTACTACTAGCATCAACATGAGAGCAATAGAAATTGCTTTTCTGATCATAAATACCTCCTCTAAAAATATTTGGTTCTACTTACTTTAGTAATAAAATAAATTTTCCTTCTCCAGGCTCTAATGTTGTTTCGTATGTGTTTTTTGTCAATTTAATCCGATTCTTAATACCTTTGTCATATGCAGAAACTTCTCTTATGCCATTAAGTTGAATGCTAACTTTATTGCTCTTTGATGTTGAAGGATCTCCATAATTTACTATCATCAATGCCTGGTTTCCGTCTTTATCCTCAAAACATCCTGCTATCATTGGCTGGTCGCTATTAACAGTTTTAATTGGTGCAAAACTTTCCAATGGACTTTCCAAAAACATGGTATTTGGGAGATTGTCTTTAGGGAAAAGCATAACGCCTTTGTTTTCAAAATTAAGGTAAGCATTATCAAACGCGAGTATTTCTTTGTTAACATTTTTAACCGCATCATACGTTGGTGTCTTGTTACCTTTTGCATCAATCATCGCTTTACCAAATTGTGCTGCACCATCTTCTCCTGGTGACCAATAGCAGAAATACTGAATCCCCTGTGATCCAAATGCAAGTTCTGTATAAACTTGAAAACGAATATCTGCTTCGTTTACATCTCTGTTTGTCATACCCGCAGCTGTAAAGCTCATAGCTTGAATAAATGACCAAAATGGTATTTTTGCCTTCTTTGTTGCATTTGCTACAATTTCAAGATTCGCCATATAATCTTCTTTGATATAGTTGCCCTCGGTGGCATGAGTCATCAGGGGATAATAATCAAAAGATACGAATTCTGGCTTTACTTTTAAAATAAACGAATCTATATACTCTTTATATGATAATCCATCTCGTTGTGAAACTGTTGCATAAGTGGGGAACAAGTTGACATAAAATAATTTATCAGGTAAAAGTTTCTTGTATACTTCATGAAGTTTCCCGAGAAGTTCAAATTTATTTCCTCCAGGTTCATCAGTGACCAAATTACCAGCAAACGCTGGTTTATCTTTATATGAATCAAACAGTGTCCCTAGTAAATCAAAATCGTCTTCCTGGATGCCTGTAAGTGAGCGATCATACATTAGATATTTTATCCCATTTGCTTTTGCTAATTCAAGAGCTTTGACCCCATTTGCATCTGCACCCTCGTATAATCCATAGATCAAGTTTATTCCACTATCAGCAACTTGCTTATATGTTTCATTATTTATAAAAGCTGGAGGTGGAGCTACCCACCCGCCAATTGTTATAACCTTATCGCCAGGATAAGCAGGTTCAACAACCGGTTTTGAAAAACAACCAGTAACTTGAATCAAAAAACTTGAAACAACCAAGCATATTATCATGATTTTAATGTTTCTACTCATAATACCTCCTGAATGTATAATTAGACTGTTAATTACCAATAATTATTTCTTTATATGTGCATCTTATCACATGCTCGAAGGCTTGGCAAGTATAATAATAAACTTTATTAACGATTTGTATTATTTGCACATATTGAAAAGCGAAATATTGTATACTATGTCATAATGTGTCACTATTTATTCATATTTAGTTGTAATATGCTAGTTCGAAATATGATTTGAACTAATCATATTTGAATTAATATGATTGTTTTTTTTATCATTTCCGTGTATTATTAAGTTAGTTAATAATATAAGCAAATCAATATAACGGAGGCAGTATGAGTTTTAAAAATAGCAATCCAGAGTGGATATGGGGAGAATGTTCAAGCAACGGATATTTTGATATAGTACACGATTTTGATATTAGTAATAATGACAGTGATAGAAACGATGATTGTTACGGTGAAATTTACATTGATATCAGTGTGGATAGTCAGTACATTCTTTTGGTAAATGGTGAACTAGCGGCATTTGGTCAATTTGCAGATTATCCGTCTCATAAAGTCTACGACACAATTGCAATAACTAAATTTATTAGCAAATCACTTGTTAACAGACTTTGCATTCTAGCATATTATAATGGAGAAAATAGCTCTACTTATATAAAGGGTGATGCAGGAATAACTTTTGAAGTATATAGTAATAGTAAAACAATATCATTATGTTCATCTAACACTTTGATTAGAAAATCAACAGATTATAAGTCGGGAATAATGGAGAAAATTTCACCCCAATTATCCTTCACTTGCTACTATGATGCCTCAAAATATGATGATTGGAACAACATTGATTATATAGCCGATTCTTCATGGAATTTGCCTGATATTCTCAAAGGTCGAGGACAATTATTCCCAAGACCGGTAAAAAAGACAACTTTAGAACCTATAGCAGAAGCACGCATTATATCACAAGGTATTTTTATTAACTCAGCTCAGGCATTCATCGAAGAAAATGCATCACAAATAATATATGAATCTGTTGCTTCCAGAATGCAATGCGCCTTTTTATCTTTTAGAGAGTCTTCGGATTTATGCCTATTGGAATCTCCTGTTATAATCCCTTTTAAAGAGGGTATAGAATATTCATCAAAAAAATATGCAAATTCTGATGGAATATACCTTATGATTGATCTTTCTAAGGAGGACACAGGGCATCTTACTTTAGATATTGAAACAATATCAGGAACAGTTATTGACATTTCGTATGGTGAGCATTTAGACGACCTTCGCGTAAGAAGTTTCGTTGGTGGCAGGAATTTTGCCGTTCAATATACCGCTAAATCTGGCAGGCAGCAATGGACTGATTTAATTAGAAGAATTGGCTGCCGATACATTCAGGTTCATTTTCATTGTAATGACTTTAAACTTTATTATATTGGAATAAAACCTTCATATTATCCTGTAATACTTAAGCCAAAATATTTGATTGATGATAAACTCCACAGTAAAATTCAAGAAGTTTCAATTCAGACTCTAAAACTATGTATGCACGAGCATTATGAAGATTGTCCATGGCGCGAGCAAGCGCTTTATAGCATGGACTCAAGAAATCAGATGTTGTGTGGCTATTTCTGTTTCGACAACCTAGATTTTGCAAAGGCCAGTATAAGTTTACTTGCTCAAAGCCAACAGCCAGATGGGCTTATTGGACTATGCGCTCCAGCTGATGTCCCGATTACAATACCTTCTTTCAGTCTGACATTTATTATTCAACTTTATGAGTATTTATTTTATGCAAATGATTTGGATTTTGGTAAAACAATGTTTCCAGTTGCCCAAAAAATACTTGAAGCATTCTCAACAAGATTGACGTCTTCGGGACTTATTCCATGTTTTATAGAAACTGCCTACTGGAATTTTTATGAATGGGCTGATGGTCTTGATGGTGGAGATATTTTCAGAAATAATTTGAAACCAATAACTTACGACGCTCCATTAAATGGATTTCTATCAATCGCATATAATTCTTTTTCACTATACTCGAAAATTCTCGGATATGAAGATATTTCAACAAAGTACGAAACAATGCATCTTCTATTGAACAAAGCAATTAATGAACATTTTTGGGATGCTAATAGAAATGTTTATGCAGATTTTATTTCTGAGGATTTTGTTTTTTTGAATAATTATTCTGAGTTAACGCAGTCTTTGCTTGTGTATTGTAATGCGGCAAAAGGCTTGAGAAAAGAAGCTGTTTTAAACCTATTAGCATCAAACACATCAAACCTTATTCCTGTAACACTTAGCTTTAGCATTTTCAAATATGATGCATTGATGACAGAAGAACAAAAGTACCATGTTTTTGTATTTTCAGATATAGCAAGAATATGGGGGAATATGCTTTTTGCTGGCGCAACAACTTTCTGGGAAACAGAAAAGGGCGCTTGGGATTTTAACCGGGGAGGTAGCTTATGCCATGGTTGGTCTGCAATTCCGGTTTATTTTTATAGCAAATACAACTTCTAGAATATTTTTCGAATTAATTCAATAAGTATTAAGAAGCTATACAATAATGTGATAAAAAGACTCAATCTTAAAATAGCGAATCTTGAATTTTCTATTTACTATTTTATTGAATATTTTACATTATCAAATCATTAATAACATAATTTATTCCTTCTCCGAGTGCACCATATAAAACTGCTTTTTCTCCTAGCTCAGAGGTGATTATAGTTATATCATGTGAAGAATTATTTTTCAGAAAGCTACGTAAAGTGCGCATATATATCTCCCCGAAATTTAGGACTTTTCCCCCTAATATTACGCAATTTATGTCGAGAAATTCACAAATATTTTTAATTACGCAAGCAAGTTCAACAGCACTTTTTAATACTAATGTTATAATTCGAGGGTCTCCATTTGAAACCGCATCAAACAATGCTTTAGTGTACTCAGGCATGACATGCATGTTTATTTCACCTTCTCCAAGATGTGAAAAAAGGTCGGGATGTTGTGTTTTAATTTTGCATACTAAGCCAAATATTGAAATGTGATTATCTACAACATTTGTTAATAATACCCTGTTTTCCTTTACCGCTTCCGAAATGTTCATTACCCAAAGACCGAATTCACCTGAACCACCTCGACTACCTTCAAAAACTCTGTCATTCAAAAATATCCCAGAACCCGTTCCTATATCGATATAAACATTTATGAAATTTTTCATTTCTTTTCCACTGCCAAAAAGATGCTCTCCTATTGTTGCACAATTGACATCGTTTTTGACTATTACTTTTGTACTGAAACTCTTATTGAACATATCCAGGAAATGAATCATTTTGCCATCTCTCATCCGCGGACACAATATTATTTCATTTGTTTCAGGGTCAATTACACCAGGCGACCCAATACAAATACAGAGCAAATTTTCTATGTTAAGTTTAGCTTTAGCAATCATTCGGCTTATTGCAAGAATTGTCTTATCAATAACTTCTTCAGTTATTATTAGTGCATCATCAATAACATCCTCACCAAGAATATTTATCCCTGAAAGATCAGAAACTGCGATTCTTATAACATTACTAATCATATCAACAGCTACTACATATCCATATGCATTATTAAATTGGAGGTTAATTGGCTTACGTCCATAATTGGATTTCCCTATCCCTATTTCAAATATTATATTACGCGAAATAAGGTCATCTATATTGTTTGATATACTCGGCGCACTAAGCTTCAGTTTCTTTGCAAGCATGGATCTTGAAATCTGCCCGGTTCCACGAACTTCTTTTACAATCAACGATTGATTTGTCGTTTTAACTTGTCTTTGATTAATTCCTATTTTACCCATTTTGTTCACCTCTATAATGCAATTTTCAAATCGCATAAATAAAATTTTCTAGTTTTTACTTAGATAATTAAAATTATTATGTGCAATTTCGTCAATAACAAGTCATCGCAGCTGATATTTTTCTAATTTTAACTAAATTGTAGCATCAATTTGCAGAATTGTCTATGAATTTATATTAATAATTTAACTTTATTAACTAATTATATTGATTTCTATTTTCACCTATGATAGAATAAATCGAAAATGTTTGATATTGATACAAACAAATTATTCGCTTCCCCCAGCTTTTTGCCTCAAATTAGAAATTTAGGAGGAATTATGAAAAGAGAACCTTGCTTTGATAATATTATTAAGGTATTAAAAAGAGAAAACCCTTCGCGTCCAACTTTATTTGAGTTTTTTCTTAATAAGAATCTTTATGAATTATTAGCTGAAACTAGTTTCAAATATGGTGATAATTCAAGCGAATTTGAAGTTACAATTAAAGCATTTGCCAATGCAGGTTATGATTATGTAACAATGAGAGGTTCGGATTTTGGATTTCCTATCGGTGCTCACGAAAGTAAGAAGACAACTTCAGCAAACGAAGGCGCGATTATTAATTCACGCGAAGATTTCGAACTTTACAACTGGCAAAATCCCGATTTGCTTGACTACTCAAGACTTGATAAATGCAAAGAATTTTTGCCTGACGGTATGAAAGTTATCGTGTGGGGCCCTGGTGGTGTACTTGAGAACGTAACTTCTCTTACTGGCTATGACAATTTATGTTATATGCTCATAGAAGACCCAGCTCTTGCGAAGGATATTTTTGATGCCGTAGGATCTCGTCTTTTGAGGTATTACGAAATATGCAGTAGTTTCCCTTCCGTTGGCGCTCTTATTAGCAATGACGACTGGGGATTCCAATCACAAACTCTTTTGTCTCCAACAGACCTTAGAAAATACGTTTTCCCACACCACAAGCGAATTGTTGAGGCAATCCACAAATCTGGGAAACCTGCAATTCTTCATTCCTGCGGCAATCTAGTGGAAGTTATGAACGATATCATTGATGATATGAAATATAACGGGAAGCACTCATATGAGGACAACATTTTACCTGTTGAAAAGGCTTATCAGCTTTATCACGAGCGGATAGCAATTTTAGGTGGAATTGATCTTGATTTCGTATGCAGAGAGACACCCGAAGCTATAAGAATGCGTTGCGCAAATATGATTAAGCTTACAAACGGGTGCACTGGATATGCTTTAGGAACAGGGAACAGCGTCCCTGATTATGTGCCTTTTGAAAATTATTTTGCAATGATCGAGTCAGCAACAAAAAATAATTTTAACTGAGGGGGCTTAAGAACCGCGTTAACTTTGGGGACAGGAACCACGATGAAATAATTATTTCACCATGGTTTCTGTCCCTTGCTTTAAGGGACAAATCTCAGCAAACTTGCTCAGTTTGATCAATTACTGGAATTTTTTTAGATATTAGTTTTTGGATATCGCGCAAATATTCTTTTTCTTCACGGTCACAAAAAGAAACCGCAGTTCCTCCAAGGCCAGCTCTCCCGGTTCTACCAATTCTGTGAACATAAGTTTCCGGAATGTTAGGTATATCAAAATTAAACACATGCGATAATTCCCTTACGTCAATTCCCCTTGCAGCGATATCTGTTGCTACGAGCACCTTAGTAATCTTTGATTTAAAATTCTTAAGCGCCAGCTGTCTTGCCGTCTGTGACTTATTGCCATGAATTGCCTGCGCTGGTATTCCTACTTTTTCGAGATCTTTTACAACTTTGTCGGCACCATGCTTTGTTCTTGTAAAGACAAGTGCTGACTCAACTTCGCTTCCTTTAAGAAGCTTTATTAGAAGGTACTTCTTCTCTTTTTGGTCAACAAAATAAACAGATTGTTCTATGCTGTCTACGGTAGTTGCCGTTGGTGTAACTTCGACTTTAAGCGGATTTATTAAAATTGAATTTACAAGCTTTTCTATTTCTTGTGGCATTGTTGCAGAAAACAGCAAAGTTTGCCTCTTGCGAGGTAACAAAGCAATTATTTTTTTCATATCGTGGGCAAATCCCATGTCAAGCATACGGTCTGCTTCGTCAAGTACAAAAAATTCAATATTTTCGAGACTTATTATTCTTTGACCTATCAAGTCTAGAAGTCTTCCTGGAGTTGCAACTAGAATATCAACACCTGATCTGATTGCATGCGCCTGAGGATTCTGAGAAACCCCACCAAAAATTACAGTATGTCTAATTCCAGTAAATCTTCCATATGCGGCAAAACTTTCGTCAATTTGGATAGCAAGTTCTCTGGTTGGCGTTATTATCAAAGCTTTAATTTTTCTTGTTTCACTAGCTATATTACTTCTGAACGAATGGTTATTTGTTTGACTATTTCTTGATGCTTGGGCATTCAGCGTATTGCCTTTGTTGTTTGTCATGTTGTTGCTTTGATTACTAAATTTGGAGACAGTGCTATTTTTATTATTGTTGATACCATTTGAAAGATTGTCTCCCTGCACTTTAGATGCTCTTGCATTATCTAATGTGTTTTCGCATGCTGAATTTTCGTCAACTTTACTGTTCGCATTGCTCTTAATCTTATCTTCATAAAGCAATTGGAGCAATGGTATGGCAAAGGCTGCGGTCTTGCCAGTGCCTGTTTGCGCGCATCCGACAAGGTCACGACGCTCCAAAATTATTGGAATCGCTTTTTGTTGTATTGGTGTTGGTACTGTATAT
>JBBQKF010000101.1:0-9104 GCA_038326615.1 Saccharofermentanales bacterium | reverse complement strand
GTAGGACTAAATTGTTCTTACAAATACTATCAAAGAAAGTGGCTTACATTAATTTATCCACAGTTCGATTTGTAATTGCTTATTTTTAGCATGATTCTACAGAGTTTTTCAACCTTTACTGAGTTAACGCTATAGCCATTTAATCTTTTTGTTTCTTTTAGGTTTTTACATAATCGGCTAACCCAGCTACAACAGCTACAACGGATAACCCAGCTACAACAGCTACAACGGCTACAACGACTTATTTGCTAGCATCTATGCTTTTAAATTTAGAGACAATAAATCCATTTTTATAAATTTACCATCGCATTTTATAAAAGGAAGGAGGCTCGAAATCTGAACGAGAATGTTCTGATTATTGCGAAACCTCCTTCAACAGTATTATAAAACTTTTATTTGGTTTATTTGTGACAAAATTTGATCCTTTTACTACAAACCCCGACAAATTATTATTCTTCGTCAACCATGTGATGTTTAGCATCAGCTATGACTTTATCTGAAATAATCGCAGGTGCTGGTTCGTATCTTGCGAAATCAATTGTATACCAGCCTCTTCCTTGAGTCATCGAACGAAGATCAGTCGCATAGGTTGCCATTTCTGATGTAGGAACTTCTGCACTTACTTTTTGAATTTCACCATCAGGATTGATTCCTGTGATTCTTCCTCTTCTCTTGTTCATATCTCCCATTATATCTCCTAAATTGTTGTCAGGAATATAAACATCAACACAACTTATTGGTTCAAGTAAAATTGGATTTGCAAGAGGCAGACCATTCTTATATGCAAGACGGGCAGCCATACGGAAAGACATTTCGTTTGAGTCAACATCGTGATAAGTTCCGTCAACTAATGTTGCTTTAAGGTTAACAACAGGATATCCTGCCAAAACACCCTTAACTATTGCATCTTGAATTCCCTTCTCAACTGCGGGATGGAAAGATTTAGGGACAGAGCCACCAAAAATCTTTTCTTCGAATGTAAGTTCAGTCTTATCTCCTGGCTCAAATTCAATCCAGACATCACCATATTGACCATGTCCTCCGGATTGTTTCTTGTGTTTTCCCTGAACCTTAACCTTCTTACGGATTGTTTCACGATAAGGAACTTTAGGCACTTCAAGAGTTGACTCTACGTTAAATTTTGCTTTAAGTTTTGAGCGCAAAACATCAATATGTTGCTCACCCATTCCTGATATAACCATCTGGTGTGTTTCAGGATTGTTAGTAAATTTAAATGTAGGATCTTCTTCACGAAGCTTCGTAAGTCCAGCTGCAATTTTATCTTCTTCACCTTTAACCTTAGGAATGATTGCAAGTGAAAGACAAGGCACTGGGAATAGGATTTTGGGTAAAATAACCGGCTTTGCTTTATCACAAAGAGTGTCATTAGTGTTTGTAAAAACAAGTTTTGTAACTGCGCCTATGTCGCCAAGTCCTATTGATTCCGCGTGGATCTGTTTCTTACCACTAATGAGGAAAAGAGACCCAACTCTTTCTTCTTTTTCTTTAACAGAATTATAAACACTTGTATTTGCTTTCATCTGACCTGAATATACGCGGAATATTGAAACTCTACCCACAAAAGGGTCAACAATAGTTTTAAATACAATTGCAGAAAGTGGCTCTTTCTCGTCTGCTTTAACTGTTATTGATGTCTCATCAAGAGTTTGTGCCGAAACAGTATTTATCCTTATTGGTGAAGGCATAAATTTAACAATACTGTCCATTACAAATCCTATTCCAGTATTGGCAGTACCTGATCCACAAAAAACTGGTTGAATTGAGCCTGATGCAACACTTTCGGCAAGTCCCATTTCCATTTCTTCTTTGGTGAAATCTTCACCCCCAAAGAATTTTTCCATGAGAGCTTCATCACTTTCTGCAGCGTATTCCTTTATCTTTTCTATTAATTCCGAAATGCGTCCTGCAAATTCTGCAGGAACAGGCATTTCTTCAGTTTTATTATTTGCAGCAATTTTATATGCTTTATTTTCTAATACATGAACAAAGCCAATTACTTTAGCATCATCAAGAATAGGAAGGGTAAAAGGAATTACACCTGGTCCGAACATTCCCTGAAGTTGCTCAAGAGTCTTATCAAAACTGGCATTTTGTTCTTCAATTTTGCTTACAAAAAAGAAATACGGCAATTTCTGTTTCTTAGCAAAACGTACAGATTTCTCTGTTCCGACATTCACTCCGGACTTTGCACTCACAATTATTACGGTTCCGTCAGCAACTCTTAGTCCTTGCATAACTTCTCCCATAAAATCAAAATCTCCGGGTGTGTCAATCAAATTGATCTTACAGTCCTGCCATTCCAATGCGGCAATGGCTGTATTGATGGAAGTCTTTCTTCTAATCTCTTCCGCATCAAAATCCATTGTTGTGTTTCCGTCGGCAACCTTGCCGAGACGTTCAATCGCTTTTGCGTTGAACAATACGGCTTCTGCAAAAGCAGTTTTGCCTGAGTGTCCATGTCCTAAAAGTGCAATGTTTCGGATCTTCGTAGCTGGATAAATTTTCATATCCTGGGTACCTCCTTGAAATGTGAAATTTAGTGTCTTTACAAACACCATTGTGTTAATTATACTATGCAAATATTACAAATACCACTATATTTTTTGACAGTATTTGAGTTAATTTGTTGTATTATTTCACAATTCAATTTTCGAGGTATTATTCGATAAGGGGAATGATTTATCATGCTATTTATGGGGTTGTTGATGAGAATAATTTTTCAAGCTATTTATTCGACGTTGCGATGATATATTTATTTAAATCGATTAGAATAGGGAAGTGCAGACAAATTAAATTTGCACCAACAAATCAAGAATGCCAAGCGTCTCTTCTTTTCTTGTGCATGTCATTAATTGTTGCCTAATGTGAGATGTCCCGTGAACACCTTTTAGATACCATGTAAAGTGCTTTCGCATTTCTTTCATAGCTGTTGTTTCACCCATCTGTTCAATTGATCCATATAGGTGTTCTTTCATGATTTCCACTCGTTCATTTAGACTCGGCTGTAGACTCGTATTTAATAAATCTTTGCCAAGAGTAGAAAGTATGTTTTTAAAAATCCATGGATTGCCAAGTGCTGCACGGCCAATCATGATGCCGTCAACCTTTGTTTGCTCAAACATTTCAAGAGCTGTTTGTGGAGACATAACGTCGCCATTTCCAATTACAGGAATTTTGACAACCTCTTTCGCTTTGCGTATTATATCCCAGTCAGCTTTACCAGAATACATCTGTCTAGTTGTCCTTCCATGAACAGCAATCAAAGATGCTCCTGATTCCTCGCACATGCGGGCAAATTCAGGAGCATTCGCAGTTTCTTCGTTCCATCCTTTTCGAAATTTGACAGTAACAGGAACAGGAGACGCCTTAACGGCCGCTACTATTATCGAAGAAGCTAGGGGCAGGTTTTTCATCAAAGCACTTCCAGCTCCTGTTTTGACAACTTTTGGGGCTGGACATCCCATGTTAATATCTATTGCTGAACATTGTGAAAGAAGCGGATGTTCAAAAATTGTTTTTATCGCAATTTCAAAATCTAATGTTTCAGATCCAAACAATTGTATTGCAATAGGAAATTCATCTGGCGATATTTCGAGGTATCTATAGTTTTTTTCGATACTTTTCTGATATCGTATCCCTCTGGCTGTAACAAGCTCCGTACAAACAAGGCCTGCACCCATTCTATGACAGATTTTCCTGAAAGCAAGTTCAGATCCCCCTGCCATCGGAGCAAATAATATGTTGTTTGCTAATGTGAGATTTCCAATTGTTATCGGCTTTATCCATGATGCTACTTTTTCAATTTCCACTTTTATACATCCTTAATTTATATTTCTTTTCAAATATCTTTTCTCACTTCAAAATGTTTTCCAATCATGATAAAAAGACTGTCAACAGCAAGCGCCAGTGCTGTTACAGGCAATGCGCCTTTGAGAATCATAAGACTGTCGTTGGCTCTTATTCCATTCATAATTAGAGTTCCAAATCCATTAACACCAACAAGGGCCCCGACCGTTGCAACACTTATATTAAGAATTATTGATGCACGTATTCCGGCAAATATTGCAGGCAGGGAAAGGGGGAGTAAAACTTTTGCAAGCACTTGAATTGATGTCATCCCAAGGCCTTTTGCTGCTTCTTCGATATCTTTTGGAATTGTTTCAAAACCATCAAGAGTGTTCCTTAAAACGGGAAGAAATCCGTAAATTATTAATGCTAATAAAACAGGTTTTATTCCATAGCCAAGGAATGGGACAGAAAATGCAAGAATTGCTATTGTAGGTATTGTTTCTCCAAAATTTGCAAAATCAATTAGAACCTCTTTGAATTCTTTAATTTTCGTATAATGCGCTAAAATTGCTAGTGAAATTCCTGCAAAAATCGAAATAGTACTTGAAATCAAAACAAGGAAAATATGCTGAAATGCGACCTCCGGAAGTGACGACCTCTCAATGAAAATGTTTTTGGGTTTTATGATAATTGCTAAAATGTTTTGAATGAATCCGAAGTCAAATATTATAAACAAAAACAGACAAAACAGCATGAATGGCAATATCCAATTTTTATAACTGTTTGTTTTCATCAATTTTTTTCCTCCGGTTTTCTAGTCAAATCTTATAATATAATCTGTTTTTTTATAAAAAGTAAAGTTTCTTATTAGCAGGTCAATTTTTAGTAGGTTTATGTTTAGTTGGTTTATGTTTAGTTGGTTTATGTTTAGTAGGTTTATGTTTAGTTGGTTTATGTTTAGTTGGTTTATGTTTAGTTGGTTTATGTTTTGTGGATTTATTTTTTTAGCAGTATACTAATTCGTTTTAAACAAACGTTTCAAGAATATAGTTTTAGGAAGGATTAAAATCGTAATTATTTATATTAGCAAACTTGTTTAGAAATTAGCTATTATAAAATGTTTAGTTCATTATTTACTCTATACCCATTACAAATTTTCTAATATTTCTTTGAAAGAAATACATCCTGTTAGTATTCCATCTTCATCAACTACATTAATTAAAGTTGATCTGCAAGAAATCATTTTTGAAAGAGCATTGCTTAGGGTGTCTGATTCTTTTACCGATTTTTCGCATACTGGCGCCAAATTTTTACTATAATTCATGAAATCTTTTACCTGCATTCTCGATAACAATTTAACTGCAAAATCAACTCCAAGAAATTCTTTAATGTACTGGCTGTCATTTTCGTCGAGGAAATCTCCAGGTTTTCCAATTTTTAAAATTTCGCCATCCTTCATCAAAATAATCCTGTCGGCCAAAAGTATTGCTTCCTGTACATCATGAGTTACAAAAAGAACAGTCTTGTTAAGAAGCTTTTGAATCCGGAAAAATTCGTTTTGAAGATGTTCCCTATTAAGAGGGTCAACTGAACCAAATGGCTCATCCATAAGTAGTATTTCAGGATCTGCTGCAAGTGCTCTTGCAACGCCAACTCTTTGGCCTTCGCCGCCAGAAAGCTCATATGGCATTTTGTCTTTAAAAGAATTGCGAATTCCCACTAACTCAAGTAACTCGGCCACTCTTGTGTCGATTTGCGGTTTTGTCCATTTTAGCAGTTTTGGAACAATACTAATATTTTCATATACCGAGTAATGGGGGAATAGTCCTACGCTTTGAATAACATATCCGATCCTTCTTCGAAGTTCATCTTCGTTGAAGCTTTGAATTTCTTTGTCATCAAAATATATCTCTCCGGAAGTAGGCTTAATCAGTGAATTTATCAGTTTAATAATCGTTGATTTTCCACAACCCGAAGCTCCAAGAAGCACGCAAAGTTCGCCTTTTTCAATTTCAAGACTGAAGTTTTTCACTGCGCACACTTCGCCATAATTTTTTGTTATGTTCTTTAAAGTTATCATTTCTGTTTCCTTTTCTCTAAATCAATTGCAATTTGTTTTACTTTTTCTTTATCAAATCTACTTATGGTCTTTTGCAATGCCATTTTCACATTTTCCATTCAACTTTGACTTTGAATTGTATCTCCCTTTAGGTACCGTATTCTTACACCTACATGCTTATTTTCTATGAATAATCTTCATCAATTTATTAAAATGATTTCAATTTGTTATACTTTGTCTTTGCTAAATCTATCAATGTCTTTTACAATGCCATTTTCTAATTTCCCATTCAACTTTGATTTTGAATTGTATCACCCTTTAGGTACCGCATTCTTTTCCTGTTTTCTATAAAATTTATTATAAAAAGAATCAGAGAATCTATAACAAAAGCCATTGCAATAAGCGGAATAACTCCGAGAAGAATTAAATCAGGAGATGCCTGTGCTAAACCTAAAAATATAATGCTTCCAAGTCCTCCTCCTCCTATTAATCCTGCTAAAATAGCGTTGCCAACTGATTGTGTAAACGCAGTACGAATGCCTCCAAATATTACTGGCAAGGACAAAGGAATATGCACTTTCATCATCACTTGCCTTTTATTCATTCCCATGCCTTTTGCGGCTTCCAAAATATTTTTATCTGCAAGTTTGAGTCCTGCAAGTGTATTATAAACTATCGGTAGCAATGCATAAATGATAAGAATTATAATCGATGGAGCAACGCCAAATCCGGTAATCCCAATTTTTAGCAAAAATTCGTTGTTAGCACTTATAAGTGCCAATGGAATCATAATAAGCCCTAGAAGTGAGAGGGTAGGAACTGTTTGCCCAATGTTAATAAGAAAAAGCATTATACTATTTGTTTTATTTTTGATGTAAATATTAAACGCAATTGGCATTCCAACGACTATTGCTACAATTACCGAAATTAAAGCAAGCAAAAAATGTCGGACCGTTTGATCCAAAATTGTTTCTTTCCGGTTTTCGAATTCCTTAACAACTGATAAATCCTTAAAAACCCCTGAGATGAACATAGCTATAATGCAAACAAATACAAAAAACAAAATTAATCTTCTTACGCGTTTTTGCTTAACACCATCTCTTAGAATTCCAGAAACCACAACATATAATCCTAAAAGACAAATCCATAAACCTGCGCTTACTGAAACTCTTCCAAACTCGCCTAATGCAATAACAGCGTGCGTTGTAGAAATTCCATAAAGTAAAAAAAGCGAGATGGTATAAACGCCTGTTATGGTTGCAATCAGCGCCATTCCTTTTGCCTTGCGTCTGCTAAATATTGAAGCCACACATATAGAAATCGTCAAACCAATAAGAATATAGTAATATCCATTAAAAAATTCGTGTGCGCTAACTAATACTCCGCTTTGTATTCTATTAGGACGTAACTGCGCGAATTTTAAAAACAAAAGCGATAAAAGATTAATGAGCGCGCCGATAGCTGGCAATAATATATTTTTAATATTAAAATTTTTGCTAATACTATTTTCCATTTGCTATTTTAGAAACCCTTCACTGGTCAAATATTCTTTAGCAACTGCTTTAGCGGCCTTTCCATCAAAGGCGACCTTAGAATTCAAAGAGCGAAGTTTCTCAATAGTCAGTGATAGAAAAACAGGCTTAAGAATACTTTCAATTTCTGGATATTTCTCATAAATAGCACCTCTTAAAACGGGTGTTGGAAGATAAACTGGAGGAATGCTTTTGGGGTCACTAAGAACAACAAGATTCATTTTATCAAGTGAACCGTCAGTTCCATATACTAAAGAAACATTGATTCCGTCTTTTCCTTCAGACAAGGCTTTTAGCATTTCAGCAGTATTGCCTGATGCAAGAGTTACAAGTTGATCTCCGCTAAGTTTGAACCCATATGCAGTTTCAAGTCCGCGAAGCCCTTTAATATTTTCAGAAAAAGATGAAGATGTAATCAGTTTGATTTTTCCTTCTGAATTTACATACGCTGCTAAATCCTGCATCGTTTTAATTTTGTTTTTGTCAGAAAAATCTTTCGTTACCGCAAGGCTTTCCGTATTATTTGCATTTGCTGGCTCAAGCCATATAATATTATTTGCTTCTTTGTCAAGTTTCTTGGTTAATTCATATCCCTTTTTTGCGTCAGACCAATCATCTGTATTGCTTACAGTATGGTAATATTGTCCTGAGCCAGTATAGTCCAGAACAAGGTCTACTTCTCCGGAAACAAGGGCTTTTCTTAAAATATCAGGCGTACCAAATTCGGTTTTATCATTGATTTTAAAATTATTCTTCTCCAGCATAAGAATCATCATGTTTCCAAGTATTGCGCCTTCAGAATCAATCATTGTAGCTATTGTAACTGGGCCTTTTTCCTTAGCAGGAGTTGGCTTGTTGCCACATGAAACGGAAAAAATCACTAAAACAAATACAAGAAAAATAGTTAAACTTCTTTTCATATTCAATACCTCTTTCCCCAATTTGAGTTTTCAAATTTGCTATTAGTACACTTTGAATCAAGTGTGTAATTGATAAAATCAACACTAGTCATCTGATATGCGAGTTTTTCTAAATTTACTAAGCCATCGTTCTAAAGCATGATTTTAGCTTTACTTATTATGTTTGTTCGCTTTGATTTGTTTTTGATTAGACTTTACCCTATTAAAAATATGGCTATTAAGATTCTAATAAGTTTTTCATTTTGAAGCTATAAGTTCGATTTCAATAAGCGCGTCTTTAGGAAGAGCAGATACCTCTATGCACGAACGAGCAGGGAAAGGGGCAGAAAAATATTCTCCATACAACGAATTTACAATATGAAAATCCGCAAGCGACTTAAGATAAATTGTTGCTTTCAAAACCTCTTCTCTTTCATAGCCCGCTTCTTCGAGAATTGCGCTAATGTTTCTAAGAACTTGTCTTGTTTGTTCTTCGATTCCTCCGTCAATCATGCTTCCAGTTTCAGGATTTAGCGGAATTTGCCCTGATAAATATAAAAGATCCCCTTTTCGTATGGCCTGGGAGTAGGGTCCTATGGCTCTTGGCGCACTGTGCGAAAATATTGTAATTTTTGTCATGTTCTCTTCCTCCTTATAAAATTTTCTTCTTTTTCTTTTGCAATTTACAATTCCATTTATATTATGGATTCTGTTTATTTTGTGACTATATAAATTCATTATACAACTATATCTTTTTTGTGTCTTCATTTTGTTAAAAATTAAGTAGGAAAGTGAAAAAATGAC
>JBBQKF010000100.1:0-9143 GCA_038326615.1 Saccharofermentanales bacterium | reverse complement strand
ACCAGATATCGTCATATTAGTCAATATATAATGAATAAATAGCATATGCTTATAGTAACAACATACTTCTATATTATAAAGAAAAAGACACCTTTCATTTCTCCATTGAAATAGAGAGGATTCCCGGTGGAATTCCTAAATGGTAATAGTACTCCAAATAGTAATAGTACTCCAAATAGAATAGTACTCCAAATAGTGATAGTACTCCAAATAGTGATAGTACTCCAAATAGAATAGTACTCCAAATAGTAATAGTGCTCCAAATAGTAATAGTGCTCCAAATAGTAATAGCTTTTTTGAAAAACAAGATTATTAATAGCATTAATAATCCTGGTTTGTGTGTATTACAAAATTTGTTTTTATCTTGAAAAACTGTCCGTAATAATAAACCCAACAACTTTTGCTTTTAGCTGAGTTAAAATCTTGCAAGCGTCTGCAACTTTGCTTTCTACAACACTGTTTTGCTTTAAAAGAAGAAGGCTAGCATCCACATACTTTGATATAACTGTACATTCTTGTGCATACGCAAAAGGAACTGCTGAGACAAACACATAGTCGTATTTTTCTTTAAGCAAATTCACTAAGACTTCAATTTTATCAATTCTGTTAATAAAATCATATTTATCAACATTATCAACTCCAGCAGGAATAATATCTGTGCCATCGTTTGTTGTCTTAATAAAGCCAGACAGATTATCAGGTGTAATTTCACCTTTCATAAATTCCAAAACACCTTTTTGTGAGTTAGCTCCGATTTTGCTAGATACTAATTTATTTTTAAAATCCGCATCAATGATAACAACTTTTTTGCTCTTCATGCAAATCAGGTTTGCAGAATCGATAATAATTGATGCCCCCTGAATATCTTTACTGAAAGAATACCAAAGTAGTGTCCTGAAATTCTCAGTCCCCTTCATTGAAGAAATTATCGAGTTTGTAAGAAACGCAGTTCTCTTCTCTTTACCTTTTGTAGATTTAATAATCAGTGGGAAGTCAGTAATTTTGATCAAATCATTTTCGTTAATGATTTTTGTCCCAAAAAAGCTGCTAACCAGTAAAACCATATAGACCATTAGAATCATAAAAAAGAAAATAATGATTAATCCTGGAAAACTATAGAAAAGCTTATTTGAAGTATCAAGAAGTTTAGCTGTATCAGTATTAACTTTAATGGATAAATTAGGATATGTTGACGCAATCTGCGCGTTTATGACCGTAAGCAAAGAAGCATTAAGGCTTTTTGCTTCATTCTCGTCATTGCTTTTAACAGTTATTTCGATAATTCCTGTGTTAGGAACAACTTCAATATCAACATTGTTCTTCCATTTTTTCATATAAGAAGTATTAATGTTTGAATTTTTAAGTGATTTGATTGCAATTGAGTTCTCAGTTACCATCTGCGCAACATTTTTAATTGAATCACCATAAAGCAGATAACGAAGATTAATCTCACCTACATCAAGTCCTTTTTCATTAATATTAGGGATAGCATGCAGAACTGAGACATATGTAAAAGTAGTTTTATAAGTTAACTGAATTATGCCAAAGACAATGACAGAAAGAACTGCAGCAATACACGATATCATCAAAATCTTTTTCCTAAGCAAGCTTATCATATCGCCAAAACTTATCATTTCATTAGATGTAGATTTGAGTTTGTCTTCACCTGCACTAATTGCCCTTGCAAACATGGCCATTTCGTTTGAATTATTATCTTCGATCATAACCCCTCCATACGTTGTAAAAATTCAAATATCCCTTGAGATGATAGCACAAATGACACTTTTTGTCAAAAAGATACACAGTGGGGCAACACAGAGGAACCGTCCCCCCGTGTTATAAACCGCCTATGTCCTTTTCTTCTTATAACTCAAAATCTTATTATGCAACTTAAAGCTACGCTTATATTTCGGAGCGAAACCGGCATAAATAGTTTCGGCAACAGGCTTCCAGGCTTGTGCAATCGGGGTAGTTTTTGCGACAAAATCCCTAACATTTTCGGGGGACGCAAGTTCGGTTGAATATGCACCAGATTTCTCTACCACCTCGACTAATTTCTTTGGAACATCAATAAGTGGGCAAGATCGAAGAGGATTGTCGGAGAAAGGCTGGCTATTGCGGAAAGCCTTGAAGAACGGCGCTCTTAGAGCGTCCACAAGGGAAACATCATAAATATTGCTGTCAGAATAATGACAAAAAGCACACGGCTCAATATCTCCTCTGGAATTTATATGAACAAATCCAGTACTTGCAGCAACGCAGCCCGCAGCTAAATGCCCGCTATTCCAAAAATCAATAATCGCAATATCATGTCTTGCATTATACGAAGCAACTTTCTCCTGAACATAAGCTCTTTGCTCTGGAGAACAAACAAGAGACAAATCCGCATCATTTCCAACAGGAATATATGTGAAAAGCCATCCCATCCATGAGCCCTTCTCGCACATAAAGTCCAAAAACTCATCGCTGGCAATTTCCTTATAATTCTGCGAATGGTAGCAAGTTGAAAATCCAAAAGCTATATCCCTACTCTTCAGAATATCCATTGCCTTGATAACTTTGTCATAAACACCTTCGCCACGGCGAAAATCGGTCTTCTCGCGAAAACCTTCAATGCTAAGAGCAACGGTAAAATTCCCAATTCTCGCAATATTATCGGCAAATTCCTCATCGATTAAAAGTCCGTTTGTAAATGCGCTAAAAGAAATCTTCTGGTGCTTTTCGCAAAGCTTAAGTAAGTCAGCCTTACGTACAAGAGGTTCTCCCCCGCTAAGAAAGCAATATCCGATTTTTAAGTTCTCCGCCTGCGTTAAAATATCATCAAGCTTCTCATAAGGAATATTGTCATGATTATTATAACCCGCAGCCCAGCAACCAGTGCATTTCAAATTGCAACTACTCGTAGGATCAAGAAGCAGGCACCTCGGAACAAAGCAATTATTCTTATCACCAACACGAACCTGCTCAATTTGCTTGAAATTATCCATAGTAATATGAGTAAACAAATCAGTTGAATTAAAGAACTTCGAAACAACTTTCATCATATATTTATGGTGAGGAAATGGAGGGATTTTTTCATTTTTACCGTTTATCCGCATGCAATCCCCTTATTATTTTGGTGTAACTTTGATTTCGGTAGGAATAGTTCCATCAAATACAAACTGCCCGTCTTTGACCCCTGCATTAATGATGTCAAGCTCAGGAACTATCGTGTAAAATCTCTCAAGATATGTTGAGAAAACCGCAAGATTATCACCTGTTGTAAATGTTTTCGGAACTGGAACAGGGCCGGCATTCATAACTTTCGGATCCATAGTAATCTTGTTGTTTTGAACTCCGAAATCACCTTCAGTATAGAGATTAACCTTATTTGGAAGAGCAAAAGGAATTTTATCAGCAACATCACTATACAAAGTTTTCTTCATTTTGTCGATGTTTGCCGAAGAGCTGGTAAGAATAGTTCCGTCAGGGTTGATTTTAACCTGAGTATCTTTGAACCACCAAAAGCTAGGTGCAATCTCATTGAAAAACGCAGTAGCCTCAACATCAGAAAGCGTTATCGTCTTGTGAACATAATTAGAAAATTCCCAATTAAAGTCTTTGAAATTTAAGTCTTTAATCGTTACAGACGAAGAATTTGCCGAGCTCTTATAACCAGTTGCTGAATCATCGCCTGCAAGAATGTCCTTATTGTCATATGTCTCGCCATTCCCCAAATCAGCAGTGATATGAATACCGAGCTTTTGAATGACATTATTATAATCTTTCTGAGTGTACCTTATGCCTAAATCCTTAGGTCCGCCAAAGAAGGTGGTCGCCACAAAATATGCAATGAATCCAAGTATTGCAAGCAATACTACAAGAAATATCCACCGGCCAAAATGGGATTTCTTTCTTGCAGGAACAAATGATGTCGCTGCATAAGCTGGCATAGGTTGCTGAAAATTGTTAACAGGTTGTTGCTGCATTACCGGTTGCTGTTGTTGAATTACCGGCTCGATTTTTGAACCACACTCTTTACAAAAAACATTTCCATCTACATTTTCACTACCACAATTCTTACAAAACATAACACCCTCCTTAACACAATGGGGACGGTTCCTTCTGTGTTCGATCTAATTTTAACAAGTATACCCAAAATCAACCCTAAATCATATCAAAATAATTGACGATCAAAATCTAACACCTAAATAAACAACGATTTAAAACTTTTCCCAAAACAAAAAACTGCTTAAAACTTTTTTCTAATTAATTAACCAATCTCATAATTTTTCTCTTTTGTCTTTGCTTTTTGTCTTTGCTTTTTGTCTCCGTTTTTTGTCTCTGTTTTTTTCTTTGAATTTTTAACAAAATTTGATTCCAATAATATATTACTATTCTCGCACAAAATTAGCGAAATGTAAATTGGGTATGTCACAATAATTGCATAAATATATCGTAAATTAGAAACTGGCCCCAGCATAAAAGTCGCCCACAAAAGGATTCCAGGAAGCAAAATCAAAATAAATTTTTTCTTTTTCTTTGCACAAAATATTAGCACACCTGCTAGTAAAAACCAGATAGGAAAACTGATCGAAAACATAAGAGCGAGCACAGGTATCTTTTGCATTAATGTGCCAGATGCAAATTTCTCATAAAAAGGAAGAATAGCTGGAATAATTGAGGTTCTGGTTATTTTAAATTCATCAACATCAAGAATATACGTCTCGATATACATTCTATATGAAAATTCGTCGGGGAAAACTGCATCCGGATACCAATAAGGGAGGTTAAGGCTCAAAAATGCATTAATGTAATCATCTGGATGTCTTGTCATAAGCGAAAAATACAGATTAATGTATTTGCTTGGATTTGAACTGAATTTCTCGCCATTGATAGTATTTTTAATGGGGTCAGCAAATCTTGGATTGTAGTTGCTATTTATAATAGTATAGTCAATGATATCTGCAATTGAATCTTTGTCGGCTTTTGTCAGAGAATCTTCGTGATTGACTACAACATTTGCTATTTGTTGAGCAGGAACAGACATAGCTTCCCGCATATCACCACCTTTAACCCCAAGGGCTGAGTATATCGGTCCATAAATTATAAGAAAGCTCAGTGAAAATGCAAGAAAAATTATAGCAGTCTTTATAAAATGTTTACTATAAATAATAATCAAAAAAACGAAAACCGGGACAAATGCCAAATACGCGTTTATTCTAAAAAGGCAACATAAAACCGATAATAAAACAAGCATAGCCTGTCGCCATAAAGAACGGAAAAAAACGTCGCTATTTTTAACTAACTCAATCAACATCAAAGTTGTTAGAATAAAAAACGCCGCAAACATTATATCCTTTGTAGGAGTAAAAGAAAAAATCGCATTCATCGGATTAAGCGCAAACCACACCAATGTAATTATGCGAAAAACAAAATGAATCTTCTTTTTGGCCATATACCATATGGCAAATGAAAACACAAAAGACAAAATCAGCATTTGTATAATAGAGTATGTTGCAAGCCTTTCATTTGGGCCTCCGAAGATTTTGCCTATATCTATGCAGATCTTAAAAAATAAAGTATGTGCCGTTGTTTGAAAACGATCAAATTCGTTAAGCCCCAATGCTTGCAGCGTCTGACCGTGAATATCATAAGAATAAATCCCAGGATAATAAGATAAAAAACTCGGAAGCCAGCAAATAAATATAACAAACCAATTAAGAAACCAAGAAAGTTTGTTAGCTCCAAAAAAGCGCCATTCGTTGTGAGTAGGAAGCGAGATATTCGTTTTGCATAAATAAACCAAAGCGAGTTTTATAGCATAATATAAAAAAATGCAAAATCCTATCAACATAAAAATGCTAGAAGATATATTATTAAAAGACCCAAACACAAGACTAAGGTCGTTTTTTTTATAAACACTATTGCCAAAAACAAGCACAATTGAAATAAAAATTGAACTGATAAATGTTTTCACAAATAAATATTTAGCAGAGATTGTATAAGACTTATAAATCAAAGAAACAATTGCGAAATATAAGAAAAGGTTTAGAACACTGTTCTTATAAAGGTCTGCTTCGTATCCAAAGAAATAATCATTGATGGAAATCAATGGGAAAATAGACCTAACGAATAGCAAAACCTTCTCGGGAAGGCTTAGTGAATGCTCTTTCTTGTGTAAACTAATCTGTTCTGATGTCATTTTCGGGCTACCTCCAAACAAAACACAGAGGGGACGGTTCCGTTGTTCTGCTAACTAGTATTTTGCCACAACTACAAGAAATTTACAAATATAAACTTTACATTTAACTTTATTTAACTTTATTTAACTTTGTTTACCTTTGCTTACCTTTGTTTACTTTTGTTTACTTTTGTTTACCTTTGTTTGCCTTTGTTTACCTTTGCTTACCTTTGTTTACCTTTGTTTACCTTTGTTTGCCTTTGTTTACCTTTGTTAACCTTTGTTTACCTTTGTTTACCTTTGTTTACCTTTGTTTACCTTTGTTTACCTTTGTTTACCTTTGGGAACTCAGAACCAAAGTTAAATTTAACAGCGGTTCTGAGTTCCCAAAGTTAAAAGGCAATATTAAATTTTTGTGAACACAGTGATATTCGATAAAAAAAGATTGGCCTAATGAAAAAAAGTGTTATACTGAAATTAAAGTATTTGTGGCTTATCATTTACAATTCTAATATGTACATTCAAGGAGGATTTATGAGAAAGAATCATTCGTTAAGAACATTAGTTTTAGTTGCCTTTTTAGCAGCAAATCTCATATTAAATTCATGTAGTATCAACCTTAATACAAATAACTCTGGTAACGCTGATAGCTCTAAAATCAGTACTGAAAACTCTAAAGACAATGCACCTCCAACAATTCAATTAATTGGATCTAACCCCGCTTCAACTAATTTAGTTAAGACAAAGACAATGGTCGAAGATAACAATAGTTATGCCGACCCTGGGGCAGTTGCGTTTGATGATGCTGGCTTAAACGTGACATCAAATATCAAAGTAACAGGACAAGTTGATAAGTCAAAAATCGGCAGTTACGTTTTAACTTATACTGTCAAAGACAAATCAGAAAATATCACAACATTAAACAGAACGGTTAATGTTGTTGATAAAATCGACCCATTGACGATAGAAAAATTTGTTACGCCATTATTAATCCCATCAGCAATGCCTAAAACTCAAATAGCAGGGCAAAGCAAAGATTTTGACTATTATGAAATAATAATGAAACAATTTGAGCAGCAAATTCTGCCAAATGGAATGCCAAAAACAACAGTTTGGGGATATGGTTCTGCGACAGATCCAAAAGCGATTTTTAATGCACCATCACTGACAATAGAAGCAAAAGCAAACAGACCTGTAAAGGTTAAATGGATTAATGGACTCATGGATAAAAATGGAAATTATTTGCCACATATTCTTCCAGTTGACCAGACCTTACATTGGGCAAATCCAACATCTGGAGATATGGGCAAAGATATGGCCGGTAAAAGTCAGTCCCCTTATGTTGGACCAGTTCCAATTGTTACTCATGTGCATGGAGCACATGTAAATCAAGAAAGCGATGGATATCCTGAGGCATGGTATTTACCGTCAGCAAAGAATATCCCCATTGGAACAGCTCTATTCGGAAGCTTTTATGACATTTATAAAAGAACAGCAGAAAGTGGATCAGACTGGGATAATGGTTATGTTATATATGATTACCAAAATGATCAAAGAGATACAACTCTTTGGTACCACGACCACACGATGGGTATGACAAGAACAAATGTATATGCAGGTCCTGCGGGATTTTATCTTATCAGAGGTAACGAAAAAGACAAGTTAATTGATAAGTCAACAGGTAAAGAAGCAGTTTTGCCCGGAGCAGATCAAGCTGCAACAACAAATGACAAAGTTTATGAAATACCAATTGTGATGCAAGATCGTACATTTAACACTGATGGCTCATTATTCTATCCAGACTCGCGATATGAATTTGACGAATTTGATGGACCATATAGTCCCATAAGTGACATAGCACCTATTTGGAATCCAGAATTTTTCGGAGATTCAATAGTAGTAAATGGAAATACATGGCCATTCCTTAACGTTGAAAAAAAGAGATACAGATTTAGATTTCTAAATGGTAGTCAAGCAAGAGTTTTTATATTGTCACTAAAAAATAAAACAAATCCGAGCATTAACATAAGTTTCTGGCAAATTGGCTCAGATGGTGGATTTTTAGACAAGCCATACAACCATTCAAAGGTTATTATGGGACCTGCTGAACGTGCTGATGTTATCGTAGACTTTACAAAAGCTAATGTTGGAGATAAAATTTTACTTAGCAACGTTGGCCCTGACATGCCATATAATGGAGAGAAACAGGAGATTGCAAACCCCAAAACAACAGGTCAGATAATGGAGTTTAGAGTAGTAAAAGATCTGTCAAACTCCCCAGACCTTTCTACATTACCGTCGCAATTATTGTTACCAAAAATTACCAGTTTGATTGCCAACCAAAACCCCCGGCAGCTGTCTTTAAATGAAGAGATGTCAGAAACATTAATGAATCCTGATGAGCCAGATGAAGAAATCGGACCTAAAGCCGCTTTACTCGGGACAGTTATGAAAGATCCCAAAACAGGTTTAGTAATAAAGGGAGTTCCGCAAATGTGGAGTAGCGACATAACTGAAAACATTTTAAACAATTCAACAGAGGTCTGGGAGATATATAATTACACAGCAGACGCACATCCAATTCATCTTCATCTTGTTGAATTTCAAGTAGTCGGTCGTCAATCATTCAATATTGAAACAGGTGCTATGGTAGGCAAACAATCCTCTGCTCAAGTTTGGGAAACTGGATTCAAAGACACTGTACTTGCCTACCCAGGACAAATAACAAGGATAAAAGCAAAATTTGATAAAGTCGGTCGATACGTATGGCACTGTCATATTCTCGAACATGAAGACAATGAAATGATGCGACCATTCACAGTAAAGTAAATATGCAAACTGTGAACTACATCGCCATTGAAATGGCGAGCTTCGGATTCCCGGAGAAACGATAACCGTCCCACCGGTACATCTTAGGGCTGTCCAAGCCCACTACTGCTGGTCGGATATTTTCATCCGTCCTACACAGATACTTTCGCAT
>JBBQKF010000099.1:0-9200 GCA_038326615.1 Saccharofermentanales bacterium | reverse complement strand
GATTTGGGTGGATTTGAAAACCCAAAAGTCGAGCAGTATTTTTTGAGATTTGTAAATAAAGTTGTAAGAAGTCTTGGTGATATTGTAAGCGAATTTCTCACAATAAACGAGCCAAATGTATTTGCGACAACTTCATATTTTTTCGGTAGCTGGCCACCAGGCAAAAAGTCTTTTTCAAGCGTTATTAAAGTTTACGAAAATTTTACCAGATGCCATATTGCAGCATATACGATGATTCACGAAATTCGCAAGGAAATGGGATTTAGCAATACAAAAGTAAGTTTTGCAAATCACATAAGGGTTTTCGAACCTAAGCAAAAATGGAATCCATATCATTTAATTTGCACGGTTTTGCTAAGACAGCTTTTTCAAAATTCAATAACCAAAGCGATGTCTACAGGCAAGCCCTCATTTCCAATCGGAAGGTTAAGCGGCATAAACCCTGGTAAATATTATGATTTTATAGGAATTAATTATTATTCTAGAAGTACAGTTTCACGTTTCGGAGATGGTGTTCGCGAGAATTCTCCTGTTAATGATCTTGGGTGGGAAATATATCCGGATGGCATTCTGCGATGTGCCCGAATGCTTTATGACAAATACAAAGCGCCAATCTATATAACCGAAAACGGCACATGCGATAATTCTGACAAGTTCAGATGCAGATATATCTATGAACATTTAAAAGTTCTCTGCGAAAGTGATTTGCCAATAGAGCGATATTATCACTGGTGTTTCCTCGACAATTTCGAGTGGATTGAGGGTGAAAGTGCGAGGTTTGGAATTGTGCACGTTGATTTTGATACGCAGGTCAGGACCATCAAAAGAAGCGGTGAATTTTATTCGCAGATTATTCGGTTGAATGGTGTGACAGAAGACTTGTATAACGAATTTGCAGTTCAGGATTATAATACGAATTAGAGTGTTTGGGCCTAATTTTATAGTAGTTTTGCAAAAAGATAAAAAGCAAATCAGATCATGGCTTTAATTCTGATTTTGTGAAAGACAACAAAAAAACAAAGCAAATAATATGAAACATAATCTTTTAGTGGCTAACGTATTTTTCAGAAAAGTTGAAATTATTTTTAGAATTTACATATAAAGAACCGTCGGGCTGATGGAGATAGCTTGGTAACAATGCGAACATTAGTTTGTACTTCCCAAGAAGCTCCCACCTCTAGAGGTGTTGAGAGTAGGTTACGAGCTAAAATTTCTATTAAAATTGAAAGGTGGTTATAATAGTATGATTGAATTTAAGGACAATGTTTTCTACCTTCATACAGAAAATACAAGTTATATTTTTCGCATCACTAAATTCGGGCATCTTGAAAGTATTTTTTATGCTGACAGAATCGAGACGCAAGATATTACACCTTTGTTATTAAAGCATACCGCAGCAATTGGGACTTGTATTCCTTATGAAAAGACTGACGATTTGTATTGTCTTGATAATTTGTCGCTGGAATACTCTGGAATAGGCAAAGGTGATTTCAGGCATTCCCCTATTGAAATAAAAATGCCTGATGGCTCATATGTTTGTGATTTCATCTATGAGTCACATCAAATTTTCAAAGGATGCAAAAACCCTTTTAAAAACTCTACCCCGTTAAATGAATCTACATCGCTAAATGAAACTACCCTTGAAAATGAATCTATTCCTTTAAATAAAACTGCTCCTAGAAATGAATCTGCCACTTTAAATGAATCTATTCCTTTAAATAAAACTGCTCCTGGAAATGAATCTGCCACTTTAAATGAATCTATTCCTTTAAATAAAACCATCCCTGGAAATGAATCTGCCACTTTAAATGAATCTGCCACTTTAAATGAATCTTCCTCATTAAATGAATATGCCTCTTTAAATGAATCTGTTTTTTTAAATAAAACTGCTCCTTCTTTGTTGCCTAGCGCTTATGGGGATGAATCTGAATGCGAAACGATAGAAATTATAATGAAAGATGGATCAAGCCATATTTATTTAACACTTTACTATACTGTGTTTTATAAAACCAATATTATTTCCCGCAGTGTAACCCTGGCAAACAAAAACATTTTACCTCTCACAATCCGTAAACTTATGAGTATGATGCTTGATTTGAATATTACTGCACCTGAAATGCTGACTCTTGACGGAGGATGGATTAAAGAAGGGATAAAGCATACGAGGCCTTTGCAGTATGGAACTTTTATCAACGAGTCTACAACAGGAGCGTCTAGCAACAGGCACAATCCGGGAATAATGATTTCAGAGAAAAATGCTAGCGAAAATCAAGGCAAAGTTTATGGCTTTAATCTTTTGTATAGCGGCAATCATTATGAAGCCGTTGAACTTAGCAATCACGACATTGTCAGAGTTATGACAGGCATAAACCCACACTGTTTTGAATGGGTTCTTAAGAAAAATGAAGTTTTCGAAACGCCGCAGGCTGTAATGACTTTTTCAAGCAAAGGATTCAATGGGGCAAGCGGAAATTTTCACGATTTTATAAACGGGCATATTGTCCGTGGTGATTTTAAAGGTAAGGAGCGACCGGTTCTTATCAATAATTGGGAATCCTATTTTTTTAAGTTCACCCAGGGTAAATTGCTCCATATGGCAAAACAGGCGAAAGCTCTGGGTGTTGAAATGTTTGTTTTGGATGATGGCTGGTTTGGGAATCGCGACAGTGATAAAGCTGGACTTGGAGATTATAATGTAAACAAGAAGAAATTCCCTCATGGGCTCCCCTTATTCATTAAAAAAATCAACAAGATGGGATTGAAATTCGGACTTTGGTTTGAGCCCGAAATGATTAACGAAGACAGCAACCTTTATCGAGAACACCCTGAATACGCGGTCAAATTACCTAACAGAAATCCAAGTTATGGAAGAAATCAACTTGTGCTTGACTTGTGCAATCCTAATGTTCGTGACTACATCGTTGAAAATATCATGCGGATAATTGATTCGTGCAATATTTCATATATAAAATGGGATATGAACAGACATATGACCGATATGTATTCACCATATTTAGCTTCGAAAAATGAATTTTCGCACGGAATGTTTTTTCATCTGTACATTCTTGGTTTATACGACATATTAAATCGAATATTTGTCCCTCGCCCTCAAATTCTTCTCGAAACTTGTTCTAGTGGTGGAAACCGCTTTGATCTTGGCATGCTTTGCTTCTCTCCTCAAATATGGGCTTCGGATAACACAGACCCCGGTGAACGACTTAAAATCCAAAATGGTCTTAGCTATTTTTATCCGTTATCTTCAATAAGTGCGCACGTTTCGTCCGCTCCTCATCAGCAAACACTAAGAAACACTTTATTATCTACCCGTTTCAATGTTGCGTGTTTTGGTTCTCTTGGTTATGAAATGGACCTCAAATATTTAAGCAGTGCTGAAAAAAAGGAAATCCGCCAGCAAATCTGTTTTTATAAAAAGCACCGCCAAACTCTTCTTTACGGCAATTATTACAGATTTGACAAATTAAAGGACAACAAGTTCCAGATGATGTGTCTTTCGAAAGATAAAACAAACGCTATCGCAGGAAATTTCCAGACATTATCAATTGCAAGCGAGGGCGGGGATGTTTTGCCTTTATGCGGGCTAGAATCTAAAAAGAGATATTCGTTTTCAACTCTTGCACAGGGGTTTTCAATCAAAAGATTTGGCGCTTTGATGAATCACGTTCTGCCATTCAAAATCAATCCTGACGGTTTTCTTGTAAGAATTGTTGATAAATTTTACCGTATGAAAGATTGCGAAGAAAGATATTTGGCATATGGCGATTTACTTAACAACGGGGTTAAACTTAACAATCAGTTTATGGGGACATGGTATACAGAACAAACCAGATTACTTGGCGATTTTGGATCAAATTTATATATTATTGAAGAGGAAGGGACGGACAAAACAAAATGAAAGTTTTTACTAAGAACAAGTACGCATTTAGCCTTGGAACCATCGGGAGGGACATGTCATACAGTCTTGTAAGTATGTACCTGATTTTTTATCTTACCGATATTTTACAATTGCCTGACAGCATAATGTGGTGGATTACAGGAATTTTCCTTGTCGCAAGAATTTTTGATGCAATTAATGACCCAATTATGGGTACGATTGTTGACAACACCAACACGAAATTCGGAAAGTTTAAGCCCTGGATTGGATTCGGAGCATTGTTTTCGGGGATTGTAACAATACTTATGTTTACTGATTTCGGTCTTACTGGTGCAGCTTTTGTAAGTTTATTTGCCATTCTTTATGTATTATGGGATGTTTTCTTTACTATGAATGATATCGCATTTTGGTCAATGATGCCAACTCTTACAACAGATCAAAAAGAACGCGAGAAAATCGGAGCGCTTGCCCGTATTTTTGCAAATGTTGGCTTGTTTTCAGTTGTTGCTGGAATTATCCCAATAACAAATGCTTTAGGCAAAGCTTTTGGCAGTATGAAAACCGGATATTTTGTTTTTACTATTATCATCGCTTCAATTCTCTGGATTGGACAATGCATCACGTTATTAGGAGTCAAAGAAGATCGAACCGCTTTTAAAATCGAGGAAAAGACCACACTCAAAGATATGATTACTGTCATTTTCAAAAACGACCAGCTATTATACACAGCTATTGCAATGGTTCTTTTTATGATTGGATATACGACCACAACAAGCTTTGGGCTTTACTTTTTTAAATATGCATACAAAGATGAAAACATGTACGGAATTTTTGCACTTATTCTTGGCGTTTCACAAATTCTTGCACTGCTTGTATTTCCATTTTTCAGCAAATTTTTCAATAGGAAACAATTATACACAGGGGCTACTGTTCTCGTTGTGATTGGATATATCATTTTCTTTTTTTCACCAATGAATATGGCGTTTATTGGAACCTCCGGAATTTTTCTTTTTGTCGGACAAGCTTTCATACAATTACTTATGCTTATGTTCCTTACCGATACTATTGAATATGGTCAGTGGAAATTTGGCAAACGCAATAACAGCATAACTCTTTCATTACAGCCTTTCATTAATAAGATGGGAGCTGCAATTGGGAGTAGTATAGTAAATGTTACAATTATTCTTTCGGGAATCAATGCTGCGATAAAGCCATCCGATGTAACCGAAAGTGGACTTCTAATGATGAAATTTTCAATGCTTGTTCTTCCGATATTTTTCATCGTTATAGGCTATCTTGTTTATCTCTTCAAATACAAAATTGATAAGGAAATGTACGAAAAAATTCTTGTCGAACTAAAAGAACGCGGGGATATAAATGTCGACGAACTTCAAGAGCTAAATGCAAAAAGATAACTTTTAATAAATAATTTTAAAATATGTCTCTTTGCATATAGACTATAAATTTATAATTTCTATGAATTCTTTGATTCATTTTATTTGGTTTGCTTGGGTCGTAAATATAACGGCAGGACTTTTAAATTGTTCAACTAAAACATTTTCAACTCAAATCTTATTCTGTCCAATATGTTTGACAAACCTACATTCTGTCACATCTCCTTGAATATTTGTTATATTTGTTGCATAATTCGGTGGACATTCTCTATCTTTTACAAATCATAATTCAGTTGAGTTTGCATCTTTCCACGTTTCAACTGTGCTTTTCAGGACACACTACCGGATACGATTTCGGCAATAAGTTTTTATAAAGTTACAAACTGCCTGCTATCATTGTTTTTCACACACCCTATTACTACATGCTGCCATTTTAATATGTGGTAACCCTTTACAATTCAAAATCAACTACACATTTATGCGTTAGTTATATTTTCTTGGTTTTTACAATTATCGATAACCTCTTTAACATTGATTGCATCTGTTAAATCAAAAAAAATAAAACTATTAAAATTGGTAGGTATCCATGGGATTTCCATCAAAATAATACTAATATCCTTAATTATTTGAGGAGTTTTCTTGAAAAATAGTGTTCCGATATTATTCTTGTTTTTATATATATCAACAACCTCAATATTTTTGATATTTAAATATTTTTCTCTTTTCAAAATCCCCTTTTGAATAATGCATATACGGCAATTAGTCAGTATATAACGTGTTTTGCTTTTTATAAACACCTTAACTAAGTATCGTATAAATAATAAATATAAACCTAATAGGATGACTGGTGTTACAATTAATATGGGTATTAAATAAATAAATTTTTCAATTTCTGATACATTTATTGCCATGAGTCTTATATCATTCGCCATTTTTTGATAAAATATTCCTCCAAAAGTCCATATTATACCAAGTGGAATTAAAATAAAGTCAATTGAATTGAATACCTTTTTAATACTAGGTTTGCCTGACCACAAAATAACTTCCCCACTTAATAAGTCCATTTTAATGTCAATTATCATATTATTCATTTATTTATCCTCTCAATTTGCAACTAATTATTTGAATAATTCAACCACCCAATAATATGCTTCTTTTAACGAAAATGTATAGGTAATATCTGTATGAATTTCAATAGTGCCTTCTCCGACACTATAGTTTTTACCTGAATAAGAATGGTATCCATAAAAATTATCACCGCCAAATCCCGCTATAGATGTTCCCCAATCCATGCCTAATCCTAATAGTTCATCAATACTATTTGCATCTGAATAACCAACAAATATAGACGGGCCTAGCGTTGGAGTTCCTGCTAAACCGCCTATAGTAATTTGTAAATCTTTATTACCTTTATTATCTGTAACAAATGCAATTGAAGACTCAACACGGAGAGCACATGCTCCTGTTATCCTTATTCCTATCTGTGTTGTATAATTTTTCGGATGAGTTTTGTTTGAATAAATTGATTTCATTGCATCAAAAGATTGTTGTCTCTCCTCTTTTGTTTCTCGTCCAATTCCGCCATTGACATCTGGTCTTCGTCCCTTATCATCTTGTAAAATAATAGGGCTATTATTGCAATAGGAAAACATATTTGTTCCAATTAGTCCTCGCCCTGTCGAAACCATACCATCCGCATTCAACATGCGACAAGTTTCAGGATTATAATACCTACTTTGTAGATAGTAAAGTCCAGTTTCGGCTGGACTTATATATGTAACCACGACAATTTAAAGCATCAATTGTTCGTGGTGTTGTTTTCAAAATTCAAAAACAATGTTTGTAAGTTAAAGAGTTGTTCCGATAAACCGGTAAATAATGTTGATTTCCTGGTGTTTGGCTCCATTTACCGTTACCAGGTGCCCGATCTCGATTCTTTCAATCAACTGATTGAGCATGGTTGCGGTCAGTGTTTCAATGTTGAGGTATTCTTGAAGTACTTCTCCCAGCTTTTGAAGTCCGTCCGTATATTCGTCTTTTCGGTCCAGTTCACTTTGGATCAAATCGATTCGCTGTGACAGCTGTTTTTGTTCCCGGGTGTAATCGCTGAGCATCTTGTGATAGTTTTCTGTATCCAGCAGATCACAGGCAAAATCTTCATATAGTTTTTTTATGATCTTTGCCAGGATTCTCAATCGATGGTTGATCTTTGTTTTTTCCGTCTCCAGCTTGTCTGTTTTTACTTGTTTGGTTGACTGTTTCCTGATACTGGTCAGCAGTTCACCACTTTCGATTCCTTTTGCAATCTTTCGAATCCTCTTTTGCACTTCATCGTAAAGATCTGCATAATAGATATAATGAAAATGCTGACATTCTGCGGGATTCTTGTAGCGGTGCACGCACCGAATAAGTGCGTGAGTTCCTGTTATTCTTTCTTTCATCATGAGCGCCATTCGGTGTCCGCATTCAGCGCAGAACGCAAGGTCTTTGAATGAATTCTCAAAATGATGCCTTTTTGGTCTGTGCCGCATTTTGATAAAATCCTGAACTCTGTTGTAATCTTCCCGGCTTACAATCGCTTCATGGGTGTTTTCCACCACAATACGCTGATCTTTCGGTACCGTCAGCCGTTCTTTCGTTTTGTAGCTAACAATCTCGAATTTGTGATTGACCATATCCCCAATATTTACCTGGTCTTTCAAAATTGCTTTAACGGTCTCATAGCACCATTCATAAATGCTGTCTGGATTTATGCTTTTGTTGTACCGTGAAAATCGGGTATCTCCGTTTTGAGCCTTGTAAGCGGATGGAATGATAATTTTTCTTTCAGTTAAAACTCTGCTGATTTGCATGATGCTGTGTCCGGTAATAGCCAGCCGGAACATTTCCTTGACGATGGCTGCAGGTTCTTCGTCCACAATGAGCTGATTCCTGTTCGAAGGGTTGACTTTGTACCCATATGGGTGCTGTGCGCTGATATAGAATCCACTACAGGCTCTCTGATGTTTGGCAGACTTCACCTTCCGAGAAAGGTCTTTGGCGTAGAGGTCATTTAGAATGTTCTTAAATGGTGCGATGTCGTTATCGTCTCTGCTAGTATCCACTCCGTCGTTGACTGCGATATACCTAACCTTTTTTTGCTGAAATAAATATCGGTATAGTAGCCTGTCTGAATGTAATCCCTACCCAGTCTGCTCAAGTCTTTTGTGATAACAAGGTTAATCCTGCTCTGGTCAATATCTGTCAGTAATCGGCTGAATTCAGAACGGTTGAAGTTCAGTCCGGAATACCCATCATCCATGTACACATCGTAGATGGGAAACCCCTGTTCGTGACAATATTTCTCCAGCATCATCTTCTGTGTCTGAATGCTGACGCTCATACCTGCTTGTTCGTCATCCTTGCTGAGGCGACAGTAAATAGCTGCGCTACAGCCGGTCTGATTTATTCCCAATTGTTCCATTTCTACTCCTTTCGGGAACAATTTGATGCTTGGGAATTGTCTTTATCCACATGCTGTGGACTACTTGCTATTGTATCAATTTTCTGTTCCGAAGTCCATATTTCGTTGGGATTTAAATTGTGTTCCGAAATGAATAATCTGACAAAAATGTCTTTTGGATTTATACTGCCTGAATACCTTTCGCTGATGATAAATTTGATCTTGTTGCTTTCCTTAAAATGTCTGGATTTCAATCTGGTCATATGCTCGTTTAACTCCTTTCATGATGCATTGGAAGTCCTTCCCAATATTGTTCCTCAAGTAGTAGCCATTGAGAAGACGTTTTTTAGAACCAGATTTTACTTTCTCTATAAATATTTATTTCTCTCTTCTGTAATAATAATACTTAAGATGGTTAGTTAACATTCATGTGCCACCATGACACATACCATATGCCACCAAAAAGGCAGAC
>JBBQKF010000098.1:0-9307 GCA_038326615.1 Saccharofermentanales bacterium | reverse complement strand
TCTATGGACTTATAATCCGAAGTTCTCTGACCACTATTTTCCGGACACCAATATCATGGAGAGAATTTCAATGGCCACTTAGATCAGCTTAGAACAAACCAATACATACGATAAAGAACGGTTATTAGACAGACTGCCGTTATATGTAAGGTTTTCACTGCAACACCATGACTTCCAGCGCGCAAGCAAGAGTTTTGCAGCCCGTCCCTGCAACCATCCCTGCGCTGCCAAACACATGCTTTTTTGCCTACCCGGACCACGCCACTTAGACAACTTTATCATGACAAGACAACTCCTGCCCATCTACCGGGACTTTACCATCTGGACAACTTCATCATGACACGACAACTCCTGCCCATTTACCGGGACTTTTCCATCTGGACAACTTCATCATGACACGACAACTCCTGCCCATCTACCAGGACTATTCCATCTGGACAACTTCATCGTGACACGACAACTCCCACCCATCTACCGGGACTTTTTCATCTGGACAACTTCATTTTGACACGACAACTCCCACCCATCTACCGGGACTTTTTCATCTGGACAACTTCATCATGACCCGGTAATTACGGCCCATTTACCGGGACTTGCAAAAACCACATACATTTCTAGCCAATCAGGAATACATTATGATAACGATTCCTTAACTTTAAGACTTTAACCCAGACAGATAAATGGAGATCAACTTATTAAATTTAAGAAATTCAATTAATAAAGCTTACTTAAAAGTCAAACCAAACCGGACACAGATTGAGACTTTCAAGAAGAACATTACTAACCTCTATGATCAGATTAAAGAATCTGAATCAGAAGAGTTTCATAAGAATATAATCTCTGAATTTCTTAAAAACACATACTATTCACCTAATAATTACATTAATACAAAGGGAAGATCAGACCTTGTCATTCATAATGGAAAGGATTCAAAGTCTACCGTTGGTGTTCTTTTCGAAGCAAAAAAACCGAGTAATAAATCAGAAATGCCAACGTGTGAAAACATTAACACTAAAGCATTCCATGAACTAATTCTATATTACCTCAGAGAGAGAATCATCAATAAAAATATTGAAGTTAAACACTTAGTAATAACCAACATTTTTGAATGGTTTATTTTCAACGCTAATGATTTTGAAAAACTATTTGCCGGTGACAAAAGTCTTATTAAACAATTTACAGACTTTGAAGAAGTCAGGCTTCCTGGGACAAATACAGACTTCTTTTATAAGAATATCGCCGAACCATTTGTCAATAATTTAGAGTCGGAGATTTGTGTAACACACTTTGATATAAGAGAATTTGAAACAACTATCAAAAATGCTAGCAAAGTAGATGATAATAAACTAATTGCCTTATACAAAATACTCTCTCCAGAACACCTGTTGAAACTTCCTTTTGCAAATGATAGTAACAACCTCGACAAAGCTTTTTACAATGAACTACTTCATATTATAGGCCTTGAAGAAACAAAAGAAGGAAGTAAAAAAATAATTGGTAGGAAAATTGAGAAGAAAAGAAATCCGGGTTCATTAATTGAAAACTCTATCACAATCTTAAAATATGAAGATTGCCTCTCTCAATTACCGAGACTATCTGAATATGGGAATAACAAAGAGGAACAGTTGTTCAATATTGCATTGGAACTTGTTATTACATGGATTAACCGGATTCTATTTCTCAAACTGCTTGAAGGACAACTTATTAAATATAACAGCGGTGATAAGGGATTCCGATTTCTTAATATTGATAGAATTCACGATTATGATGAATTAAACAAGTTGTTCTTTCAGGTTCTCGCCGTTAAAGAAACTGACCGTAATGACCAGATAAACCAAAAATTTGGTAATATCCCCTATTTAAATAGCTCCCTATTTGAACCAAGCGATCTGGAACATAAAACTATAAGAATCAATAGTCTTGAAAATCATTCTAAACATCCTGTTCTTACCGGAACAGTTTTAAAAGACAAAACAGGTAAAAAACTAATTGGTGAGATTGATCCTTTACAATATCTTTTTGAGTTTCTGGATTCGTATGATTTCTCAAGTGAGGGGTCGGAAGATATTCAGGAAGAGAATAAAACACTTATAAATGCTTCAGTATTAGGATTAATCTTTGAGAAAATCAACGGATATAAAGATGGATCATTCTTTACTCCCGGATTCATAACAATGTACATGTGTCATGAAACAATCAGGAGAGCGGTTATCCAAAAGTTTAATGAAGCAAAAGGTTGGCAATGTGAGACAATAAGTGATGTCTATAATAAAATTGAGGATATAAGGGAAGCTAATAGGATCGTTAATAATCTCAGAATTTGCGATCCTGCAGTTGGGTCTGGTCACTTCCTTGTTTCTGCGTTGAATGAGATTATTGCAATAAAATCAGAACTTAAAATACTTGTCGATAGAGAAGGGAAAAAGCTTAAAGAATACACAATTGAGGTAATTAACGATGAGCTTATCATAACCGACGAACAATCCAAGCTGTTTGATTATAATCCGAAAAGTAAGGAGAGCCAGAGAGTACAGGAGGCATTATTTCAGGAAAAACAGAAGATCATTGAGAATTGTCTATTCGGAGTTGATATAAATCCTAACTCTGTAAAAATATGTAGGTTAAGGCTTTGGATCGAGTTGTTAAAAAATGCATATTACAAACCTGATACTAATTACAGAGAGCTTGAAACATTACCAAATATTGATATAAATATAAAATGCGGGAATTCACTTATAAGTAGGTATTCGCTCGATGCCGACATTAAGACAGCTCTGAAATCAAGCAAATGGAATGTGGATAATTACCGCGAAGCTGTAATGACCTACCGTAATGCTCAGTCGAAAGATGAAAAGCGAAGCATGGAACAGCTTATCAACAAGATCAAAAATGATTTTGAAACTGAAGTATCTAAAAGCGATAAGCGATTCCTCAAACTTAATAAGCTAAATGGAGAGCTTTTAAGTCTTACCAGCCAGTCAAGTCTTTTTGAGTTGACAAAAACGCAGAAGGATGAATGGAACAAAAAAGTGAGGAAGCTGACTGAGGAGATAAAAAAGTATGATACAGAATTAGAGGAGATTAAGAGTAATAAGATTTTTGAAAATGCTTTTGAATGGCGTTTTGAATTTCCGGAAGTACTGAACAATAATGGTGATTTTGTAGGGTTTGATGTAGTAATCGGAAATCCGCCATACATAAGACAAGAACTGATAATTGAATTAAAAGACTACTTGAAAAGTAATTATAGAGTATTTTCCGGAACAGGAGACCTGTTTTCATATTTCTATGAACTTTCGTTCAATGTTTTGTCTTATAAAGGGAGCTTTTGCTTTATCAATAATACTTTTGATAAAACAAATGCAGGAAAAATTCTAAGAAAGTACATTCAAGAAAATTATTCAATCTTAAAATACATTGATTTTACTTCAGTAGTTGTATTTGAAGAGGCTACGACTTACCCTGTTGTGATGCTTATAAGTAAGGAAAAGTCAAATGAATCAGGTTTTGATTTTCTTAAAGTTAACCCAATTGAATATAATATAAACAAAGAAAATAGTTTCAATGAATCAGATTTTATACAGTTATATCAAAAAAATCTTGACTCAAATGCCTGGAGCTTCAACAACAAAATAGAATTTGCTGTATATAATAAAATCTTAGATCACAAAACAATACAGGAACAATATGGTCGATGTTATAGAGGAATTGTAACAGGATTTAACGAAGCTTTTATTATTGATAAAACCCAAAAGGCGGATTTGGAAAAGGGTAATCCTTTAAATTCCGAACTTTTAAAACCATTTCTTGAAGGAAAAGATTTGAAAAAATGGACAACTCCTGAAATTGATAAATGGATAATATTTACACGTAGAGGGACTGATATAGAAAAATACTCCTCGATCAAACATCACCTTGAAAAGTATAAAAACCTCTTAACACCTAAAATAAAATCTTCAGATAAAATTGGGAGGAAGCCGGGACCATACAAGTGGTTTGAAATTCAAGATTCGGTAGATTATTACCGGTTTTTTGAAGAATCAAAAATTGTTTGGCCGAACTTACAAAACAAGAATAAATTTCTTTTTGATCAGGGTGGTAGATATATTAATG
Source organism: Saccharofermentanales bacterium (assembly GCA_038326615.1). Lineage (GTDB taxonomy): Bacteria > Bacillota > Clostridia > Saccharofermentanales > UBA5734 > JBBQKF01. The sequence continues at coordinate 5,194 of JBBQKF010000098.1, read as the reverse complement.
CACCTGGAGTAATCTTCCCTACTAAAGAGAAATTTTTACTTGCCTTTTTGAATTCATCTATAGTTTGGTATTATCTAACAAACATCTGCGTAATAAGAAGCGGCGGCTTTATCGAAGTCAAACCTCAATATTTTGAACAAATACCAATTCCTGAAATATCAGATGAGATTAAATCAATATTAACAGATAAAGTCGATCAAATCATTGCGTTTAAAAAATCCGATCCTTTAGCCAGTGTTAGTATTTTGGAGTCGGAAATAAACCAACTTGTTTACGATTTATACGGGTTAACACAAGAAGAGATTCGAATTGTTGAGAAATTGATAAACTATTAGGATGATTAATGAAATCAGATTTAAGACTCAATATGGCAAAGTTAATTCAATACAGACATTTAACCCAATTCCGGAATATTTAGACATAGCTCAAATAATAAGGATTGTTAATAAAGCAATAAATTATGACATTGTACGAAAATAAACCAGTTAAGCTTCTACTTCAGGACATGATAGACGACCTTTCTGTTCAGAAAAGCGACATACTAGAAAGAGATAAAATAATTTCCTGGTTCAGGAAGAAATACCCTCTGGTAAAATCTGGGACAATTGATGCCCATCTTATAAAAATGTCTACTAATGCAAAAAATAGGATACATTATAAGGTTGATCAAAGCGGGAAAGATGATCTTTTTTATCAGTTGGAAAGTAAAAAATTTCGTCTATATGATTCCAGTTCTGATCCAATTCCGATTTACAAAAGACCCGCTGAAGAGGGAATGAATATTATCATGAAACCAAAAGCTGACAATGATCTGATTGAAAGTTTGATATCTGAATATAAAGATCTTATTAAGGAAAAACAGTTTTATGGGGAAGAATATAAGTGGGAACTTACAAGCAAATACCATAATCGACCCGATGTGAATGCTGCAGATTTCAATCAGGAGATATTATCAATTAATTTTAGCAATCTTATCTACTTTACAGGTATTCAGGTTTGCCATCATATAGCCAGAGAAAGACCTAAAGAATATAGCAATGCATTCAGACTCTTGTTCGATAGTTCCGTTGACTTAAACCTAAGAATCAATCGCTTTGATGAAGAAGTCATGAGAATTTACCGGGATATCGACCCTGATAATAAATTTTCCCATCATCATGACGAAAGAACAATATCAACCTTTTTAGCCTATTATGATTCAGAAAAGTATCCATTTTTCAAGGATACATTCTATCAGAAATATTGTAAGTTATTAAATATTAAGCCAGAAAGTAAAGGCAAAAAATACACCCATTATTTAGAACTGTTAAATGAACTTATCGATAATTATATTTTAACGGACGAACAACTACTAACCTTAAAGGAGGAGTATCTCCCAAAAGCTTCTTTTCTTGATAATCACCATTATATTCTTGCGCAGGACATACTTTACCGTATTCTAGACAAGACTAATAAAGAAGAAATAAAGTATTGGAGGGTCGGCACCACCAATGGAACTACAAGCTACTGGAATGTTATGCTTCAGAATAAGTATGTGAGCATGGGTTGGGCCCAGTTAGGAGATTTGTCTAAGGAAAACATAAGGAACAAAGATGATATTTCAAAGTTGCTTTCCGATGCAGAGGTTTATGAGAATAAATCACTACTTACGCGCAAATCGGCTGAAATATATAACTTTTTCAAAGAGATGAAAACGGGTGATGTTGTTCTTGCTCAGGAGGGATCAAAAGTTTTGGGAATTGGATATGTAACTGATGATTATGGTTATGAAAAAGATGTTCCCTTTCCTCATCATAGGCCAATGGATTGGAGAGTTACTGATCCACTGGATTTTTATAGTGAATCTGGTAAACTGACCACAGTTTTCCAACTGACCAAACCTGAACTAATTGAAAAGATAAATGGCTACCTTGAAGAGAAAAACCCTGTCGCAGTTAAAAAGAGTAATATGTTTAAAAATATAATTCTCTACGGCCCTCCCGGAACTGGGAAAACATTCAACAGTATTGACAAAGCAGTTGAGATAGCTGCATTTGACCGCTATATTGATGGTGATCATACTGCTAATAAACTTGTCTTTGATGAGCTAAGAAAAAGTGGTCAAATAGAATTTGTGACTTTCCACCAAAATTATTCATATGAGGATTTTGTAGTTGGCATCTCGCCTGATATTACCTCAGGCACTCTTCGATTCGACAAACGTGAGGGGATATTTAAATTGCTATCTGAAAGGGCAAAGCAAAACTGGGTAAATGCAAATAATAAAATGCCAGATATAATTGATTTCAACTATGTTTTCAATAGTGTATTTTCTAAACTTATTGAGGAGGAAGTTAGTGAGGTTGAAATTAAAATGAAAAGCAAGAATTACAGTTTTAAAATTACAGCGATTGAAGTTGATGAAGGAAGAATAAAATTTACTAAGAAAAGTGGAGGCACAAGTCATGATTTACTTATGAAGAATGTAAAGGCGATTTATGAAGGGACTTTAGATTATGGGCTTGAGGGCTTGGGTGTATATTACTATCCTCTTGTTGAATATTTAAAGGAACGAGCAGAAAAACTGAATCCCAAAATTACAGAAAGTAAACTTTTAAAAAACTTTGTACTGGTTATTGATGAAATTAATCGAGCGAATATTTCTAAAGTTTTTGGTGAACTTATTACACTTCTTGAAGAGGATAAAAGATTAGGTGCAGATAATGAATTGAAAATTACTCTGCCAAATGGAGATAAAGATTTTGGAGTTCCTCCAAATCTTTATCTAATAGGTACTATGAATACAGCTGATAAATCAATTGCTTTAATTGATATTGCCCTCAGAAGAAGGTTTGAGTTTATAGGCTATTATCCCATGTATAGTGGTTATGATCCTGAAGCAATTAAAATTCTGCAGGTCATAAATAATAACATTTATGAGAGGAAAAAGACGGCTGATTATTTAATTGGCCATGCCTACTTTATGAAATCCCAGGGAATAGAGACTATTTTAAGAAATAAGGTAATTCCCTTATTAATGGAATATTTTTCCGGTAAAACAGATATTGTCAGTGAAATTTTTGAAGGATCCGGGTGGCTTGTCAACTACAATTCATCTTCTTACAACTGGTTAATAAGCGAGAATTAATTGGCTATACTTTTTGAATACGGAAAATGGGAAAGCATCAAGAATACTGAGGCTTTAAGGCAAATTTTGAAAGATATATGGCGTCAAGGTTTCTTTGTTAATACTGAAGTAGAAATTAGCGAAGAGGACAATGACAATCATTACCAGCCTTTTCTGAATTTTGACAACAACCAAGTAAGAGCTAACAATTTTGTTGGGTTCATCCAGAACGGAAGAGAAGTAATTGAAATCTATCCCAAAGTTTTCCGAAACTCCGAGCATGCTACTGAATATAAGGAGTTAATGCTCCGTCATATTTTTTACTGGTTCGGATTCTGTAGAAAGTGGAGATTCCCTTTTAACCAGGCAACTCTTGATACAAAGGATATTAAAGAATTTCCGGAATTAATAATTAACCTCATTGCAGGCCAGTTTCTCGAAACTATCTCCAAACAGCCTCTAACAATGTATCAACAGGTTGAAGAAGCATTTCAGACTCCAAGAGGATCAATTAATTTTAAGCGTTATCTGAGCAATGGGATATCTTATGGGAACTATCAAAACATAGATTGTGATTATGAACCCTTCTTGTTTGATAACAAAATAAACCGTATTATTAAGTATAGTTGCAGGCTGCTGATTAACCATACCAGATTTGTGGAGAATCAGAGAATATTACAGGACTTAATTTTTATCTTGGATGAGGTAGAAGATTTACCATGTTCAATTCTTGATATTGAAAGAATCAGTCTCAATCCTTTTTTTGAAGAATACTTAAAAGTGATGGATAGCTGTAAACTGATAATCAGTCAGCAGATATACTCAAACAAAATTTATGAACTATCCCAATGGAGTCTGTTATTTCCGATGGAATATATTTTTGAAGATTTTGTTGCTGGGTTTCTCCAATGTACAATTCAGAAAAAATGGAAAGTTGAATATCAGAAATCAGAAAAGTATTTGGCGATAAATGAAACTGGGAAATCTGTTTTTAATATGCAACACGACATTTTTTTGACTTCAAAGGAAGACCCAGATCTGAAAATTATTGTTGATACAAAATACAAATTACGTGATTCACACTTTAAAAATGACCTAAAAAGAGGGATAGCTCAAAACGACCTCTACCAGATGGTAAGTTATGCTTTTAGTAGAGGTTGCACAGATATATTGTTGGTTTACCCAAACATCTCTGAAAATTTAAATGAATTCGACAAATTTGAAATAGTTTCTGGTTTTTCAGGAAACGAAAGAATAAATGTAACAGCAATTGAAATCCCTTTCTGGTCTTTAACAAAATTTGACAACTTAAAAACTGAAATGGAGCTTGTAATATCTAAAAGCTTAAACATGATTCAATTGAACAAAGAGTGGTCTAAAAATAGGTTAGGAATACTGCTCTTAAAAACGAGTTAAAAAATTGAATCAAATACACTATTTTAACCATCCCTTCGCTGTCAGGTACATTTGCAGCTCGCTCTTCTTCAACGCTCATCCAAAAGCTGCAAAAGAACCTTCCAGCCCGTCCCTGCCTTTTGACGAGATTAATGACTGGACGATAAAGTACTCCTACATTTTGACAGCTTTAAAACTAACCCTACATATAACACGGATGGTATGGGTAATTGCCTTCAGCAGCCCGGACAGCTTAGTAATCAGCTCCATAAGTCTATGCGTTCAAAATTATTTCCACTTATCAAAATTTCGGTACCGTGATTAATCCTGCTACCGTGACAAAGTCAATAGGGCTGCTGGCCAACGCGCAGTTGTCATGGTTTTTGCATCGCCATCTGGAAAATTTTATATTGACGTGACAACTCCGCTCCATTTATCGGGACTCAGTCATCTGGACAACTTTACCATGACACGGAAATCATGCCCACTTACCGGGACTTTGCAAAAACACATGCCAACCCTGACACAGACGGCAACTCCCCATACCACCGGGCCGTTATGGTTAATTGATTATAACCGTGCACGTTAGATAGTTTCCTTGACAACTAACCATAACAGAAAAAGCAGAATAACTTAACCATGACAATTCCTGCTATCGACCGAGATTGGTTACTTAGACAAATTTCTCATAAA
>JBBQKF010000097.1:0-9411 GCA_038326615.1 Saccharofermentanales bacterium | reverse complement strand
TGCCATTCTTTGTGAGCAGTAGAGAGGTAAAGATATCAAATCAATTAGGGATCGCTTACTATATATATCGATTATTTAATCTTCAAGAAAAGAGCGCAGTAGTTGATTATTATATAATACAAGGAGCATTAGGGGAGAATTTTAATCTTGAGCCAACAAACTACAGAGCTACAATTAAGAAGTACACAGTTTCATAATGTGAAAAAATAATTAGCAAAGTCTTATATTAACATTAGTTATCCAATTAATCTAATAAGCCATTCAAAGCCTTATTTTGCATGTCGTCCATCCAGGCAGTTAATGCTGCAGTCATATCGGTTGCTTTCGCAAAATCTGCAGGCATAAATGGTTTGCCGTAATAAAGTGTAACTCTTTTCTTTCTAAAATTCTTGAAATCAAAGGGTTTGGGGAATTTCAGATGCCTGTTGAAAACATTATAACCCCCATGAATATAAACCGGAAGCAAAGGACAATTTGCTTTCTTTGAAAGGTAACTTGCCCCATCTTTTAATTCGCCAACTTTACCGTCCGGAGATCTGGTTCCTTCTGGATGAAGAAGTAAAATCTCGCCTTTATCGAGTTGTTTCTTTGCCAGAATCAACGCCCTGACAGGATTGCCAAACCGGTCTGCCGCGATTCCTCGTCCTACTTTCATTATAAGACGCCCAAGCCATCCGTGAGAATCTTCAAGTTCTTTAGCAGCCATGCAGCACATAACTTTGAAATGCTTGCGAGGCAAGTAGGAAGCAACCCACATACCATCAACATAGGTAACGTGGTTTGGTGAAATTACATAGGGCGGATTAACAGGAATATTTTCAGTTCCCTTAGCTCTAAGTTTTATAAAAATCCTGGAAGCCAGCATCCCAAGTGCATTGCCAAGCTCCCCTTGGAATCCTCTGTCTACAGGGTAGCGCTCAAGAATCGCTGCGTGAATGTCTACTTTTGCCTCTGGATGGTCAACTTTATCATCATTTATTTCTGTCATTATCAAAAATACCCCTTTTTCATTTTAAATTACAAATCTATAATTATTAAATTACTCGAATCCACCTAATTTCTCTAATTCGTCTAATTTCTCTAATTCGTCTAATTTCTCTAATGTTTCTAATGTTTCTAATGTTTCTAATGTTTCTAATGTTCCGAATGCATTCTATATTTTTAATTCATTCAATTTGCCTAATGGACTCAATATGGCCAATCCAATCAATTTACTTAATGTACTCAATATGTTTAAACCATTCAATTTGCATAATTCATTGAATATGTTTAAGCCATTCAAATAATCTTTTGTGTAAATTAGCTCATCAAAATACAAAATTTCCATAATAACAAACTAATCAATATAATAATAAATCTTGCTATATCAAAACTTGCAAAATCATTACGAAATATCAAATCATCTAATTATAACATGAATCATCATAAAAAGAACTGATAAAATGCACCACAAATCAAATTTGATACTATGTAATTTATAGAATCTTTCTCAACTTATTGCAGAATAACACAAAATATGATATTCTGCAATTACTTCGATAATCAAAATAAATTCAATAACAATAAGGGGGCTAAGTATAAATTATGCAAACTGTAATGGGTAAAAGATATTTTGAAGGCCGTAAATTTTCAACTGTGATTGAGATGTTAAGGCAAACTGTAGATTTGTATGGTTCAACAGATGCATATATATATCGCAAAAATCCTAACGGCGATGAAATTCGCAAGACCTACCAACAATATTTGAATGATATAGAATATTTTGGAACATCACTTATTAAAATAGGAGGATCGAACCTTCATATTGCAGTTCTTGGCGAAAATCGCTATGAATGGGCAGTTGCCCACACTGCAATTACCAATGGTGTTGGTGTATCAGTGCCACTCGATAAATTGTTGCCAGCAAACGAAGTTGAGAATTTGCTTGAGCGCGGTGAAGTTGATATTTATGTTTTCAGCCCAAAGTTTTATGCAGATACGGTTGATATATCAACAAGAAACAAGAGAATCAAATATTTTATCTGTATGGATATGTCAGAAGTAAAAGAAGAAAAGACAAAGGATCCAAGGTTCATAGATATGATTGACCTTCTTTCGCAAGGTGAAAATGCAGTAAAAAATGGAGACAGGTATTTCATCGATGCAAAAATTGACACAGAAGCTCTATCTGCATTGCTATTTACATCAGGCACAACTTCAATGGCAAAAGGCGTAATGCTTAATCAACGCAATATCTGTTCGGATATTTATGGTGTATCCGGTGTTATAATTATTGCTGCTGGCTCAAGAACATTATCAGTCCTTCCTCTTCATCACACATTTGAAAATAGTGTAGGAATGTATATGATGCAGTACTATGGCGCATGTGTCTGCTTTACCGATGGCCTCCGATATATTAGCAAAAATCTTTCAGAATGGAAAATTAACAATCTTCTTGCGGTACCACTGCTTTTTGAAAATATTTATTCAAAAGTAAACGAAGTGTTGGAATCTTCTGGGAAGAAAGCGCTTGTGGAAACAATGGTAAAGGTTTCAAGAGGTGCACTTAAAATTGGAATAGATATAAGAAGAAAATTGTTTAAGCAGATTCTTGCAGGCTTCGGCGGTGAACTTACGCTTGCGGTAAGCGGTGCTGCTGCAATTGATCCAAAAATTGTTCAGGCTTTCACTGATTGGGGAGTAAAATTTTATCAGGGGTATGGGCTTACTGAAACAGCTCCTGTCTTATCGGTTTGCAATGAATTTGTCAATGTTATTGGAAGTATCGGAAATCCAATTGCAGAAGTTGAACTTGGAATTGATACCGAAGAAACAAAATCTGGAACAATCGGAGAAATACTTGCTCGCGGCAAAAATGTAATGATGGGTTACTACAAAAATGAAGAGGCAACAGCCGAAGTGATGATGCCTGATGGCTGGTTTCGCACGGGGGACATGGGATATTTTGACGATAAAAAGTGCATTCATATTACAGGACGAATTAAGTCGATGATAGTTTTAACAAATGGAAAGAAATGTTTCCCTGAGGAAATCGAGTCTTTGATAAGCCATATACCTGGTGTTAAGGAATCTATTGTCTGGGGCGAAGATAGCTCAAGAGAATCAGTGGATATTGTTGCATCAATCCTGATTGACCGTGAGAAAATAAGTAAAGCTTCATCTAATGAATCTGATTTGGAAATTGCAAACTATCTTCAAAAAGCATTAAAAGAAGTAAATGCGCAGATGCCATCGTATAAAGCAATAAAATATTTTGTTATAACTGAAGCTGATTTTGCAAAAACCACAACTATGAAAATCAAACGTCCTGTTGTTATAAAAAACATTCACGACACACTAGCAGCAAAAAGTTTAACAATGAAAAATGCGAATATGAAAAATATCGACAAGCTATAATTTTCAAATGGGATACTATTTAAAAATTAAAAATAAGACTATAGCGGTTACTCAGTAGGACTAAATTGTTTCTTACAAATACTATCAAGGAAAGTGGCTTCCATTAATTTTTCAATAGTTCGATTTGTAATTGCTTAAATTTGGTATGATTCTACGGAGTTTTTCAACCTTTACAGAGTTAACACGATAACCATTATTAAAAACAATGTTAGTTCGCAAATAAATTTGAAATGAAACATATTCGCATATTTTCTATAAAGTATGGAGAAGTTGTATCAAAGCAGGCAATTTATAGCAATAATTGCCTGCTTTAGTGCAATTTGACAAAAAATTGCTCGAAAATAAATATGAAATTATTTACGTTCAGACTTGCAAAAATATCGTTTTAATATTAATATGTATTAAAGTGTAAAAAAGATGTTTTTATGATGAAAACTTAGAGTTAATCAAAGACATTTTGGAACAAACATTTTTGATAGTATAAAATTCAATATTAAAACTTGCAGCAATGGGGTTGCAAACCTGCGTTCGGTAAACAAAGATGTTTCACTATCGTGAATCATTTTTTTATTTACAGAATGCAAAAAAATGAAGGAGGCATACAATTATGTCAAATTTAACAGATCTTTTTGGTTCTTGCGTTTTTAACGAGTCGGTTATGAGAGAGAGATTGCCTAAGGCTACTTTCAAGGCTTTGAAAAAAACTATTGATCAGGGAACCCCTCTTGAAGCAAATGTAGCAGAAGTCGTTGCTAATGCAATGAAGGATTGGGCTATTGAAAAAGGCGCTACACACTTTACCCATTGGTTTCAACCCCTTACAGGAATTACTGCAGAAAAGCATGACTCATTCATTTCACCAACCGCTGATGGTAAAGTTATCATGGAATTTTCCGGAAAAGAACTAATTAAGGGCGAACCAGATGCATCTTCTTTCCCTTCAGGCGGACTTCGCGCAACTTTTGAAGCAAGAGGATATACCGCATGGGATTGCACATCACCTGCTTTTATTAAAGACGGTTCACTTTGCATTCCTACAGCTTTCTGCTCATATACAGGAGAAGCGCTTGATAAGAAAACGCCACTTCTTCGTTCAATGGAAGCTATCAATATACAGGCTATGAGAGTTTTAAAACTTTTTGGTAATACAACAGCAACAAAAGTTATAACAACTGTTGGCCCTGAACAGGAATATTTCCTTATCGATAAAGATTTATTTGAACAAAGAAAAGACCTAATCTACACAGGAAGAACACTTTTTGGTGCAATGCCTCCTAAGGGACAGGAGCTTGAAGATCAATACTTTGCAACAATCAAAGAAAGAGTTTCTATATTTATGAAGGAAATTGATACGGAATTATGGAAACTTGGTGTATCAGCTAAAACAAAACATAATGAAGTTGCTCCTGCTCAGCACGAACTTGCTCCAATATTCACAACAACAAATATTGCAACAGATCACAATCAGCTTACAATGGAAGTAATGAAAAAAGTTGCTTTAAGACAAGGTCTTGTTTGCCTCCTTCATGAGAAACCATTTGCTGGGGTTAACGGTTCAGGTAAGCATAACAACTGGTCAATGGGAACAGATGAAGGCGCAAACCTGCTTGAGCCTGGCAATACTCCTCATGCAAATGAACAATTTCTTGTATTCTTATGCGCAGTAGTTAAAGCTGTTGATGAATATGCTGATCTCCTTAGAGTTTCTGCAGCTTCTCCAGGAAACGACCACAGACTTGGAGCAAACGAGGCTCCTCCAGCTATAATTTCTATATTCCTCGGTGACCAACTCTCAAATATACTTGGACAATTGGCTGCAGGAGAAGTTACATCATCTAAGAGCGGCGGACACATGCAATTAGGTGTTTCATCGCTTCCTCAGTTCCCAAAAGATGCAACCGACAGAAACAGAACGTCTCCATTTGCTTTCACTGGGAATAAGTTTGAATTCAGAATGGTCGGTTCTTCAATGTCAATTGCACAATGTAACTTCACATTAAACGCAATTGTTGCTGAAATTCTTTCACAGTTTGCAGACAGGTTAGAGAAAGCAACGGACTTTCAAGCAGAAGTTTTAAACATTCTTGTAGATGTTGCAAAAAACAATAGCAGAGTAATTTTCAACGGAAACGGATATTCTGATGAATGGGTAGTAGAAGCTGAGAAACGTGGATTGCCTAATATTAAAACAACTGTAGAATCTATCAAAGCAATAATAGCCGAGAAAAATCTTGCTGTTATGGAAAAACATGGTGTTCTTAGCAGAGTTGAAATGCAATCACGATATGAGATTTCTCTTGAACACTATATTAAGACAATAAATATTGAAGCTCTCGCAATGCTTGATATAGCAAAGCGTCAGATTATGCCTGCAGTAATTAACTTTGCTGGTGATCTTGCATCAAATATTTCAGTAATTAAATCAGTTGATTTAAGCCTTGATGTCTCAGCTCAGATGGGATTAATTAAAGAAGTAACAACATTGATTGGTGAATTAAATAAAAACATTGCAATACTCGAAAAATCTGTTGCAAAAGCAACATCATTCCACGGAGATTCATACGACCATGCAAGTTTTGTCAGGTTTGATGTATTCGAAAAAATGGCAATTGTACGTGCAGCAGCAGATAAGCTTGAAGTTATAGTAGATGCAGACATTTGGCCACTTCCAACATATGGCGATATGCTTTTCATGATTTAATAACAAAAAATATGTTTATACAGAATAATAGTATCTAGGTTTAGAATGCGGCTCTGTGCAGAAAAATGCATAGGGCCGTTTTGTAAAATCAGGAATTGCACATCCACTCGGTGCCTTGATATCTTGAGGTTCAATTATATTATTATTTTCAATTTATAAGAATAATCACTTATGTTACAATAAGGCATTATCACTTGTTATTCGGTAGCCGTATTGAAACTGCATATTTAGCCCTTGATTATTATTGCAAAAAAACATATAATCAATTACCTGATAGCTTAACTTGCAATATTTAATTATTTCATGTAGAATTCTTGATTGAACAAATATGAATTAATGAAACAAAAGCTATAATATTTGCCAAATTCTTGTCCGGAAGCAAGAAAACACTGCTTAGAACAAATTGTAGAGGCAAATGAATTTATTAATATATTATTTGTCACAGTGGCAATGCTCCGATAGTCCAACGGATAGGACAACGGTTTCCGGAGCCGTTGATACGGGTTCGATTCCTGTTCGGAGCGCCAATTTTTTTGTATGTATTGAGTCTTTAGAAAAACGAAACTTTCTTAGCATAAACTTGCATAAATTCTTATGAGATGCTAAAATACACAAAATAAACAAATGGCTTTCTGTGACACTTTAAAAAATTTATGGAGGATTTTAAATGAAGGCTTATCTTATACTTGAAGACGGGCAGGTTTTTGTAGGAGAACGAATCGGATCTGATAGAAATGTCATCTGTGAAATGGTTTTTAACACAGCTGTTACAGGTTATATCGAACTCTTGACTGACCCTTCGTATGCTGGGCAAGGTGTTGTAATGTCTTCGCCGATTATAGGAAACTATGGCATTTTTGAAGAAGACAGTGAATCAAAAAGACCCTGGCTCGAAGCTTTTGTTTTGCACAATATTACACCAATGCAAAACGATCCACGCAATGCCATGGATTTAAATGAATACCTTAAATATTATGACATACCTGGAATCACAGGAGTTGATACACGGCTTTTGACTTTGACAATCCGCGAAAAAGGAACAATGAAGGGAATGCTGACAAGTGAGCAACCAACAGACCTTGATGCAGTACTGTCTAAGATCCATGAATTTGTGTGTAAGAGCAAAGTCCCAGTGGTTAGCATTTCTGAAATCAAGGAATACGCAATAGGTGATTTGGGTCCTAAAGACAGAAATCATGACAGAATGGAAGGAATTGAAACCAGAAGTGAAGTTACAGACAAACCTTATAAAGTAGCAATGATGGATTTCGGTGCAAAATCAAATATAACAAGACTTTTGTATAAGTATAACTGTGATATTACATGGTATCCATGGGACACAGATGCAAAAACTATCCTTGCATCAAATCCAGATGGAATAATGCTGTCGAATGGCCCTGGCGACCCGAAAGAGTGCGACATTGCCATTAAACAAATCAAGAAACTCTATGAAAGCGATACGCCAATATTTGCGATCTGCCTTGGTCACCAGTTAATGGCACTTGCAGTAGGATTCAATACACACAAACTGAAATATGGTCACCGCGGAATTAATCATCCTGTAAAGGACCTAACAATTGACCGTTGCTTTATAACTTCTCAGAACCATAGTTATTGTGTGACAGAATCTTCAATTGATCCTTCAGTTGCTACGGTAAGCCACATAAATATTAATGATCAATCCATTGAGGGTCTTGAATACATTGGAAAAGATATTTTTACAGTCCAGTTCCATCCTGAGGGTGCGCCCGGACCAAAGGACACGGAATTCCTGTTTGAACGTTTTGTAAGCAAAATGAAAAATAGACGTCTTAAATAGAAACACATTATTTACGCACCATACAAAACACAAACATATATGCAAATAAACTTTAGAAATATTATCACGAATATGATCACCTAATATTCATTTTCTAATGATATCAGGTGATTTATTTATTGATTTGTAATATAATAAGGTGAGTCTTTGAGTAATCGATAACTCACAGGTTGTTAGATTACCAAACCTATGCGCTGAAAGACATAAGAGTTTTTAAAAATCCGATAAAATTTATTAAACTGATAAAATTGATAAACCGTTAAAACAGATAAAACCGAAAAGGCTTGTGCAGCTGATGCAACTGACGAAAATTGTGAAACGAATGAAATTGAAGTAATAGAAAGTTGTAATCGATATTATAGTTGGTATGAAGGCATAAGTTGCAATAGAGATTTAAGTTGGAATTGAAACAAAAGATGCAATAGAATTCTAAATTTATTATATGTTAAAGGGCAATTTTGTAATTAATTTTCGAAAGGGGTAAGCGAAAATTTGAAAGAATTATTGAGCAATATTGGCAATAACCTTTTAATGGTTTTGGGTAAAATGATTATTTGCGTTATGCGAATGCTTGGGAAAAATGCGACAACCCTTCCTGGGAAAATTGCCCTTAAAATTAATAAAAGGCTTCCTTCTTTTCTTGCCAAGAATTACAATGTCACATTAATTACAGGAACAAATGGAAAGACAACAACTACAAGAATGCTTTGCTCGATTTATGAATCAGCAGGTTATAAAGTAATAACAAATGTTTCAGGAGCCAACCTTGGATCAGGTGTAGTTTCGGCGCTTATCGAAGGCCTTCCGATTCTTGCTAAGAATAAAGGTAGAGACGCAGATAAAATGATAGATAAAGATCGAGATAAAGAAAGTGATAAAACATTAGGTAGAGATGCAGATAAAGAAACATATAGAGATAGAAGCAATGATAAAGATAGAGACAGTGACATAGGCAGCGATATAGCTAGAGATATAGCTAGAGTTATAGATAGTGATATAGCTAGAGATATAGCTAGAGATATAGCTAGAGATATAGATAGAGATAGAGATATAGCTAGAGATACAGATAAAGATAAAGATAAAGATAAAGATAAGGATAATAAAAAAGAAAAAGCCATAGATAGAGACAATTATAAGAATCAAAATATAAATAGTAACAAATATAATGACAAGCATAAAAATAAGGGCAATAACAAAACACGGATTGTTATTGAAATTGACGAAGCAGCATTTGGCAAATATGCAAAAGAATTGAATCCGGAAATAATAGTTGTAACAAATCTTTTTAGGGATCAGCTTGACAGATATGGAGAACTTTCAAAAACGAGGGAGTACATTCGCAAAGGAATTACGGAGGCGGTAAATGCAAAAGTTTTACTTTGCGCGGATGATTCTTTGTGCGCTTCACTTGCTTTTGAAAAAAACGAGTCATTTAAAACGCTACTTTCTGACAAAACAACAACTGAAGACAATCGTCTTCTTTCTAATGATAAGA
>JBBQKF010000096.1:0-9868 GCA_038326615.1 Saccharofermentanales bacterium | reverse complement strand
CAAATTATATGTTGGAGTGTGTTGTTTGCTATGTGTTCCAAGAATGAGGAAAGAGAAAGAGAAAGAGAAAGAGTAAGAGAAAGAGAAAGAGAAAGAGGAAGAGAAAGAGGAAGAGAAAGAGAAAGAGAGAAAGAGAGAAAGAGAGAGAAAGAGAAAGAGGAAGAGAGGAAGAGCGAGAGAAGGAGAAAGAGAATGAGAAAGAAAGAAAGAAAGATAGATAGAAAGATAGATAGATAGATAGATAGATAGATAGATAGATAGATAAATAGATAAATAGATAGATAGATAGATAGATAGATAGATAAATAAATAAATAAATAAATAATGACGGACAAGATATTAGGTTTGGTGCGCCTTACATTAAAGTAAAAGCGTCATCATCCTTCAATTCACGTCCGTCATTTTTAAAAAGGGGGTCCAATTCATTCGGCGTTTTACAACGCTATTCAGATTTCGGAATAACTCCTGGAGTAAAATCCATAAACTTATTATCCTTAAACTCCTCATAAAGCCCTATGACTTCCTTCTTCATGCTTTCCATAGAGGCTAGGATTTCACTCAGATTATTTGATGTTCTTTCAATTGAATACATTTGTTTCTCTGAATACTCTGATAATAGAAGACTTTTTTTCATACTGTCTTGTCTTATTGATGAGTTTAGTAAAACTAAATTCTCCTTAACCTCTTCGTTAATATTTTTGAAAGAAGAAGCCTTTTCTTCTGCATTTTCTATCTGCATTTTAAGAACTGAATTTTCACCTGCAAAAGAATTTCTGGTGACTTTCATATTCTCAAGCTCTTCTTTAAGTAGATAATTTTCCCTGGACAAGTTCATAATTGAATCTTCTTTTTGAGCTTTATAAGACTCGCGAAGCTCATTTTCTTCCTGATTTTCCATTTCTTTAGTATTAATAATTGAATTTCGTTCCTCAATTAATGCATTAACTTCATCTCTTGCTTCCTTAAGCTCAAGTGTTCTTTTCTGTAATTGTAGCAGAGCATCGTCGCGCTCTTTTGTTAACATCTCAGTAAAAGTCGTAAATTCGTCAATTCTTTCTTTGTATGCGAGGTCAGTTCTGTTAAATTGTTTGGTAAGGGAATCAATATAATTGTCAACTTCCTTTTTCTTCAGCCCACCGAAAAGCTCTTTGTTAAATTTAGCAACCATCTCTTCACCAGAAGATTTTGAACGAAGGTCTTTCATATCTTCATAAATAATGTCTTTTGATTCACCCATAAACTCCATTCTCCTTTTCATACATCAGCACTAATTGGATCAAAAGCAATCCTTTTCCCCTTGATAATGCCCTTTTTTTCAATTATACCACTTTTCAGTTCAAGAATCTGCTGGCAATTTCGAATAAAAGGACTGACTGCTCCTGGTGTCATATCGGCCTGTGTATGGACAACTTCTCCTGATGTAGACAAGAAAACAACATCAATGCTAAAATTCATACCTATTGTGTGTACTTGACTACATGGATTAATCAACAAACCCTCCTCCTCCTCAAGTACTTTTTTAAACAATAATCCCTTGAAACGTTTAATGAAAGTATCTGCAATATGAACCCGCCCAGCAATTTCTTCTCCATCCATAAGAACCCGGTAAATCATATATGAGCCATCTCCTCTCGTTCATTTTAACCTATTTTACAAAATATGTTAAAATGATTATCGCGTTTACTCAGTAAGTATTATAAACTGTTATTCTATTGAAATAATTGAGAAATCACTATTTTTACAATATCAAATTAGGTAGTTACAGGTCATTCTTGCTTTATATAATCAAGAATATCTGGTTATACTGAGTAAACACTATAGTCTTGTAATTTAATTTTATAGCTGCTGGACACATTATCCAAATGTGTCCATTATCTGTATTAATGATGGCCCAAGTAAAATCAGGAAAATTACCGGAAATATGAAAATAACTAGAGGTAACATCATTTTTACTGGCGCTTTCATAGCTTTCTCTTCAGCTCTTTGCTTCCTCGATAACCTTAGTTGTTGGGATTGGGTCTTCAATACATTTTTTATTGAAATACCAAGTATATCTGCTTGAATTATTGAGCTTGCAAATATTTTTAGTTCCCCAACACTACTCCTTTCACCAAGATCCTTAAGTGATTCTCTTCTTGGCCTGCCCATCTGCATTTCTCGGTGAACAGTTATAAGTTCATCAATAAGAGGTCCATTTGACCTGTCACTAACTCTAAGCAAAGCTGCATCAAACCCGAGCCCCGCTTCCACACTAACACTTAGCAAATCCAGAATATCTGGAAGTTGGTTCCTTATTGCCCCCTGTCGTGTTTTTATTGAACTTTGCAAATAATAGCGCGGTACTAATATTGCAAGTACAAGGCCAAATAGAAATATCAAAGCCTTTGCCTGCAATGGGATTGATCGTATTGCAGCAGGAAGCAAGGAAAAAGATATGCAAGAAATCATTACTACTAATCTTATTGCCTTGAATTCATTAACCGACAATGTTATGCCACCTAATTTAAGATCCTTCTCAAGTTTATTCCCAGGGGTTGCTTTTCGAGTTTTAGGAACAAGATGTGAAATTCCTTTAAGGATTTTAAACATTATAGGATATAGAAATCTTTGAGAGAAAGGCTTTGACAATTCCTCATCCACATTGCGATTGAAAACTCCCTCAATCTGTTCAAGCCTTCTTCTCTTGTGTTTAATCCTGTCCCCGAAAGGTCCTAACAGGATTAGAACTATTATAAATATTAGAATTCCAGACAATAACGCTAATAATTCCATAAGTATCTCCCCGCTAAAATTTGATATCTACAATCTTTTTAACAAACAAAAATCCAATTGTTTCAAGTATGGCTCCTACAATAAGCATTGCAATTCCTATTGGTGTATTAAAAAACATACTTACATATCCAGGGTTTATTAGCATTAATACACCCATAAGAAAAACTGGCAACATTCCAACGACAATCCCAGAAGTTCTTCCTGTTGCTGTCAGAACACGGATTTCGCCTTTAAGATTAAGTCTTTCCTTAATAGTTTCAGCGATACTATCAAGAATTTCAGATAAATTACCACCAACCTGTCTTTGAATAAGAACTGCGGAAACAATAAGTTCAAGATCTTTATTTTCAAGTCGTTCTACCATGTTCATCAATGCCTTTTCCATCGCAAGCCCAAGCCGTATTTCTCGTGTCACTTTGAAAAATTCTTTGGCAACAGGATCTGGCATTTCTGTTGAAATACTCTCAAGAGCTTGATTAAAAGAAAATCCTGCTCTGAGGCAATTCCCCATAATCGATAATGCGTCTCCAAGTTGTTTGTCGAAAAGAGCCATCCGCTTTTTCTTAGCGCTTCCAAGAATAATCGGTGGAATAAGCAGTCCTGCTGCGATTAGTGCTGCACAGACAAAAATATTAAATTTGAACAATGCGATAAGACTGGCAGGTCCAAGTGATGTCATTAGCCATATTATAATAAATTCTTCAGCACGTAGCGGTACCGCTGCAAGTGCAAGATCGTTTGAGACTTTTTTAATAACCTCACCATGAAAAAGCCAAGAAATATTATTTATAAAACTAGTATTATTTCTTTTTCTTTCAACTCTTATCTGCACATCATGATTTGCTGAGATTCGATTCAAGCGACTTTCCATCCTTATTTTTTCGCGCATGAATATTGATGCGATAACTGCGACTAAAGCAAATACAAAAACAGAAGCACAAACTGTAATAAAAATCAATTCCATATACAAACCCTCTTTAGCCCAAATCCATTTTCGCATCCATTTGAGCTTTTTCTATTCCCTGAACCAGTCATCACTCACCAAAACTCCACTGTTGCGGATTTTTTCAATGCACATTGGCCTTACTCCGGTTGAGTGGAATTTGCCTTTAAATTTAGCGTTAGCATCCATCTGACCGTCGGTTTCATACGTAAATATTTCCTGCATGGTTATGGTTTCGCCCTCCATGCCGAGAACCTCGCAGATACTAATGATTTTTCTTGTTCCATCACGCATTCTGCTTTGCTGTACAACAATGTCAATTGCTGAAGACACCTGTTCTCTGATTGCTTTGATTGGAAGATCCATACCTGCCATCAAAACCATAGTTTCAAGTCTTGAAAGCAAATCTCGTGGGTTATTTGCATGAGCAGTGGTTAGAGACCCATCATGTCCTGTATTCATCGCTTGAAGCATATCAAGCGTTTCGCCCGAACGTACTTCTCCGACAACAATTCGGTCAGGCCTCATACGCAAGGCATTTTTTACAAGCTCCCGGATTGAAATCTGCCCTCTTCCTTCAAGGTTTGCAGGACGACTTTCGAGAGTAATAACATGCTTTTGTCTAAGCTGCAACTCGGCTGCATCTTCAATAGTAACAATTCTGTCTGATTCTGGAATAAATGCAGAAAGCACATTCAAAAGAGTTGTTTTACCACTTCCAGTACCTCCTGAAACAATAATATTAAGTTTACCTCTGACACAGGCTTCTAAAAATGACAGCATCTTTAGAGAAACTGAACCAAAACGTATAAGGTCTTGCGCTGTCATTGGCTTCTTGGAGAATTTTCTGATTGTAATAACAGGACCAATTAAAGATAGTGGTGGAATAATTGCATTTACACGTGAACCGTCCTGCAGTCTTGCATCAACCATTGGGCTGGCCTCATCTATATGTCTGCCAATCGAAGAAACAATCCTATCAATAATATTCATAACGTGTTCATTGTCTTTAAAAACAACCTCGGATAGTTCAAGTTTACCTGCTCGTTCAATGTAAACCTGATGTGGCCCATTGACCATAATTTCAGAAATTGAATCATCTTTAAGAAGCAGTTCTAGTGGACCATAGCCCATAACTTCATCGAAAAGCTCGCGTGCAATCTTTCCTCTCTCAGACCTTGATACATTTTCGGCTTCCTGTTCAACAATCTCCTCAATCAAAGATCTAACAGTATCACTTTGAGCCGGATCACTTAATAAAGAATCACTTTGCCCTTTTTCAGTAATCTTTTTATTAATTGCTTCAATAACGCCTTTATGTGCACGATCTTTAATATCTCTGTATTCGTCTACATAAACATTCTGGCTTTTAACCACTTCGAGAGACTTGCTTTCTCCAGTTTGATTCACACGTTGCTTTTCAATTCTTTCTAAAAGGCCCATTTACAAATTCCTTTCAGCAACCTAATGCTCTAAATATATTTAATATATTCGATATCTCATCCCGTTATATTTGTTAACTCTATTCTTTATCATCGAGCAATCTCACTATTTACCATTAATATTTACTATTACTATTTACCATTACTATTTACCATTATTATTTACCATTACTATTTACCATTACTATTTACTATTACTATTTACCATTAATATTTACTATTACTATTTACCATTAATATTTACTATTACTATTTACCATTTACTATTACTATTTACCATTACTATTTACTATTACTATTTACCATTACTATTTACTATTTCTATTTACCATTAATATTTACTATTACTATTTACCATTACTATTTACCATTACTATTTACCATTACTATTTACTATTACTATTTACCATTAATATTTACTATTACTATTACTATTACTATTTACTATTACTATTTACTATTACTATTACTATTACTATTACTATTTACTATTACTATTTACTATTTACTATTATTATCGTTATATCTTTAACTCGTTTACTTTAATTGCAAGTTGCATAAACTGTTGCCCGATTGCTGTCCTAGGTGCATCAACAACTACCGGCACGCCTTTATTCAAGGCATTAATCGCAGTTTTCCAGTCACTTTGGATTCTCATAAACATTTCTGTTCCCAAGACTTTTTGTGCATCTTTTATGCTGATTCCGCTTTCATGATCACGATTAACAACAATTTTCATTTTGTCCTTTTGATTCAATGTTTCAAAAACATCAGAACTTATTCTTGCATTTCTTAAAGTAGATATATCAAGCGCAATCAAGAATAGCACTAAATTTGAATTTTCAATTGCAACAATTGAACAATCATTATATTGTGGTGCTGTATCGATAATTACATAATCAAAATATGGTCTCATCGTGTTTATTATTTTCTCTATATGATCTCCCGTAACAACATCAGCTAATTCTGGACTTTTAGGTGCACATAACACACTTACTCCAGATGAGTGCAAGACCATATAGCTTTTAATTGTATCGATATCGAAATTACTTCTTTCCTGAACTAACTCAGCAATAGAATCTTTAGGTTCAAGATCGAGAAAAACCCCCACATCTCCGAATTGTAAATCAAGATCGAGTAAGGCTACTTTTTTGCCGCTTCTTGAAAGAGCAACTGCAAGATTTGTTGCAACGGTTGTTTTGCCAATACCACCCTTAGTTCCAAAAACTGTTACAACTTTGGATTGCCAACTAACGCGCTTTTGCTTGGAGTTCATATTACGCATTTTTTCGACGCTACTTAGCAAACGGATATTTTCTAGAAGTGTCTTTTGATCACAAGGCCACTGCAAAACTTTTCTTATGCCTGCTTGCATGGCTTTTTCAACAAGTTCCACATCAAGGTTTTCACTTAGTAGTAAAACCGTACATCCTGGAATGCTCATATAGATTCTTTCGGCAATCTCTGAATAATCGTGGCTCTCCTTATCTCCCATCATAACAACAACTTCAGGTTGAAGACTCGTTGTCTTGTCTAGAACAGCAGCTCCCGTCTTAGTAAAAGCGACAATAGCAATTTCTTCAGTTGTCAAAATAGTTTTTAATTCATATCTCTTGTCATCATTATCAGCAACAATTAAAACTTTAATTTTTTCCATAATACCCTTCCACTATTCCTATCCCAAAGTATTCCCGACTAGTTTTGGAGTTTTTGGGGCAACATCAATTATATCTTTATCAAGTGGTGAACGAAGTACTGCACGAAGTATGCCTGTAGCTGCAGCAAGGTTAAGCATTACAGCTTCCTGAGGCGTAACTGCAAGCGTCAATGTAGCATATGAAATATTAACTCCATTTTGTTCAACTTTAACACTCGCACCGGCCGCAAGGACTTCAATATTTTGAGACAAAATAAGGGAAGTCGCTACTTGAGTAATAACATCCCCTTCTTTTTTATCAAGTGACATATTCGCAAGTATATCGATTCTATCCCCTGGAGAAATAAACCCACTAACTCCAGAAACAGCATCAACACTTATTGTAAAAGCTCTTTTGCCTACGGGAATAAAATAATTTAAAGTACCTGTTTTCTCCCCCTGAGTATGGAGTTTTGATGATGACAAAACTTCTCCTGGGTCAATTTTATTATCAGTAAAAAGACCAATTGCAACACTAATCTCTCTAATTGCTGTTGGTAAAACAACTTCCGACGGAATTTCCTTAATAGCTAGCATTTCTGCTGTGATAATCGTCCTTTCAGGAATTTCACCAATCGCAACTACAACCTGTGTATATTCTCTTTTAGAGGCTTTCTCAAGAGCACCTGCGAAACCGTAAACTGCAATACCCGTCAACAAGGCAAAAATTACAGCTACCAAATAGATTTTTTTCATAATTTTTTCTCCAATATTATTTTCTGAAATGTTAGTTTTTATTATTAGTGATGTTTTAATAATCTGCTAAAGATTTTGGTTTTAATTGTTCATTAACAAATTTAATCTAACATAATCTAAAATTCAATAATAGTTCCTTGAAAACATAATAAATGGTATTTATTAAAATTGCGCTTCAAAATTATAATTGAAATTCAAAATTCAGATAACCTGAATATAATTGGGCATTAATAGAAGAATGTCTGTGATATATTATGATTCTACAATCATTTGTCAATTAGTTAATTTAGCAGAGTACAAACCATAATCTAAGGCATCACCAAATTCAAGATTGTCGGAAACAGGACCAGAAATGACCATTTTAATAAATGATCCGTATACATAGCCGCTATTTGTAAAAGGTTCTAGTACAAAAGCTGCAAAACCTCTGATTTTTATACTGTGTTTATTAATATATTCAACCACCGGAACTTTAACAATTCTACTACAATTTGCTGAATAATGATTAAGTGTGCACCCACCCTCACTTGGAAAATGTGTACATGAATTGTATCGCTGAATTAGTGCAGAATTTGTTGGTCCAGCCATGTTTCCTGTTTCAACAGGATAAATTTGCTCCCCTGCACTTAATGCAGTTGTGTAACCATATGTAAGCCACAAATTGTAGTCGTTTGCACCGCCACCTTTTACACCATCAAGATCAATTGCTCCAAAAGCCCCTGTTGTGCCGTCACCGCCACCAACTTTCAATGCAAGATGAGTAGTAGAATTGTTTGCAATACTTGCGTCAAGATTTGTTTTAGTTATTGACATTGGGACAACATCTCCAACTTGCTTAACAGGCGATAACTTTACCGTTGCATTTCTTGAGATATTTATGAAATTTACTCCTACTATCTTGGCAAAAGATGTTTCTAATTGAGTAGGAACTGTTATCTTTAACTGTGTATAATAACCATTAACTTTATTACTAAGAACAACATTTGACTGTGTAATGTTTGTAATGCTGTTTTTAGTAGCATATTCTATTGCTTTATTTTTAATAGCGAGAATTGCAGTTTGATTGTCTTCTTTTATCGGAAGTAATTGCCCGGCTGCAAGTGCAGATGCATCCACGGCATTCTCAAGTTCCGCAGTTTTATAGTAAGCAATGCCTAAATCGACAATCAGTGCTGTTATTATCATCAATGATGTGAAAATGAGAGTTATTATAATTAAAGTTGAACCTTTTTCATTATTTCGCAAAACTGAGGCTTTAGAAAATAAATCTCTTGTTTTGTTAATAAAATTCTTAAGTTTCTTAATATTTTTCATAAAACCTCCATCTTCAAAGATTCATAAGTAATGAATCAACGATTAATAATAAAAAGTAGTTACTCATTCAATTTTCATAACACAAATAGACTCAATTGGAATATCCTGATTTTCAACGAAAATTCCAGTTAATGGTGTTAATGCTTTAACATTGCAAGAAACTTTGATTGTTACATCACCAGATCTAATGTCATATGGATTAGAAAATGTAACAGTTACAGTCAGTTTATTAGTTAAGTATGATGGCGCAGTATTTTTAATCTTATTTGTTATTAAAGTCACTGCGTTAGTAGCTGTCGCATTAACTGTTGCGTATCTTGCACCTTCTCTACTCGAGTATGTTATAAACATTTTATTCGAAAATATCCACCCAAAGTCAATAATTGCACAAAGCACAAGAAGCAGAATGGGAATCGTTATAGCAAGTTCAACGACAGCCTGTCCTTTTTCATTTTTTTTGAAAAGATATAGCAACTTCTTCATTCTAATTCTCCTTCCCTTAATATTTAATAATTTATAATTCTTAAATTGCCCCATAAATTATTACAATTAATTTCATGTTTGTTAACTCATTTAAGCGGATATTGTTTAATTATATGACTATAACTACCGAAAATTTATATATCTTCGGTAGTCGGTTGTAATGTTCTTCAATTTGCTGCATCAGATAGTGAATGCGCTGTATTATTAAATATCCCAGTCAGGCTATTTCCGAAAAATATGACTGCAGCTATAACAACGATTGCTATAAGTGAAATAATTAAAGCATATTCAATCATTCCCTGACCTTGTTCACGCTCAAATATCTTTTTTATACGCTTCATCGCTTTCCTCATTTGGTCCCCCCATAGCGTTCTATCGCTATTCCCAAAATCTTGACGAAGTTTAAATCTATTTATCATTATTTGAATTATAATCAAATAATTCATTTAATTTTTGATTTAATTGTTTCTTGGCAGAGCACAAATAATTAATGATAACTCGTGCCCTGTCAAAAAATAGTTT
>JBBQKF010000095.1:0-10072 GCA_038326615.1 Saccharofermentanales bacterium | reverse complement strand
TTAGGAGACATCGCCCTGAATCACTATTTGCCCAGGACGATGTCTCCTAATGAACTTAGAATGATCTTTTCAATAGCAGTTATGCCATTGGATTAATATAGTTGGTTCGAGTGTGAAAAACATGTCCTTTTTTTCACATACAGCTATCCGGCTAATTTTCGACACCCGAACCATAGCTTATTTGTACAAAATTTTAGTACTTACCAAACTCGCTGCTTGTTAGAGCGATTACTTGCTTTGACTTTGATTTACTCTTTTGTGTATTTTTTCTATCACGATGAGAATCATCGGAATAGGCTGAAGAGTAATCATCGGAAAGTCTGTTGCTTGACTTCGAATTTGATTTTGTCTTTAATTGGAATTGTCCAATCATCTCTTTGAGAAGATCTGCCTGACTAGATAATTCTTCACTGGCTGCTGCACTTTCTTCGGCTGTAGCAGAATTCGACTGAACTACCTGTGAAACTTGCTCTACCCCCTGATTAATCTGACTTATATTGTTAGCCTGTTCGTTGGATGCTTCAGCAATTGCTCCTACGAGTGTTGCAGCTTTAGTAACCTCAGCAACTATCTGTTCAAGAGCTTTTGCAGTTCCATTTGCAATAGTTGTACCTGCTGAAACCTTCTGGATTGATCCTTCAATCAAACCTGTTGTTTCGTTTGCTGCATTTGCACTTCTAGCAGCAAGATTTCTTACTTCCTCTGCAACAACAGCAAATCCTTTACCATGTTGCCCTGCACGTGCAGCCTCAACTGCTGCATTTAAAGCAAGAATGTTTGTCTGGAAAGCAATGTCATCAATTACTTTGATTATTTTGGATATGTTTGTTGATGATAAGTTTATATCTTCCATTGCCTTTTGTAATGCCTGCATCTGGCTATTCCCTTGCTCTGCTCGTTCTTTTGCAGTTACTGCAAGTTCACTAGCTTCATTTGCTCGCATAGCGTTTTGTTTTGTCTTCGTAGCTATATCTCCGATTGAACTTGTTAGTTGTTCTATGGCACTTGCTTGTTCTGTAGCACCTTGCGACAATTCCTGACTTCCATCAGATACTTGTCTTGAGCCTGAAGCAACTTGGTCAGCTGCATTATTCATATCTTGTAATATTTGATTAAATGATTCAATAATGAGATTCAATGCTTCTTTAATAGGTGCAAAGTCACCTTTATATTCTCCAGTAAGACTTACTGCCATATTAGAGTTTGCCATTTCTGTCAAAGTTTCAGAAATTTCATTTACATATCCTTCAAGTGCATCAAGTGTTCCATTAAGAGCGTTTTTAATTGCTGCGTGATCTCCCTGGTAATTACCTACTACGCGTTTCTTAAGATTTCCTGCTGCCATTTCATCTAGTACTGTTGCAGCTTCTTGCACTGGCTTGATTACTGCATCAAGGGTAAGGTTGACACCGTCTACGATTTTCGCAAAATCGCCACCATGCTTGCTTGCATCTGCTCTTGTGTCAAGTTTTCCATCAACTGCTGCCTTGGATAACATAACTGCATCTGCCACAAGTGCATTCACTGCACCGATACATGTGTTCAGGTTGTTTTTGATTTCGTTGAAATCGCCGTTATATGAATCTGTGATTTTGGCAGGAATGTCGCCTTTAGAAATTCGATCCACATATTCAGCAGCCACATTCAATGGGCCAATAACAGAATCAAGGGTTTGATTGACTCCATTTACTATTTTAGCGAAATCACCACCGTGTTTACTTGCATCTGCTCTTGTATCAAGTTTTCCTTCGACTGCTGCTTTTGATAACATAACTGCATCTGCCACAAGTGCATTTACTGCATCGATACAGGTGTTCAGGTTGTTTTTAATTTCGTTGAAATCGCCATTATATGAATCTGTGATTTTGGCAGGAATATCGCCCTTACTTATTCTATCAACATATTCAGCCGCAACATTTAGTGGTCCTATTACAGAATCAAGTGTTAAATTGACGCCATCGACAATTTTAGCATATTCGCCTTTATGTTTACTGGCATCTGCTCTTGTATCAAGTTTTCCTTCAACTGCCGCTTTAGAGAGCATGTTTGCATCGCTTACAAGTTCTTTTATTGCAGAGATTGTTGCAACAAGGGCTGGCCCAATTTCATCTTTATCATCTTTAATTACTACTTTTGCTGACAAATCTCCTGCTGCTATCTGTTTCATTGTTCCAACTACCTGTATCTGAAGATCATCTGCAAACATATCCATTGTGTCAGCCATTTGACCAATTTCATCTTTAATCCCAAGTTTCAATCTTGTGTTGAAGTGTCCAAGACTCATTTCTTTAATCATTTCAACTGCTTTTTTAAGCGGTTTGTTAATAATACTACTAATAAAGAACCCAATTATAACCGCTAAAGTCATACAACCTATTAAAATTGAAATCATAAAAATGGTAGCAGAATTTGCAGTTTTCGTATTCGAATCAGATTTTGCTTTTGCATCAGCAACTTTCATTTTTATAATTTTTGCAATGGAATCTTGTTCTGCACGAGATGCAATACCAGCTGCGGATTTTTCTGCTATCGCTGCAACTGCTTCTGCATCCTTATTCTCTTTTGCCAGATTAATGACTTCGTCTACTGCTACACGATATGCAGCTCTAGATTCTGTAAAAATTTTGAATTCATCTTTCATTTTTTGACTTATTATTAGTACTTCAAAGTCCTTAGCAGCTTTATCAATTTCGGCTCTTCTGTCAGCAATTCTTGTAATGTAATCCTGAATCGTTTTCTGATCATTTGCTATAATCATATCTCTTAAGTTAACTCTTGATCGTTGAAAAGCGGTAGATATTTCTGCCATAAGCATTATCGGTACAGTCATGTTTTCATATAACTCGGTATCCGAAGCATCTATTGTTTTAATATTGACAACGCCAATCAAGCCAATAGTTCCTGCAAGCAATGCAACCAAGATAAAGCCACTCAATAATTTTACACTAATTTTCATGTTCAAAAACCACTTCATTTTGTATTTCCTCCTAAATATTATTTAATACATTATTACGTTTAATTTTTAATTTTGAGTCAGAAGTATTGATTATTTACAATTCAAACTTGATTATGTATAATTCGCTAACTATCACAAACTTTCTAGTGTTCCTAAGTCATCTTCGTTTAATAATTTCCCGCATTCAAGCAACAATTTAACATCCGTTCCTACTTTTCCAATTCCTTTAATGTATCGATTATAGAAACCAGTTTTGTTCTCAGGTGGAGGAACGATATTTTCTTCTGGAATAACAAGAACTTCTGATACATTGTCAACAATAAGACCCACAGAAAGTGTCTGAATATCTATAACAATAATACAGGTACGATCACTATACTCTATAGGCTCCTTTCTAAATTTAAGGCGAACATCAATAACAGGTATGATTTTCCCTCTCAAATTAATAATCCCTTTTACATAGTTTGGCACTTCGGGTATTTGTGTTATTTGTTGGATACCAATAATTTCTGTTACATACTTAATTTCAATTCCGTATACTTCATTACCTATTGCGAATGTAAGAAATTTATTTTTTTGGGTATCTTCCTCTTGCTCCACATTCCAATCATTTTCTGCCATGGCGCATCCCTGCCTTTCTTATAATTTTATATTTCATACTACATGAAATTGTAATCATGTGTAATAAAAAACTAACAACTCTGGATTATTTTCGTACTAGCCCATCAACCCTTTAGCATCCAAAATCAAACTTATATTTCCGTCACCAAGAATTGTGCATCCAGCTAATGCCTGGGATTTTCTTAAATAGGAAGGAATCGGCTTTACTACAACTTGTTGTTTTCCTATAAGTTCATCAGCAAACACACACAATGAATGGTCTTCATCCTCTATCACTACAATTATGCCTTCAACAAGATTTTTGACTTTTGTTTCAACAGCAAATCTCTCATGAAGTCTCAAAATTCGATAACACTCTCCTCGAATCATTATCAATTCATTTCCCTCTGTATCATTAATAATCTGTTTCGTTACTGGTCTAAAGGATTCACGTATTACTGTTGTTGGAACTATATATTTTTCGCTGCCGACAGCGACAAGGATTCCATCAATTATTGCAAGAGTCATTGGGATCCTTATTCTCATGCTAGTGCCAACACCTGTTTTGCTTTCAAGTTGTATTGAACCGCCAAGCTTACTGATGTTTTCTTTTACAACGTCCATTCCGACGCCTCTTCCAGAAAATTCAGTTACTTTATCTTTTGTTGAGAATCCCGGTAGTAGAATGAAATTAAATACTTCTTTTTCGGTATATTCAGATTCCGATTTAGTTACTAACCCTTTTTCTTTCGCTTTATTATAAAGTTTTGTTTTACTAAGGCCTGCACCATCATCTTTAACCGTTACCCATACATCTCCGCCTGCATTTTTAGCTTCTATTGTGATGGTACCTGTTTCACTTTTACCATTAATCTTCCTTGTTTCTTTATCCTCTATCCCATGATCAAGTGCATTCCTGATTATATGCATCAAAGGATCAGATAAATTATCTGCAATGTTTTTATCAATTTCAGTTTCTTCTCCGATTAATTCCAAGTTTACTTCCTTGTCCAATTTTCTTTTCATATCTCTGACAAGACGTTGCATTTTCTGGAAAGTATTAGAAATCGGAATCAACCTCATTGACATTACAACGTCCTGTAATTCATCGGTTAGCTTTCGTAATTGTCGTGATGCCTTACTGAAGCTTGCTAATTCAAGTCCTTCAAGTTCTGGGTTGTTTGTTACCATTGCTTCAGAAATAACAAGTTCGCCCATCAGATCCATTAACTGGTCCATTTTTTTAACATTAACGCTTATGAGACTTTGCCTTGAATTTAAATTCTTATTGTCTTTATTCTCAGAGAGATCTGGCATAGATTGCTGATTTGTTCCATTTGTAGAACTGTTTTTTTGTATGCCAAAACTATCGAGGCTCTTATTTTCCTTTAATGAATTTGGATTATTTATCTTTTCAAATTCTTCAAATGTAATTTCACTGTTATTAGGATTGTTGTTTGCATTATAAGACAAATCCCCATTTTGCAAATTAGAAGCATCAGTTTTAGTTTCTTTAGTGGCTGTTTCCATTTCAGTAGGAAGAATCTGTAAATCAATTTTCTCTAGAAAAAGTGTATGATCAAAATGTTCGAGCAATTCATCATATGATTTTTCGGAAATAAATGAAATTTTGAAGCCCTCATTTATCACCTGGATTGCGCTATCTTCATTCTCAAGAATATCTGATGGCGAATAATCAATAATTTTTGCTACAGGTTCAAGCTGGTGAACAACTGTATATGCTCTCATGTTTTCCATTTCACATGAAGCTTCAAAAAATATGTGCGCTGAATAACTATTGCAAGCAGGTACTTCATTGTCTAGATTCTTTTCGAACAATTCAATTGCCTGAATTATACTTTCGTTACTTTCAGTCGCCTCTTGCCTGTTCTGAATTTTATTTAATGCAGCTTTAATAAAATCAACAGTTTGTAAAACAATTTCTGTCAACTGATGGCAATCGATTTCCTTTTTGTCGCCGTTTCTTAGGAGCGCAAATAAATCTTCGAGTTTATGTGCAAGTAGTGCAATACTATCATACATCATCATTGCTGATGAGCCTTTAATTGTATGCATTATACGAAATATTTCATTAATTGCTGTTGATCCTATTGACATTTCTTTCTCGATGTCAATTAAAAGTTCTTCAAGTTGTTCAACCATTTGAACTGTTTCGAACATATAAATCTCGAGCATGGATTCACGATAAGCTAATTCATTATCCTGCATTTTGTACCTCTTTCAAAAATTACAATTTTGCTAAAGCTGACAATACTGTTTCTTCTTTAAAAGGCTTTACTATAAAGCCTTTTGCTCCAGATACAACTGCTTCTTTTACCATGCCTTGTTGGCCCATTGCAGTCATCATAACAATATTGGCATTTGGATCTAACTGGATTATCGTTTTCAGAGCACAAAGTCCATCCATCTCGGGCATTGTAATATCCATTGTTACTATGTCAGGCCTCAGCTCATGGTATTTATGTATTGCAATTTTACCGTTTTCGGCCTCTCCAACTACTTCGTATCCATTTTTCACAAGCATGTTTTTTATGGTAACTCTCATAAATGCTGCATCATCAACTACTAAAACTTTTTTCATTAAATTTTCCTCACTTTTATCTTAGCTTTTTGTTTTCTAGTTTTTTATAAATTAGTTATTACTATTATTTTCTTGATTAGTGAAATTTTATTTTAAGACTATAGTGTTCACTCAGTAGGACTAAATTGTTTCTTACAAATACTATCAAAGAAAGTGGCTTGCATTAATTTTTCCACAGCTCGATTTGTAATTGCTTCTTTTTAGCATGATTCTACAGAGTTTTCAACCTTTACTAAGTTAACGCTATAGCCATTTTTTATTTTTATGTTTTATATAACAATATTCAATATCATTCCATTTAGGTTCCCGATTTTGGATAGAATTTCAATCTGGTTTTTCTCTTGATCCTTTGTAAGCTTCATCAGGTCGTCAAGTTCTTCATTAACCGTATTTATAATAGAATAATATTTGTTATAACCGTTATTGTCTGTAAATCGTTCTTCGCTAAATGAGTATGTTTCTTTTGATATAGAATCGAAAAACTCAGAAATTTTCTGCTTATACTGATGAAGTTTCCCAATATTAACATTGATTAAAATCTCTTGTCCTAAAAGCAGTAAGGCTCTTTGTTGATCAATCAATTGTTCTTTTTTTTGTGATACAATTTTTTGTTCAAATTTCAATGCGAAATCATTTCCGAATTCTTTTACCTCAAATACACTTTTTAGTGCCGTTTGAAAATAATTCTCTGAAAGCGCTTTTTGATTAATTTGCATTGTCTGCCTCCATTTGATATTAATTAAGAATATCAACCATCTTTGTTTTTGTAACCGGTTCTTTAGTGTAATTATTAAGAATTCTCTTCGTATTGATTGACTTAAGTTCATCCTTAATTATATTCATCTTATTTTTAGCAAGAATATTTAATTCTTTATCCAAATGAATTATTTGGTCAAATATCTCTTTATTTTGGTTCGTTAAATCATTTACATTATTCGCATTATTCGTGTTTTCGGATACAGAATTAGAATCATCAACAGTTTCCATTATTTTATCAATTGCACACATAACCTGCTGTCTTTTTTCTAATGTGATGTTTAACAAACTCTCATTTTCATCTAGCAAATATTGCATTGCGTCATTTGTATATTGCTTTAACGAAGACAATAAAAATTTGATTTCCGCTGTTTTGCTATCCACTATTCTTTCGACCTTCCTGTTTCATAATTTAAATTTAACTATATTTGTTATGACTATAGCGTTTACTCAGTATGACAATATTATTTTTATTTGTCTATCTATCTTACTATCCCTATCAAGCTCTCTAGCACCTTTCCAAGCTGACTTGTTGCTGCATTCTGCACTGCTGCACAGCTTGCTGCCAAGTAATTTTCATTTCTTCCAGGAGCTGTTCAACTGCTAGAAGTCTTTGGGCATCCTTTGTTATATTGCATTGAATGAGCTCCATCATCATGAAATCATATAATTTTAAAAGATCATTCGATAATGAATAGTTAAAATCAAGGCCTTTGATAAGTTCATCTATAAACTCCTGTGATTTTAGTAAGTGCTTACAACTCTGCTCATTGTCATTTTCATGAATTGCTAATCTTGCAAGCTTCACTTTTTTAATGCACCCATCGTATAACATAACAACTAAATCTCCGGGGCTTGCTGTTAATACACTTTGCTCTCGGTATTGATTCATTGCATCTCTTCTCAGTCCAATCATTGTTTGCATATAATTTCTCCTTAAAATTTGTATTTGGCATCCGTGCCATTTATATACTTCTTGATCTAACAATTTATTAATTTAAGCAAGGTAATACCTTAAGAATTATATAATGAAACTCTTTAACAATAATCCCTATTCACATAAATGTTATAAAATTCAAATCGAATTTCCATACTGAAATTCATATTTTTATCCGAACTGCTTTGATAGCCAGGCACTTTGTGACTGCATGGAGGACAGTGCTTGTTCCATTGCAGCAAATCTTTTATAATAATAGCTTTCTTTATTACTCAATTGAGTGTTTAATATATTAATTCGATCATCGGCTTTAATTATGTCCTGATTGGCTGTGGATACCTTAAATAGTCCATTATAGTTATTGAATTGATTAATCAATTTTGGAATCAATCCAGATTCGGTGTATTTTGTTGCTGTACTAAGCGATGCGCTGCTTTTAATGAATAATTGCGACACAATTGTCGGGTTCTCACTTAGAGCCTTTCTCAATTTCGTTTCATCAAGATAAATAATTCCTTGTTCTTTGTATGATCCTGTTTGAAATCCAATTTCGGATAAACTCTTTCCGACCCCATCAACTTTAGCAAAAAACATACTTCTCATGTTATTTAATAATGATGTTAAACTTCTGTCATTTCGAAATTGCCCACTTTTAGCTTTTTCTTCCCACAACTTAATTTCGTTTTCCGTCATTGATTCCTTCTCAGTATCAGTCAATGGCTTAAATGAATTAAACTTTTCTTCTGAAAGTTTGTCTTGAAGTTCTGTTACAAGTTGGTTGTACAATTTCAAGAAAGCACTAATTCTATCTACAGTCGCTGTTAAATTTTGATCTATTCTGAATCCAATTGATGATGTAGAACTAGAAATCAGACTGTAATTAATACCGTCGATAGAAAAATCATTAGAACTGCGACTAACATCAATTCCATCAATTCTCAGAAGAGCATTTTGTCCGTTTTGTATAATAGCATCAGATATTTTTATAGCAGATGAGGCTCCAAAAAAATTCCCTAAATTATTAATTATATCAATTTTTGTTGAAGCTCCTGTTGCTGTTGATTGCAAACTAAATTTATTTGAAAGTTCTGAATAAACAAATTTTACTCCGGCTTTGCTGGCATTTACTGTATTAATAACCGTTTGAAGCGTGTCTGTTTTCTTGAAAATAAATTCTTCGTTATTTAACTTAAAAGAAATTGTGTCAGAATCGGTACCAGCGAATTGAAGTGGAGTATCAAGAGTTAGATTTTCTAGTGTTGTACTAGTACTTATTGAGCCAGATGTTAAAACAACTTGACTGCTTTGTGTATTCGATCCACTTGCAATCCTTGTAATTGAGTCGATGTTGTGTTGGCCTTGTATTGCAAGAGCTGTTGATGTAATTTGAACTGCTGATGTTGTTTGTGACATTGTTGCCACCAATGTATTATATGCTGAGGAATTATTGATATTTGTTTCTGGAGATAGGACGCTCATTGTTGTATTTCTAAATTTACTTATCAGAGATCGGATTTCTTGTTGTGCATCTTTATTCCATTCAAGACGAGTTTTCTGCTGATAAAACTTTTTTACCTTCAACTGTTCAACCTGCATCAGATTTTTTACAATACTTTCTGTATCAATTCCGGATGCCATCCCTAATATTTTTGATGAATTATTTACTGAGTTGATTGCCATAGGATACCCCCTGTTGAAAATGTTGAAAATGTTGAAAATTGTGATATTGCATTATATTCATTACTGTTTTTTGACAATAATTTTTTTCATAGTATTGTAGTATTGTAGTATTGTAGGATGTAGAACAGCTTAAATTTTCTCTTCAAAATGCATATTGATGTTAATATTGTATATGTTTGCGTTGATGCTTATTTTGTTTATATTTTTGTTTTTGTCGTTTTTTAATGTTATTTTCATTTTTAATAAGACTTATATTTGCGTTAATTTATATGTTTGCGTTAACATACATATTTGCATTAATATACATATTTGCTTTGATATCTATATTTGTGTTGATTTTTATATTTGCGTAAATATCTTTATTATTTATACTTATATTTATTCAAGGAAGGGTCATCCCTGACCCTTCCTTGAAATATACGAAGTTTAGTATTAACCTCTGAGTAATTGTAAAACTGCCTGAGGAGCTTGATTTGCCTGTGCGAGCATTGCAGTAGCAGCTTGATTAAGGATGTTATTCTTTGTGAATTCCATCATTTCT
>JBBQKF010000094.1:0-10175 GCA_038326615.1 Saccharofermentanales bacterium | reverse complement strand
TCACCAGGTGTAATGGGTGTTATTAAATTGTTAGCTAATACTTCTTTCATAGTTTACCTTTTTAATGCATTATTTGTATTATCTCTACTACTCCCACTCGGGAACTCATTTCATTTACTAAACATATTTGATTAGTAAATGTGCGTTTTCCTCTTTGCTTTATATCATATATCCCTATTATTTTGGAATAGCTGACTTTTGGTTATCAAAATGTTATCAAGGGATCGTGTTCATCTTCTATTACACTAATAGTATAATCGAATCTGACCATTTGGTCAAACAATTTGTCATTTCTATACATACCATTTTTCCACAATGTTCGAATTACCGCTATTAGGTGTTGGATTTGCCTTTTCAAACGTTGTTAATGTTGGTAAATTTATGGCTGTTCCAAAAACCAAAGCGTAACCTCGTCGTAGATAAGTAATTCTATCGACAATGCCCTGATTAACATATGGTACCATTCTTGATATGTATTGGATATCGTCAGGGTTTTGTATTTTATGTATAATAAAATTACTACATTGAGATACTACTGTTTTTGAGAGTTCGCTTGGACGCTGAGATGAAATACCCATAAGCAGACCATATTTCCGTCCTTCTTTTGCAATTCGTTCAAAAATGTTATAGCCCAATACGCCATAATCCATATCTGATCGAACAAAACGATGTGCTTCTTCCAAGATAAGATTTACTGGCATAGAATTTCGAGGGGAAAGACTTCTTAAATAATCAAAAAGCAATTTTGAAAAGACCTTAGTTATGACCTCTGTGGCAGTATCATCCAAACTACTTATATCTATATTTAACAACTGATTATCGCCAATAATACTCTCAATATAATCTTTAATGGATGTAAATGTTGTTTCGCAAAAAAACTTGCCTTGTTCACTTTCGATAAGATGTTGGAGTCGCGTAATTAATGTTGCTGTATATTCATGAATGCTTGTTGAATTAACGCTACCTTCATATAGTACTGCAAATTTAACAGTATCCATAAATCTCCTCAAAGAGTATGGAATAATACGCTTTTCTTCAATGAGATCATTCACATTTGGTTTGATGAATTGCTCGCAATATACCATCAAATTGCCCGTAGCATACATTTTTGCATAAGTAACACTTAGGGCCTTTGACAAGGTTATTTGATTATCGGTTGATGACACACCATCAGCTGAAGGAACGAATGGTATCATAGCATTCAAATTGAAATTATCACTTTGAAATTTTTTGACGATAGCTGTTATTTTATCACTTTTTGTAGCAGCTCCTTCAGGACCCGACAGAATATCTCTTATTACAGTTGCGATTATATGGTCCTTTATTTCTTTTGCTTTGGTATCATTTTCACTCGAATCAAATAATTGAATTAATTCAAGTGATCTGCTAATAATTGGAACTTGAGTTTTTTCGGATGCATGTAAAAGAATTGCCCAGTCATCAACACTTAATGCCCAAACCGGAATTTGTATTTTGAGATCCTCACAATCACTTGTACTAATAAACTTAACTTTTATATCCGGATTTACTTGCGGAATGTTTTCAAAAGCCGACTTGTACTCGCCATTTGAATCAAAAACAATAAATTTCGCTCCTGATGCAGAATAATCTCTTTTTGTGAATATTGATTGAATTATTCGTGCAACTGTATTGGATTTTCCAGACCCTGTGTTGCCAAAAACAGCAAAATGGAATCCAAAGAACTCATCAAGTTTTACTTTCACCGCATATTCTGGAAACATTACAGATCTTCCGATAGGCAGCACCTTAAGTTTTGTTTTATTCCCATCAACAACTTCAGATTCATCTTGTATATCAAGCATTAGTTGTAAATCTGATTCACTAATAATTTTTATTTCGGAGAAAATTGGTGGCATCTTTGTGACACCAAAGTTAAACGCATTATTAGATATTTCTCCGATTAAGCTTATTCTGAGATACCGCCGACTTCCAGCTTTATTGAGTCGCTCCGAAGCCATTTCATTTTTTTCGTCTACGGCTGTAATTTCAGCAATTATTCTTCTGTTAATATCGTCAATGGCAACATAAGAACCAATTTCACCAACAAATCGAATACCATCGTAAACGCTAACATAATTCCCCAAGTCAATTGAAAGCTCCGCAATAATGTTATTGTGGTTAATTGTTACAATTCTACCTATTACACGATTACTCATTATATTCCACCCCGTCATTGGAGTTGTTGGTTTCTTCACCTAAAATTAAAGCTAATTTCATGATTGATTTTTTTATCTGAATATCTTCTTTTAGTTCGTCATCTAATATCGGCAAAGCTTTTTCAACGAAATTTTTAAAAAAGTGTATTTGATCTTCTGAGTTGATTATCCAAATTCTATTATCGCCAATTTCTTTAAGCCTTTTAATCATAGGTGAATCACCAAATATGACAAGTCGAAAATCATATACCGAAAGTGCGTTAAGGAGAATTCTGTTTATGTGTTCATCGCTAAAACTATATCCTACTGAAATAAGAACAGAATTGCGTTTCAATAAATTGTTCTGCATAATCCGGAACAAATCCGAATACGGCACCATCAGTGTTGTCCGGTCTTTTTGTGGAGTAGGGTAAATCATTAACGAATCAAATTGTTTTCTGTTTCTTATTAATTCAATATCTTTTTCAAGAATACGAGGTGTGTCCGTAGTTGAATTTTCTTCTTTAACCCAGTTGATTGAACCATGAATTTTATACAGATTAATAAAATTGCTAACGCTTT
Organism: Saccharofermentanales bacterium; assembly: GCA_038326615.1. Classification (GTDB taxonomy): domain Bacteria; phylum Bacillota; class Clostridia; order Saccharofermentanales; family UBA5734; genus JBBQKF01. Next base: position 7,437 of record JBBQKF010000094.1, on the reverse strand, counting down.
TCCAAACATCACGACTTAAATTAAGGTTTTCAACTACAACATAATTATAAGAATTAGGATTAAATATTCTTCTTGCACTACCCAAAAAACCATTGTTATACATGAATCCCAATTCATCTAAAGCATTTTCGTTATATAAATCATAGTTTGTAGTGTATATGTTCACAGGCGTCTGACGAGTCTTTTTGACTATTCTCAAGAAAAACTCTTTATATAACTGTAGCAATTCCACGCATTGCGGAGCATTACATATCTCGTTAAAGATGAACTGATTTACAGTGTTTATTTTATTATTTATTGATTTCTTTGATTTGTCAGATGACGCAATGTTGCCAATTGATACTAAATGGTTCATTAGTGCTTCGAGATTTGTAGGAAATTTATCTATTGCTTTATTTTTATTATCAACCTTGAAATCTGGATTATTAACATAAAAACGCTGAGCGAGACCTGCCATAGTTGAAATAGCTTGTTCAGCGCCGCTTGGATCACAATAACTGGAACACCCAGCACCAATTAAAAAATTGAGATTTTCTATTTGTAAACACTGAGATATCTCTGTACGCAAATCTGCAAATGAAACATATTGCTCTTTGTTTCCTTTGGTTAATCGTATTGATTTTTCAACATCCGCCATATTTATACCTCCTAACAAATTGTATATATTGATATCATAAATTTGCGATACCTGTAAATAAGCAATAATTCATCCAAGAAAATTGAACATAAGACAAAACAAACTAATCTTTAGCGAGTGCTGTAAACTATTTATTAATATTACAACAGTTCAGACACCTGTTTTGCAATGTGCCAAAACATAACTGGCGGAATTGCGTTTCCTATTTGTCTATACGCATCCGTTTCAGATCCAGAAAATTTAAAACTATCAGGGAAAGATTGAATACGAGCGGCCTCTATTGGGGTGAATCGACGATATAATTCTTTCTCATGATCAACAAGTAATACAGGGTCACGAGAATTTAAACTGACTTTTGCCAAATGACTTGTTACAGTCAAACAGGGTTCGTCGAGATTTTGTGCTAATCCTCGTTTCATATTGTTTTTTGCGTTTTTCATTCCTGCAACTGCACGCTCTGAAAAGTAATATTTTTGATCACTAATAGCTAATTCTGGAACAGCAACAGATAGAGGAATCCAATTTCTATGATTTGTCTCACATGGAAAAGTGAATTCTTTACTAATGTCTTTGCGTACACCGACAATAATAACTCTTTGCCTTTTTTGCGGAACACCAAAGTCTGCAGCATTTATCAATTTCTTTTTAACGACATATCCAGCATCTTCAAAAGCGGCTATAACACTTCTAATTATTTGCCCTTTACTGAGCGTCAACAGTCCTTTTACATTCTCGGCTATAAAAACTTTAGGCTGCTTTTCTTTTACAATACGCACCATTTGTTTGTATAAATTAGCCCTATCATCAAAAGGGTCTTTTGTCGGATTGACCGTACTAAATGACTGGCAAGGGAATCCGCCGACTAAAATATCGTGGTCAGGTATTTCTGCCGAATTGATTTTGCAAATATCATCACAAACCACATTAGGGCAATCAAAATTTAAACGGTGTGTGTCTAATGCCTTGCTATCAATATCGAGTGCATATTCTAAAGAAAACGGCAGTTTTTCATAGTGGTTATTATTAAAATTAAATCCGCCGACAACACCTTGATCTGCACCACCACATCCTGAAAACAAGGATACAACTTTATACATAAATAAATCCCTCCTATGCAAACTGTGGCAAAATAACACTGTCAACTGCCGAATTACCAAAATCCACTCGATAAGTAGTAGGTGTTACTTGAATTTTACCATTCTTGTATTTTTCGGCAACATTTGTTAGAACAAACATAATTATGCTACCTCGGACAAAGTACACTCTAAAAATAGAGTAAAATTCTTTATGCTGTTGTGCTGCAACCCATTCATTTCTCGTAATATTTAATGTGTCAATCCAAAGACTATCATTCATATCTGGAGCTGTGATTCTTTTTGTAGATTTCACTTCAATATACTTTACAAATTCAGCAAACTCTCCGGGTTCAGCAATAACAGACTGAATATCGTAACCTAATCCCTTTTGTTTCCCCAAGGAAAGAACTTTGTTAGCAAGACGAAAACTAAAGTCAGATACTCTCTGTTTTTCATATTTGTATACAAACTCTTCGCCCTCATCGCCAAAAGCAACCAGATTTACACCTTTTTTCTTCTCTTGTTCTTTTTCGTCTGTTGGAACTCCTAACGCGGCAGCTGTGGTTTCAAAGCTATCAACTTTGTCTGAAATCCTTGAAAAATAATAATCCCAATCAAATTGAAAATCTTTCCTTGATTCAACCGTGCTTAAATCGTATGAGTATACATCGAAAGAAGGAGCCTTATCCACTTGCTCAATAAAAATAGATATTGCATCTGTTTCTCGATGGTTGATATGAATTTGTCCGTCAGTATCTACAATTATAAGATTTGCTAATTCGAGATAATTAATTTGTTCGTTTATATGTTGATGTGTATATGAAGACGCTTTTCCAGGAACTAAAATATCTCGCTGAATACCATTGCTCTTATCATCCTGTATTGTTGTTATAACTTCAAGAGGGTCAGCGTTTCCTTGCAGCACATCTAAGGAATTAAGCACATAATACCCAATATCCTTTTTCGAAAGTGAAATATCAGCATTTTTAGCATATTGTAAAACTCTTAAAATGAATGAGTTTGGTCTAATATTAATTTTGTTTTCTATGCGATCTTGAAGTGTATTTGACTTCTGCATACCATTTGGAAATTGCATTTTATAGCAAATATCTTTAAAAAAAGCAGGTTGATCATTATCAGCCAAGAATTTTTTAGTTCTCTCTGACTCGTACACCATGCCATCTTCAGCAATATAATACATACCAAAAAGTTTTCCAGAAATCTCAGTTCTGTGATTGTCAAGAGTTTTCTTTATCCTGTTTGATTCAGGCAAATAGTGCGCAATCGAATTATTAAATTGTTGTTCAAATTCATAGACTACACAAGGGCAAACTTCATCTATAACTTTCGCATATGCAGGCAATAAATCATCCATTTCTTTTTGGGACTTACCCCTTATGATTGAACAACGATATTGTTTTGTATGGTCATACATGAAAAATTACCCCTTTATTAATGTCAGTAAAACTTGCTCCGCAATGGCATGTGAAAGCAGCGGAGGAACAGCGTTACCAACTTGTCTGAGTTGACTTGTCTTAATCCCTACAAATTGAAAACAATCGGGAAAAGACTGTATCCTTGCAGACTCCCTCACTGTAGGAACCCTATTCTCTTTGTAGTGAAAATGGTGGTTATGTCCTGTATCAATAGTAAAGCATGGTTTGTTACTGTTCATTCTCGTCCATGCAATATTGACTTTTCTGGTCGCCCAAAGTTCTTTTGGTAGATCTTTGTAGTTTCCACCATCCGGAACCATTGCAATGATACTTTTTGTCCTATCTGTATGTATAGTTATCGAATGATTGAGTATATGGGAACTGTTTTTTCGCATAAGCTTCTGGTATTCACTTTGCGGTTCGATTGCGTACTCCACGCATTCTCCAATAGCTTTATCATCTGGAACAAAATCCAAGTCCGAGATTGCATCCTTACAAGTTACATACGGAATATTCGTTTCCAAACCACAAAAGGGAGTTGGAAAAATGAACTTATCAGTATTAAGAATCTTTGCCTTGTTTACACCAACGAAAAAAACTCTTTTTCTCTGTTGAGGAACACCAAAATCGTCTGAAGATAGCAATTTCATTTCAACAGCATATCCAAGTTCAGCGAAGTCATTTATCACTTCATCCTTAACCTTGCCATTAAACAAGCGAATTAGTCCTGGGACATTTTCCATAACAAATATTTTCGGCTTTATTTCACCAACAATATCAACAAAAGATTTATATAATTTGTTCCTTGGATCATCCAACATTCTCTTGCCTGAAAGAGAAAAACCTTGGCATGGAGGTCCACCGATTATCACATCAACTTCATCAGAAGAAAGATTTGTAGATTTCAATATATCGTTACCACTAATATTTGTGATATCTTTGTTACTTATTATTGCTTTGGGGAAGTTGCGTTGATAAGTCACGGTTGCATCCTTCCAGTTATCAAGACCAAAACAAATATTAAATCCAGCTTGAGCAAACCCCTTTGAAAAGCCACCGCATCCACAAAAAAGATCAATCACATTTATTGTTTTTTCATCATCTTCTTCAACTTTCTTTTTTCTATTATCAATTGGCTTTTCCGCATCATCTGGAATTGCCCAATTTTCGCCTAACTTAAAAACACCGTTGATTCTTTCTTCGGCGCATAGTAATTGAACTCTACGATGTGAAATATTCCACTTTTTTGCCGCTTCATTTGCTGTCATATATCCCACAAAATCACCTCTAAATAAATTATTATCTTTTATATTATATTCTACGGGGCGAACAATGTCAAGCTAATTTAGAAATGATAGCAGCACCTTTTAAGAGTACTGCTATCATAAACCTATAAATTGCTATTAACAACAAACCAATTTAACTCTGTACAACTGCTTTAATCACGACCTCCTTGGCGCAAGCCCTAATATTATTCATCCTGCCAACCCACTCCATTTGATTTTCTGCTTTAAGTTGTTCTGTTACACTTTGGCTTGCAGCATACTGTTTAACAAGCAAATCAAACATTTCTTTAGCCTGTAAATCCACGTCATGTAGATATTCATTCAACCGACCGGAAATAAGAAATTCGTTATAAACAGCTCTTTTATTCTTTTTCAGGTAGTCTAAATGCATCCGACCGAATCTGCAGATTTCATGTTTTGGTTCTGGCAGAACGAGGTCTGGGTAATAATATCCATCCTCGCCGAGTGTGTAGTTCAAACCGTTTGTTTCATCATAAATGTGCTTTTCCATTTTAAAATCCTCCTGTTATCTTTCATAATCTTGTTTTTTGTATTTTGGCGGCACTATTGGGTTTTCTTGTGCTTTGGCTTCTCTGATTATTTGCTCAGTTCTGTCCTTGCCAAGGAATTTTTTCAATCTTTCAAAATTATTTTCAACTCCTTTCAGCCTACTGTTTTCATCATGATAATTTTCTACTCGGTCATTCAAATACTCGATTTTTTCGTTGGAACTGAACAAAGCATTCCGTTGTTCCTGAAATGATTTACTTAGACTCAGATATTGTGCAATTACTTTTCGAATCACTTCTTTTAGCTTGGCGACAAACGGTATAATCACTTTGGTCTTATAGGTTTTTGCTGACATCAACGTGCCCGGGTCTGGCACTTGCCATTCTGGATTTTTATCGTACTTTTCCATGTTCGACCCAATTAGCAACTCCATATCTTGTAGATTTTCAAGCCTGCCTTTGACTTCATTGAGGGAAGCCTCGGTATCTTTTATTTCATATAGGGCACCTTCCTTTTTTTCTTTGAGCAGGTCAATTGCCATCAGACTTTCACTGATTTCCGTCCCTAATTGGGACACTTCCTTTTCACGCTCTTGTTTTTCATAATTGTAAACGCTCAAATGCGGCTCGTGAGTGCCAAGATTTTCCCACTCGATTCCGTGTCTTTCCATGACCACTGCCAGCTGTTCTTTTTCAGATTGTACCCATTGATTCCATTCGGTTTCCATTTTACTGCCACCCCTAAATCCTTGAGTTGCAAGTGCCTGCTTTAGCGAAACCCTTGTTTCAAGTCCTCGATTGCTACCAGTTGTGAAGGGTACAAAATCTATATGCAAATGTGGCGTTGCTTCATCCATGTGCAGGTGTGCGGAAAACACTCGCATATTCGGATTTCTGTTTTGAAAATCCTGCATATACTCTTCCAAAACTTTTGCAGCTAACTGACCATTTTCTGATTTTGCGTTCATATCCTTCAAATTTCCAATTTGCAAAATAATTTCTTTGAACGGTTTTTCTTGCTTTCCAGTACGTATCTTTTCATAGTAATCATCAATACAGCGGTCGCTTCTGGTCTGCTCTGTGTTGTGTTTTTTTAGTGCTTCCTCGAACAGTTCGTGATACACTTTTTTAATGGATTCATTACAGTACGACTGGTTAAGATACGCACGTTCTGGATCCGTATTTTCTGCGTGAAATTTACGACTGTTATGATTAACTGAACCTTTTCCCATCATTACGCTTATACTTCTTTTCATTTGTTGCTCCTTTCGTTTTTCTTTTTGAGCTGGTATACGGCGTTACGCCGGGTTTTGTTACTTTTGTCAAAAGTAACGCAAAAGCACTTTCGACACTGCGTATCAAAAATGCAATGCGCTCTACGAAGTGGTACGCTCCCCCGAGAGGTTTCCGTGACGATGTGACGGTAATTTTGGCACCGCTCTCGCTCCCAAAAATATCGACACACCGTCACGCTTAAGTCGCACTTACGAATCGGTAAGCGTCAGCGTTACCATTCTTCCAGCGTGACTACGGCTGTACTCGTAGCGGATTCCATGTTCATTCCATAACCTGTCCGCTCCGACATTCAGCCGCCTTGTCAGCACATTGGGCTGTATCTCAAGCTTGAGACTTTCGATAAGCTCCGTTGCACTACCATTCCACCGAGGTGTAGTTGAACTTACCAACTCGAAAATAGCTTCAAGAATTGGATCGGGCGGTTCCTTCCAAAGCTCTGTTTCTGCTTCGGTCAGTTGCCATATACAGTGCTCTCGGTCAAATAGTAAATGTAGTCGCTGATCAGGATGATCTCTGCCAGTCACTTCTAACACGGCGTCGTTTCCAGTGCGTTTATCTTTTTTCAAAATAAACGACCCATCTGCCGCACCCGACAGCCCATTTGTACCAGAAATTTCATCAAAACTATCATCAGATTTTTCCTTGCGAGTGTGATGAACGGCGAGAATGCAAATATTGTGACTATCCGCAAATTGCTTGAGTTTTGCTACAATGTCATAGTCGCTTGCGTAGCTATATTTTTCGCCACCAACCTCACGGATTTTTTGAAGTGTATCAATAACTATTAGCTTGGTGTTAGGGTGTTCTCTAACGAATTTTTCAAGCTGTCCATCAAGCCCTTCTTTTAGATTTTTAGCGTGAGTGGCAAAATAAAAATCGTTTGTACTATCCAAACCGAACATTCGAGACAATCTCTTTTGCAGTCTTGAATAATCGTCCTCCAAGGCGAGATAGAGGACTGTTCCTTGATGGACTGGATATTCCCAAAGGGGTAACCCATTACTAATGTGGTACCCCAACTCTGCCATAAAGAAGGATTTTCCTATCTTTGGAGCACCTGCGAATAGATACACACCAGCTGAAAGAAGATTATCAATTATTTGTGTTCTCGGTTGGTAAGCAGTATCATAAAGTTCTGTGAGTGAAACTGTTTCAAGATGGTTAGGATTATTCTTTTTCCAAAAGTAATCTTGCAGT
>JBBQKF010000093.1:0-10691 GCA_038326615.1 Saccharofermentanales bacterium | reverse complement strand
TCCAACATTCCCGAGAGCGCCCGTGACCATCAATTTACCCATTTTCTTTTTCCTCCAATAAAATTTCATTAGCTTTATTTAAAAGCTCGGTTAGATTGTTAAAATTGTTGTTGCCAAGACCATCCTTAAGTAATTGCATGTTTTTATAGTATTCATCAAAGGTTTCGTTCACTAGTATTATAGCTTTTTCTGTCGGCTTTAACATGAAGCTGCGTTTATCAATTAGTGAAGCTACCTTAATGACATACTCATTTTTTGTGAGTGAACTCACCATAGCTGTTACCATTGGCTTTGTCACCTTGAAAAACTCCGATACACGAAGAGGCGTATGCTCGCCTTGTTCTTTTACGAGAAAAATAAGTAGCCCCATTTCACTTGAGCGAATAGGTAATTCACGCTTTGTATTTATGTTTATTCTGCAAAAAAGCGATATTACTTCTGCACCTTTAATTAATTCATCCAAAATCGTCACCTCACAATATAGTTTATCTGATTAACCATATTATAGTTCATTAGGTAAACTATGTCAACTATTTATTCGGCAAAAAAGCAGCACTATTTATTCGGCGTAAAAACAGAATTTTAGCTTATGTTTCAATTTTTGACCAATACAACTTCCCTATGTTCAATAAAACTCAGGTATCTATTTCGATCATCTGACACGCAAATCGTCCGAAAAATCTTTTAAATAAGGCTTTCTGGGCTTTTTTATTCACTGATTATAATCTATATACATCATCTGTAATTACTATTTTTAGATACATTTTTCGTTATCCCATAATATTGAATCAGGTATTTTCAATACTCATCTCTTAAAAAGTCCCCTAATTAAATCAATAATCAGTAAAATTCCGGCTATTGACATAATTGAAACGATTGACCACCCTAATATATTACTAATTCTCTTATTAACAAACTTGCCCATAATTTTTTTATTATTGGCAATCAACACAATCAGAATCATCAATGGTGGTGCTGTTAATCCGTTTAAAGCGGCCGCGTAATAAAGAGCCTTTATCGGGTCAATCCCCACTAAATTAATCAACATACCAATCAAGGTTGAAGCCGCAATAATTCCATAAAATCCTGGAGCCACCCGAGACTTCTTGCTTAACCCTTCTTTTAATCCTATTGTCTCAGCAACTGCATAGGCCGAAGCACCTGCTAACACTGGAACCGACAATAATCCTGTACCGATAATTCCGACTGCAAACAAAAGATATGTAAAATTCCCCGCTATGGGCCTTAATGCCTCAGCTGCCTGGGTCGCAGTCAATATATCGGTAACACCTTTCGCATTAAGAGTTGCAGCCGTAGTAACAATGATAAAAAACATTATTGCCTGAGAAAATAGCATACCTACAATAGTGTCTATATTCATATTTGCGACACCTTTGCGCGTAACTTTAGGTTTCTCAGAATCCATATCCGAAATATTCCCGCTATAAATTTCCTCTTCAACTTCCTGCGAGGTTTGCCAGAAAAATAAATATGGCGAGATTGTTGTTCCCAAAATTGCCACAACGTTCAATAGATACGTTCCTGAAAATTGGAATTGAGGAATAACTGTGCTTTTTAATATAAGTATCCAATCTGGTTTTACAATAAATGCTGTTATTACATAAGCAAAAAGTGATAAAGCCAGATACTTCAAGATTTTTGAATAAGTCTTATAAGTCACAAAAACTTCTAGCGCAATAATTAGCCCTGTAATTATAACAAGCCAAAAAACAGGATGTATACCCAGAAGCATTTGTGCAGAAGAAGCCATCGCTCCCAAATCAGCTCCGATATTTATCGTATTTGTGATAATTAGTAGTGTAACCGCAAAATATAAAACTTTTTTCGAATAATGTGTACGGATAGTTCCTGCCAGGCCTTTGCCTGTAACCATTCCTATACGACCACACATACGCTGTATAACAACCATAAAAGGAAATGAAAACAATGCCAACCACAGTTGAGTAAATCCAAATATTGCACCTGTTTGCGAGTATGTGGTAACTCCAGAGGGGTCATCATCAGCCGCACCTGTAACGAAACCGGGCCCAAATTTTTTCAATAATTTTTTAATGTATTTGAATATATAAACCACCTTACTCTCTTAGTTCTCAATTACTATGTTTTTGTATCATGAGTTATCAAACTGTTTCATCCAGATTATCAGTTCATTGAAAATTGTGGTGTTAAGTTCATAATAAATAAAAATTTTATGCTTGTATTCCATTCCTAAAAGTCTTAATCACTTTCCCATTAATATCAATAAAATCTGCGGCATAATAATCAGCATAATATTCAAATCCGCTATATAAATATTTTGATAACAAAATTCTGAATTCAGAATTTGCTATATTTATGATACAAAGTTGTTTTGCGCCAACGATTGCATTTTCAATTTCTATGTCTTTTAGGGCTCCACCCCCAAAATTGCAATATTGAGTATAGGAGTATTGATAATTGACATTACAAAAATAATAACATACTTTTGAGTTATTTCAAATATTCAAGTAATTATTTCTTGTAATTTTTAGGAATTCGTATTATTCTTATTTATGTTTAGTTTTATAAACCGATTAATCTTATTTGTGTTTAGTTTTATAAACCGATTAAAGTGAAAGTCAAGGTGCAATATGCTTGGAAACTACGTCAACACAATCGCAATAATATTAGGATGTCTTGTTGGTCTCGTCGTTAAAAAGGGGCTTAAAGATAAATATAAAGTGATTGTAATGCAGGCCATTGGGCTATCTGTGCTTTTTATCGGTGTCACAAGCACAGTTGGAGGCTTATTAAAGCCTGATAGTGAACCTATTCTTTTCATCATCAGTCTGGTTATTGGTGGCATTGTTGGCGAAATGCTTGGGATAGAAAAAGGGCTAGAACGTATAGGAATGTTTTTACAAAAGAAAGTAGGTAAAGGCGAACACAACATAGCTCAGGGATTTGTTACTGCAAGTCTTATTTTCTGTGTCGGCACTATGGCAATTATAGGTTCTCTAGATAGCGGGCTTAGAGGAAATCACAACATGCTTTTTGCAAAATCAGTTCTTGATGGTGTCACATCTATGATTCTTACAACCACTCTTGGAATTGGCGTTATATTTTCTGCTGTCGCAGTTTTCATCTATCAAGGCACCATTGTTCTTTTTGCAGGATTTCTTGAACCATATCTGACAACCGCAGTTATTCGTGAAATATCAATAATTGGTGGCATTTTGATTGTTGGCATAGGCCTTACTGTTCTTGACATAAAGAAAATAAAAACGGCGAATCTGCTTCCTTCGATTTTCGTTCCACCTATATATTATTTTCTCATTGTGCCATTGATTCAATTATTCAAATAATGAGATTGTGAATTAATCCGCCAATTATATTTTTCACTCTATCTCACTTCCAACACTATTGTTAGATGTTGAAAGGATAATTGTTATAATCCTCTTTTTGAAATCTACATAAAATAATAGTAACAATAACTTTTCAGAATTTCGTTGCCGTTGTAGACAAGTATCTATTGACATGTTGAAAGGATAATTGATGTTGTGGACCCTTTTTCAATTGGAATAGGTTGTTTTTGTGGCTCTTCTCACCTCAATATTGTTGTAGATAAAGCGGGTAGAGTAATGCTGCCGTTTTTTAGCAATGGCTTAGCCTCGGCGTTTGTAACAAGAAAATCTCTGATTTCCAAATTCTTCCAATCAAGTAAATCCAAACTTATCAAAATATCTTTTTCAGATAAGTTGTGAAAAACATAAACCTTTTTCTCATTAAATGTGCACGCAAAAGCGCAAACTTCTCTATTTGCTTGCCCAACATCAATTACAGTAATTTTACCTCTGGCAATTTCAGGATTTCTTTCTTTAATAAGTAAGATTTTGCGATAATAATTTATTAGCGATTCATTGTCTTTTATCTGTTCGTCTGCACCTTTAATACCATCAATAGTCTGAGTAGATCCAGGCGGAGGAGACGTTATGCCAGATTTATCGGTAAGGGACCAAAGCATAGGCAATCGTTTGTTTTCATCCTTGCCAGATCCAGTCATTCCTAACTCTTCGCCATAATATATGAAAGGATTTCCTGGCGTAAGAAGATAAAGTGCTGCCGCCATCTTTTCTTTAACCGGATTTCGCATAAGAAAGCCTGCACTTCTGCCATTATCATGATTTGAAAGAAACATGGCATCTTTCGCTGTTGGATTAATTTTTTCAATCGAACTATTCCATAATTTCAATTTATTGGCATAATCCGTGCCAAACCGGTTGTTTAAAGCAGAAACAATTTCACCTGATGCTTGTGAATACGGAAAGTTAAAAAAGCTATCAATTCCACTTTTATAGTATTCTTCGATTGTCCCTGAATCTGACCACGCTTCACCCACGATATAAGCATCTGTTTTCATTGCCTTTATTCCTTTATTTAGCCATGAAAGAAATTCAATATTTTTAGCATTATCCCCTGTATAAAAAGACGTGACGGCATCAAGGCGAAACCCATCAACACCCTTGCCAATCCAAAACTTAGTGATTTCGAGGATTTCTTCGCGAAGCATTGGATTATCGAGATTAAGGTCCGGCATATTTGAGACAAACCTACATTCATAATAGTATTTGTCAGTTATTTTGCTGTATCCCTGGCCTTTATCTTCTAAAGTAAAATTATAATAATCACTATACTTCGACTCTTTGCCTTCCCATAAGGCTTTGACAGCATTATCGAACCATGGATGCAGATTAGATGTGTGATTTAAAACCAAGTCAATAATCACCTTGACATCCCGCTTATGTGCTTGATCAATTAGACTTTCAAAATCCTTTATGCTGCCATATTTCGGATCAATCGAATAATAATCTGTTATATCGTATTTGTGGTAAGAAGGTGACGGCATTATTGGCATCAGCCATATCCCGTCTGCGCCTACAGATTGTGATATATAATCAAGTTTTGAAGTAACACCGTTAATGTCACCAATTCCATCTTTGTTTGTATCATTAAAGCTTCTTACAAAAATTTCATAATAATTACGAAAGCCATCTGAGACCTTTACGATTTTTTCTTCGCTATTGCAAGATGAAAGCAAAAAAATCATTACCACTACAAAAACGACAATTGATTTTGAAATTTTGCTTAAATCAAATTTTTTCATAAAATCCCCTCATCATTACATTACCTAAAGTCAGGCATCAGTAATTTTTTACTAAACACAAATTCAATATCAAAACTTATTGCTATCTAAAAATTAGTCTCTTCATACGATATCATCTCAAAAAATCAATTGCGATCAGTCCAAAATAAATATCTCTTTATTGGGTTTTCAGAACGTGCCTAATTCATATTTAATCGAACTTACTATTTAGTTGAAGACGGCCAGTCTGTTATTTCCAAAATTTTGATAAGCAATTTAATCACATTATGAATAGGCTTTTAAATACTTGCCATTCTGTCGGGATAGAAATTTTTAATAAATACAATTTCGATATAAATATATAAAAAACTAAATTTGATCGCGATATCTATCCTTTAACCGACCCGCCCGTGACGCCTTCAACATAATATTTTTGCATAAATATGAACAAAATTGTTATAGGGATCGCTATGAGAACGGCACCTGCGCAAAACTGAGTGAAATACTTATAAATATTCTCACGCGTAAGCATTTGGTATAGCCCGAGCGCAATTGTATAATTGTTATAATTGTCCTTCATGATAACACTTACAAATATGAAATCGACCCACGGGGCCATAAATGAAATAAGCACTGTGTAAATTATTATTGGCTGCGATAGTGGTAGAATAACTTTCCAGAATATCTGATTTTGATTAGCTCCATCAACAATTGCGGCTTCATCAAGAACTCTTGGAATAGTATCAAAAAACCCTTTCGCAATGTAATAACCAAGTCCTGCACCACCTGAGTAAACAAGCACAAGAGCCAATAATGTCTGCGATAATCCCATCGCTTTTAATATAAAATATATTGCAATCATTGACATAAATCCAGGAAACATTCCGAGTATCAAGCCAACGTTCATAATGCCTCTGCGGGATCTAAATCTCAAACGACTCAAAGTATAACTGGTCATTAAAACAAGAATTGTAGAAATCGCACACGTAAATATTGCTACAACCAAAGTATTCATAAACCATCTGGGGTAATTGAATAAGGTGGTATCTGTAAATAGCTTTGTAAAATTAGTTATTGTAAATCCCTTAGGAATAATGTAAGGAGTCCATGCTCCTGGCTCAGCTCTGAAAGCAATTAGCACCAGCCACACGATTGGAATTATCCAGAAAAAAGCCATTACACTTAAAATAATATAAATAATGGTATTTGAAACTGTCTCTCTTTTTATTTGCTTTTTCATTGGAAGCTATCCTCCTTTTTGACTGATGAAGACATGTTATAAACAATTAGTGAGAGCGTTGCTGAAATTACAAATATTATAATACCTATTGCTGAAGCAATATTGTAATCCTGATTGTTTACAGTCAACTTATAAAGCCATGTTACGAGAAGGTCTGTTTTGCCTGCCTGATAATAATCAAGTGATAAAGGGCCTCCAGCAGTCATAAGATATATGACGTTAAAATTATTAATATTGCCGATAAACTGTGTAATCAGGTAAGGGGTTGTTACAAAAATCATATAAGGCATCGTGATTTTCGTAAATGTTTTTACAACACTAGCTCCATCAATTCTTGCACTCTCATAAAGGTCAAGCGGTATGTTCATTAAAACACCACTTGTAATGAGCATAGTGTAAGGAATACCAACCCAGATATTTACTAAAATAACAGTAATTCTCGCAAGTAGTTCATCTGTCAAAAACGGCACCGGTCCTATATTTAAATATCCAAGCAAAACATTCATCGCTCCCTGATCTGCAAGTAGTCTTGACATTAGCAACAAGCTCACAAATTGTGGAACAGCAATTGTTATTATAAAAATCGTTCTCCAGAATTTCTTAAATTTGATTCCTTTCTTATTAATCATCAACGCAAGAACAATTCCGAGAATATAATTTGAAAATGTTGCGAAAAACGCCCAGACAAGCGTCCATTGCAAAATGCCAACAAAAGTTCTTGACTGTATAGGATCATTCCAGAATATATTCTTGAAATTCGTAATTCCAACCCATGTGAATAATGTGCCTGGCGGCTGATGGCTTTTGTCATAGCTTGTAAATGCAATAAGTATCATAAAAATCAATGGTAACAATGTAAATACCATAATCCCTAGTGTTGGCAATGATAAGAATGTTATATGAAGATTATGGTCAAAAAGGCCTTTTATATCTTCTATTATATTTCTTAATTTCTGTCCCCTAGCTTTCTTGAGTTGATTGTTGTAAGCAACTCTTATATTAAGAAAATATACAAATAGAAAAGCGAATATTATAAATATTGTCAAAATGCTGAATAATAAAATCAGCATAGAATTATCACCCTGAATGTATCTATATATCTGGTCTTTTTCGTCCCAGACCTGCTTCTTAACCGAAACTCCTAACGATGGAAGAAGAGCCAGCTGAGAAATTCCAAAACTCAAAAGATATACATAAAATGATGCCTGAATAAATAAAAGTCCAAGTCCTTTAATAATTTGCCCTCGCAAGAAACAGCCAGATCCCATAATAATATAGGAAAGCCTGGTGCGAAAATCTCCGTCCTTAAAAGTTACAAAATAATTTATTACATTTTTCTTTATGGAGGATAGGCCACTAAGGATCTTGTGTCCCAATGTGCTAAATAGTTTGACAAGTCGCTGAGGAAAGTTTTTAATACCATTTAACGTTCGAAATGCGAGCCTTTTATAAGCAGACATTGTTATATAATCTACATAATTCAAAATAAACACCTCCCCAGATTGCTAAATAGTTAAAACAAATTTTATTAAATTTACGGTGCAAAGACTAAATGATCTTTGCACCGTAAACACTTAACTTTAGCGGTCACTTTTTTTATTATTAAGTTTAATTGATGTAACTTTCCTTCTTTCATTTAACCAACTGAATCATCTAGAAAAATATTATTTAGTCCATTTCTTATATATTATTAATTAAGACTATAGTGTTTACTCAGTAAGAATAAATTGTTTCTTACACATACTATCAAAGAAAGTGGCTTCCATTAATTTTTCCACAGCTCGACTTGTAGTTGCTTACTTTTAGCATGATTCTACAGAGTTTTTCAACCTTTTACTGAGTTAAAGCTATAGCAATTTTATTAATTTAAAATAGTGGAAAGCCAACTAAATATTATAGAAGTACAGGAACGTTACTGGGTGTTTATTTTTGAATCTGTGCTACCATTTCATCAAGCAATGTTTTAACTGTCTTCTTATAATTTTTTGCTTCCATTGCTGTTCCAAAAGCTTCTGCAGGAGACCAATAACCACCAAGAACATCTTTTTGTGAGAATGCGAATTGGTTTTGCTCTGCAAGTGCTGCAAGGGCTACATTTTCTTTAACTGAACTATCTTTTGAAGCATTAATATTGGATGGTCCCATTTGTCTTGTTTTAAAACGCAAAATTTGATTTGCTTCATTAGTAAGCCATTCTGCAAGTCTCATTGCTTCAACAGGAGCTTTTGTCTGGCTATTAACGCCAACAAGTTTAAATCCTGCAAAGCTGCTCATTTGAGTTTGTGTACCGCCAAGATTAATTGTTGGAAGTTTAGCTGCTGCATAATTTGCGCCTAATTTCGTTGAGATTGCTGCAGCATTCCATGTTCCGCTGACTCCGGCAGCAATTTTGGTTCCTATACCACCTGTAAGAACTGCGTCGTCTCCTGTAAGGAATGCGCTATTAGCTGTGAATGCCTTGATTGCTTCTCCTGCAAGAACGCCTTTGTCATTGTTGAAATCACAAACTTGTTTCCCGGCATTTACCGTCAGTTTGCATCCGGCACCAAGGAAGAAAGAGGCAATATACCATCCGTTAGAGACATCCATGAATACCTTTTTGCTTTTTGCTTTAGCGACTTCGAGCATTTTGTCAAGGCTCTTCACATCTTCTGCTGTGAAAACACTCTTGTCATAATACATGAAATAACCGTTGTCTGCGGTTGAAGGGTACGCATAAAGTTTGCCACTAACTGTTGATGCGTCGATTGAGTTAGGAAGATTTGCTGCAATAACAGAATCTTTGTTACGGGTAATTTCGTATAATGCCCCTGCATTTACGAGATCGATAATCTGGTCATTTGCAAATTGGAATACATCAGCTGCCGCCGCTGGGTCTTCAAGGAATTTGGTCTTCGCATCACCTTCACCAACTACCCCTAATGTTATTGTATAATTTGCGTCAGTGTTTGCTGCTTTAAATGAATCAATCATTGTCTGAAGCATTGCCTGATCTTCCTGAGATCCCCATACTTTAAGTGTAATATTTTCCTTTTCTTTACTCATGCTTGTTGTGCTTGAGGTAGATGTTGTTGCAGGAGTACATCCTACAAATGCCATAGTTAGAATTGAAAATGCCATAACTAAAACTAATAATTTTTTCATAAATCCATTCTCCTTTTCTTTATTTTTTTAAGCAGTTGCCTGCATTAAAAACAGAATCGAATCTTTTCTCATATGTTAAATTGAATTAGAATTAAACCATTTATGCTTGAATTAGAATTAAGCCATTTATGTTAGCTTGAATTAGAATTAATGCCACTTATGTTAGCTTGAATTAGAATTAAGCATCTATGTTAACTTGAATTAGAATTAAGCACCTATGTTAACTTGAATTAGAATTAAGCACCTATGTTAACTTGAATTAGAATTAAGCACCTACGATAAAATTATTTAAGATAAAGCCATCTTTTCATAGAATAATTATTATTTAAAAAATAACTAATCATATCAAAAAGGTATAAAAATATCAAAAAATGCATCAACTCATATTAAAAATAGAATCAACAAATATGCCGATAAAACACCTACTTCTAAACTTTTAAGTTCAAGGTTGTAAACGGTATTTGTAAAACATTTTCGTCAGATTACATAAATAAAACTCAAATATTTAACCCAAGAACTGAGAAACATGAATTTCAAAATTATTATTAAATTGAGTCTTAATTACCTAAAAGTTGTTGTTAAATTGGTAAATGATGATTTAAGACTGTATCATAACTGCTCGATACTGCGGAATAATAACTCGATACTAATTAAAAATTCGATTACATAACTTTTTGTTTAAAATCGATTAGTATTAAGCAATTTTGATCACGAGTTAAAAAGGATTTAATTTGAAAATGAAAACTTGTACCTGACGAAACACCTAAGAGCCCTCCTTAAAAATGTAAAACATTAAAATGCGCCTCTTTGTTATACTTCTGTCAACCAAATCTAATAAGATATTGCTACAATTATCACTAACTTAATTGTATTTCTTTTTACTATGCGTGTCAATATATTATATTAATAATTTTCGGACAACAAAAAAACCCTACAACAATAAAGCTGTAGGGAAAATCTGGCTCCTCAAGTAAGACTCGAACTTACGACCCTGCGGTTAACAGCCGCATGCTCTACCAACTGAGCTATTGAGGAATATTAATCCCGGCGAAGATCTATTTTCCCGGGCCGTTACCAGCCAGGTATCGTTGACACTAGAGAGCTTAACTGCTGTGTTCGGAATGGGAACAGGTGTGACCTCTCTGTAATAATCACCGGAAATGGTTGAGGGAGTTTAATTGCACC
>JBBQKF010000092.1:0-10951 GCA_038326615.1 Saccharofermentanales bacterium | reverse complement strand
TGGCGGTTGGGATTATCATCTTGGTATCCGCAATAGGGTTCTTGGCAACGTTTCGCTATTTTAAAAAGGAGGATTTGAAATAATGGTATTAGATTTTATGGAAATTTTGAAAGTGATATTTCTTGGTATAATTGAGGGCATTACAGAATGGCTGCCCATTAGCAGTACTGGACATATGTTGTTAGTTGACGAGTTTTTAAAGCTAAATATGAGCGAAGCATTTAAAGAACTGTTTTTTGTTGTCATTCAGCTTGGTGCTATTTTAGCGGTAGTAGTAATCTTTTGGAATAAGATGTTTCCGTTTGAGTTCAAAGATAAAATGCATTTAACCTGCTGAAAATTGGGTTTGACTTTACCGGTGCAGAGTTACTTACGCTTGGACTTGGTATGGTTGTTGCCTTTACAATATCTATATTTGTTATCATATTATTAATGACCTTTATTAAGAAATATGACTTTAAAATATTTGGATGGCATAGAATTGTGTTGGGAATCGCCGTGCATTTCTATTTTATTAGGGCATAGATTATGAGTAATTCGCAATTAAGTTTCCTATGATTTAAGTTCAAAGATTTAAGTTTTGAGATTTAAGGTTAATTTTAAAGTACTAAGATTTAAGGTTAATTTAAGATAATGCTATGTTCTATTTTAAGTTGCTATTCTACAATGAACATGTAAATTGTTGTCAGTATCATAACAAATAGCAAGAAAATGGGAACGCTGTATATACCCTAAGGCAAAAATCAATGAGAAAACTGGCTAGAGATGAGCGATTATTTTAGGATTACAAAGAGTAAATAGGGGGAGAAGGATAAGATCGTAGTGGGCTTACATACTTCAATAATACTCAGATAAACCAATATTTAAGTATGAAGATCAGTAGAAGATTTCCTAAAAATGAAAGTAAAAACAAATTTAGAAAGGATTAAGCAATTATGTTAAAAATCGAGCACTTAACAAAGTCCTATAAAGGTGGCAAAAAGGCCATTAATGATCTCACTTTAGAGATTAAAGCAGGAGATTTATATGGGTTTATTGGCCATAATGGTGCAGGAAAAACAACCACGATTAAATGCGTGACAGGGATACTTGAATTTTCAGAAGGTGAAATCTTCATCGATGAAAAATCCGTTCAAAAAGACTCCATCAACTGCAAGAAAATAACCGCTTATATACCTGACAACCCTGACCTGTATGAAAACATGACCGGTATTCAATACCTCAATTTCATTGCAGACATCTTCTGTATTTCTAAACATGAAAGAGAAAAGGAAATCGAGAAGTATGCGGGTGCATTTGAATTAACAGGTAATCTTGGGGATTTGATCACGTCTTTTTCTCATGGGATGAAGCAAAAACTCGCTGTAATTTCTGCCCTAATCCATAAACCAAAGTTACTAATTCTGGATGAGCCCTTTGTTGGTCTTGATCCAAAAGCAGCGCATACACTAAAGGACATAATGAAGACCTTCTGTGAAGCAGGTAATGCAATTTTCTTCTCAACCCATGTTTTAGAAGTTGCTGAAAAAATATGTACAAAAGTGGCGATTATACAAAATGGCAAATTAATGACAAGTGGGTTGACGAGTGAAGTCATTGGAAACCAGTCATTAGAACAACTGTTTATGGAGTTGATTGATCATGAATAAGACAACACTGCTTATTAAAGCAAATATCATCAATTCATTAGGGATTAATAAATTAAAAACAATGAGTACCAAAACAGAAAAAGCGAAGACAATCGCACTAGGAGTTTTCATATTATATGCGCTTGTAACGTCCTTTGGGACTATGCTTTTTCTAAATTTTAGAGTTTCTGTATTTTTGAAAGAAATCAATGCGTTAGATCAAATGCTTATCATGGGCTTTATATCTGCCAGTTTTATGGCGATTATTATGAGTATATATAAAGCCTCAGGCTATTTGTATGCCTTCAAAGATTTTGATTTGTTGATGTCACTACCCTTGAAAAACTCCACAGTATTGATGAGCAAAATTTTCTTTCTATACATGTCCAGTTTATTACTAGCTTTTCTGATTGGCCTACCCACTTTCATCGTGTATGGTGTTCAGTCAGAAAAAGGAATTCTATTCTATTGCATGCTGGTGGTTTTAATGCTTTTTATTCCACTCGTACCGATGGTAATAGGAAGTGGACTGTCATTGCTGTTAGGAAGAATTTCTTCGCGATTTAAAAAGAGCAATGCTATTATTTTGATAGGTTCCTTTGTGCTGATTTTGATATTCATGGCGGGATCAGCTCTTATTAATACGGTATCAAAGGAGCAAATTCAAGGCTCTGTACAGTTTTTTGATTGGTTCGCCAGGGCTTATTTTCCTGCGAGACTATTTGTAAAGGCAATTGCAGGAACGGAGCTTTTTAATATGCTTGGATTGGTTTTTGTTTATACTGCAGTGTTTACTTCTTTTATTCTTTGCTTCGCAATTAGCTTTAAAAAAATTAATGCAAAAATGAATGAAAGCTACGGTGGTACGACTTATAAGATGAATGAATTGCAAGTATCCTCGCCACTTAAAGCACTGGTACGTAAGGAAATTAAATACTATTTTTCAACCTATATTTATGTGCTCAATACGGGGTTTGGTGTTGTAATGATGACGATTTTTGCTGTTGGAGCACCTTTTTTCGGCCAAAAAACAATTCAGACTTTATTAAATATTCCAGATGTAACAGGCTATATCGCGCCTTCTTTTATGGCCTTTGCTTTATTCTGTGTAGGGATGACCTATACGAGTGCAGTCTCGATTTCTTTAGAAGGCAAGAATTTTTGGATTTTAAGATCTTTGCCAATTAAAGAAATGGAAATCATGAAAAGCAAGATTTTTCTTCAAATGATTATCACACTTCCAGCGTTATTGTTAAATACGACTGTCTTTGCTTTAGGCATGCATTTGGCATGGAAAGACTATGTGGCAATGGTACTCATCGGCTCAGGTTTCGGTGTTTTTATGGCGTTAATAGGGATTGTAATCAATTTGATCTTTCCAAAAATGGAATGGAAATCACCCGTGACGGTGGTAAAACAAAGTGCGAGTGCACTTCTAGCCAGCTTATTTTCTTTTGGAATTATAGCACTGATGATTGCATCCTTTGCATTGATGAAACCTGATTTTTTTGTGTATTCAGTATTTTTGACATTTATTCTATCAATACTAAGTGGCGGTGCTTGGTTGTGGATCAAAACAAAAGGTGTGAAAATCTTTAACCAGTTATAAAAATTAGTTGTATATAAAGAATGAGCACTTTGACGGTATCCTCTTTTTCAATTCTGGATTTTGTTGGCGGAGTTTCCAAAACGGCAGCAACTTTGAAAACAGAATAATATGACTCGGGAACAACTTGCGGATCAGTCTATTCTTGCATTTTATTGAATTATTTATGTTTTTACTTTTTGTTATTAAGGTCATCGTGATGTTAAAAAAGAAACAATTCCCCTCAAATTTAAGGTTGATTTAAGATTAGAAACAGACCCATTTAAGAATCCTTTGTTATAGTATGACTAAGGGTACGGAATAGGACTGTTTCTTTTTTGTAAAGGATAAAATATGGAGGAATTTATTAATGGAGACGTTAGATAGTCATTTTTACAATTGGTTTGGAGTTTTGTTTTTTGTAGTAATTTATAGTTCTGTGCTTCTATTAATTCCATTTTATAAAAAAATGGATAAAAAACCAAGAGGAACTTATATTGCATTTATATTGGCTTTTGCTATTGAGATGCACGGTGTTCCCTTTAGTATGTGGGTGATTTCTGGGATCATCGGGAAAAATCTTCCAGAAGGAATTCTCTGGGGGCATACATTATTCTCATCTATTGGGTATTGGGGCATGTACATTAATATAACTTGTGCGATTCTTGCTATTTCTTTAATTATCAACGGTTGGTACAACATTTATAAAAAATATTGGTGCAAGGAAACTGGAGAAGGGTCCCTTGTTAAAGATGGAATATATAAATATATAAGACATCCTCAGTATACAGGTCTACTTTTATTATCTTTTGGAATGCTGGTTGAATGGGCGACAGTACCAATGCTCATTATGTTTCCTATAATGATTGTAATGTATGTACGTCTTGCAAAGCGTGAAGAGAATGATATGAAAATTGAATTTGGTGAAGAGTATCAGTCCTATATGAAAACCACAAAAATGTTTATTCCATTAATTGTTTAACTGGTTGATCATATACACCAAAAGAATTTATTAAGGCATTAGAACGAAAGGATAATTGAATTATACAAGTGGAAAACACACCCATATTTAATTCAAACGTTGAATCGTCTGAATTAAGAACCTACTGCAAAATGGAAGGACTTTGTTATACAAAGTTAGTAGCAGAGGAAGAGGATAAGAAAAAAAAGGGAGCATTGAAGAGCGTTTTCAAGCGCATCTTTAGTATTAGAAAAATAAACAAAAAGAATGAAAATAAAGGTTTTGTTGATATTGAAGAGATATAATTTGATCGAAGGAAAAATCCATGAGTAATCGACCCGATTGAACGTGGCAGAATCTTTATGTGAAGAAATGATTCTGCCACGTTCAATAGTTATTATTTTTTGAAATTGGATTTGGTAGTTTTATAATAAGCCCCATGAAAGGAAATTTAATTATGATTAATAAGAAATTGAAGAAGGAAGGTAACAACATGATATCAGCAGATAAAATTATGAAATTAGAGGAAGTTTTTGGCGTCTCAACAGATTGTTTAGTGAATGATGAGATAGAATCATTTGAATCCATTGGTGAAGACGTTGAACCTGGAGTTATTAAGATTGCCCTTGAAGAAGCAAACAATTATATTAAAGTCATTATTAAAAAGGCACGATTGATCTCAAAGGGGGTATTCATTACTTTATGTTCCGTTACACCACTGTTCTTCTTTTTAGCCCTTACTGAAGGTAATATAACAACAATGACTTCTAATACAGCTACAGTCAGTGGTCTTGTATCTCTATTTGTACTATTTTCCTTAGGGGTTAGTTATTTCATAAGAAGTGGCCAGTACGATAGCAAGTTAACAGCCATTGAGAAAAAAGAATTTGAACTTGCCTACGGAGTCAGTAGCATCTTTAAGGAAAAACTTGAAGCATATAAGCGGGCTTATACTATTCGTGTATCTATTGGTGTGACGATAATTTTAACCTGTGCGATACCATTGCTTGTAGTTAGCTTATTAGGGGGCTCAGTCATGATGATTTATATGATGGTAGTTGTATTAATACTTCTTCTAGGATTAGGTGTTTATAATATTGTTCCAGTTTCTGCGCTTTTCGGTGCTTATAATCGCCTTGTGCAAGAAGGGGAGTATGCGCCAGAGAATAAGCAGAAAAGAAAAAGAATTGTAAGGATTGCCGGTATCTATTGGCCACTTATAACAGCCGTTTATATCGGTTGGAGCCTTTGGACGATGCAGTGGGGCATCACCTGGATTGTTTGGCCAGTAGCAGCCATTGGGTTTGCAGCCATTGTGGGGTTAGTCACATTCTTTGATGAAAGATCAAAAGAAAAAAATCATAGAATTTAATATAATTAGCCCTATAAATTGAAACTTGATGTACGGCATAATCAGTGCGTTGAAGAAGTCTAAAATAGCACCTACAAAATAAAGGAGAATGTAAATGAAGCATGAGTGGAGAAAACACGAAAAGAATTTCTATATGCCAAAGCAAAAGCCTGAAATTATAACAGTGCCAGAGCAAAAATTTCTTATGACCAGTGGAAAAGGAAATCCTAACGATGAAGATTTCTCGGAAAGAATAGAGATTTAATATTCATTAGACTAATACAATTTATAAACAATGAAAATTTATGGAAACGAGTCAACATATTCTCAATGTTTTTAAACGCTTTGGCAATCATTTTTTTATTGCAACACGACAACTTTATATAGCTGCATTTCTGTTTATATTTATTATGATAAAAGTCGTGCTTATAATTAAAGGCTTTTCACATTGTGACGATAGGTTTCTTGATTCTGTTAGCAATTCATTTGATAATAAAATTGCATATGCGGGCAATAAAAAATTTGAAATAAGAAAGGAAAAGTTATAGGATTTTTGGAAACTTTTCGCAAATTAAAAGGAGGATTTGAAATAATGATATTAGATTTTATAGAAATTTTGAAAGTGATATTTCAGATTTAAGTTCTAAGATTTAAGGTTGATTTAAGATAAAACCAAGTTCCATTGTAAGTTGCTATTCTATAATGTACATGTAGAGAATGAATAGCAACTTTTTTTATGTTCTAACAAAAATATTTGGAGGAAAGAGTAACTAAGAAAAAACATAGAAAAACGACATAAATTTCAATATGAAAGAAAAGGAAATGAATAAAATGAATAAAGATATAATAATTATTTGTGAATCTACGTATCGTGGTAATACTATGAAATTAGTGAAGGCTATGGCGTATAGTCTTAATTGTAAAGTAATGAGCGCTAACGAAGCCCTCCTAGCTGATCTTAATAGGTATAAGATTATCGGTCTGGCATCGGGCATTTATTTTACTTCACACCACCCCAAAATTATACAGATAGCAAATCGATTAAAGTCTGATCAAAGCGCTTTTGTTATATCAACTCATGGTAGACCATATTTAGGTGGATATCATTCCATGATTAACCAGATTCTTGTACAAAAAGGGGTAAAGATATTAGGAGAGTTTTCAACTAAAGGCTATGACTGCACAGGACCATTTATAATAATAGGCGGTGGTAATAAAGGAAGGCCTAATGAAAGTGATAATAATAAAGCTATCAAATTCATAGAGAAAATATTACCTGAATACATTAAGGACTTAAAAAATACACCTACTAACTGTAATGTGTATATAGATGCACAATGTATAGGATGTGGGAAATGTGTAGCTGTATGTCCTCTTAATGTATTTGAAATAAGAGACCATAAAGCTGTAGTAATTAATGAAGAAGACTGTATTCATTGCAGTCTTTGCCAGAAGGAGTGTCAAGAGCGTGCAATACTAATAAAGCATAGTTTCAAAGAAGCTATTGGTATTGCAAAAAGGCATGCAGATAAGAAAAGTTTATAGATAAAAAAGCAAATATAATTATAATATAAATGGAGAAATAAAATGTTATTAAAAATCTATGAATCAGAGAAAAATATTCAAAAAGTATATGACGATGTAAATAAATATTGTAAAACTGAAAAAGTTGATGAAGAACACTTTAGATCATTGATTGAGAAACCGAAATGCTTTATAGCAAGAAATTTTTGTGCGTTGCACAATAAATTCTTTCTATAAAGGAACTTGGATAGTATGGTTGAATGTTGTATAATTAGTTATAATAATTAATAGTTGAGGAGAAAAGCATGAATATATTAGTAGCTGAAGATGAGAGGGATTTAAGGGAGTTACTTAAATTGAATCTTGAGAATGAAGGATATAAGGTTATTCTCGCCCGCGACGGAAGAGAAGCTCTTGAATTATTCAGTAGCAACGATATTGACCTTGGATTATTTGATGTAATGATGCCTTTTCTTGATGGATTTAATTTACTTAGGAAAATTAGAGAAAAAAGTGATGTGCCTGTAATAATGCTTACAGCTAGAGATGAAGAAATGGATAAGGTGTTAGGATTTGGCTTAGGTGCGGATGATTATCTTGTAAAGCCTTTCTCTATGGCTGAATTAATTGTAAGAGTTGCTGCAAGATTGAGACGAAATGCTGATAAAGTTAAGCTTGCATCGACAATAACTATAGGTGAAATAACATTAGATACTGATGCATGTAGTGTAATTAAAAATAGTGTAAATATAGAACTGAACGCTAAAGAGTATTTTCTGCTTAAGTTCCTTATGGAAAATCCAGAAAGGGTATTTACCAAGAAACAACTATATACTGCAGTATGGGATGAAGATTATTATTATGATGACAATACTATAATGGTTCATATTAGTCATATAAGGAATAAGATAGAAGATGATCCTAAGAATCCTGTATTCATCAAGACCATTAAAGGTATTGGTTATAAATTAGTAAGGAGCTAAATGAGGACGAGAAATAAAATTCTTCTTAATTATATATTGATGTTTCTGATAACAACCATGGTAGCGCTAGGTGCTTTTATAATATTTGTAATAATATTCGGAAGTATTGAGAACTCTTTTGTTGAAAATAAATATACAGCATTATCTTTAATGAAAGACGATTATAATGCGATTGATTATGAAGCTGTTATAACTAATAAAGGAGGAATACAGGTTATAGATTCAACTTATAAAATTATATATACCAAGGGTATTAGCAATTTTCCTAAAAGCCAGCTTACTGTCAAGGAACTAACAGACTTTCTAGCAAAATCACAAAGTCCTATGAGGAATTACAGCTACAGCGTCGCTTATAATGAAAATGAGAACTTCTGGCTTATTATCACCTTTCCTACAGCAATTAGAATAGATTTATCTATAACATATAATAGTTTGTACACATCCCCTGATAAGCCCGCGGCGGTATGGGTTATAATACTTGGCGCATTTATTTATGTCTTGATGCTTGTAATAAGCACTTTGATATATTCAAGAATGACTGCAAAAAGTTTTACAAGACCTCTTTCAATGCTTCAAGAGAGCTCAAGCAGACTTAGCAGGGGAGATTACTCTTCTAGAGTGAACTTAAATTTAAGAAATGAATTTGGGGATCTCGAGAGGTCTTTTAATAACATGGCTGAGAAAATAGAAGAGGAAATTGAGCTTAGAAAGGAATCAGAAAATTCCAGGCGCCGATTAACTTTAGATATAGCTCACGACCTCAAGAATCCTCTTGCAATTGTTATGGGGTATGCAGAATATTGTCTAAATAATCCCTCCAAGATTAACGAGCAATACTTAAATCTTATCTACCAAAACTCAAGCAGAGCTAATGCACTTATTACAGGGTTATTTGAACTGTCTAAGCTTGAAAATTCAGAATATGTATTGAATAAAACAAAGACAGACGTATCAGAATATCTTAGAATTAAGATAGCAGATGCTATGTCTATAATAGAAGCTTCAGGTCTATTATTTGAATATGATTTGCCCGACAAGGAGATATTCGTTAACCTTGATAAGAAAGAAATGAACAGAGTAATAGATAATTTGATAGAAAACGCTATAAGGTACAATGAAAAAGGGACTAAGATTACTATTAGTTTAATTGAATACGATAATCATTGCGAAATAACCATTGAAGATAATGGAAAAGGCATCCCTCCAGAGCTTTCTGAAATGATATTTATGCCTTTCGTTAGAGCTGATGAAGCTAGAAATTCCGAAACAGGTGGCAGTGGACTAGGTCTTGCCATTGCAGATAAGATTGTAAAGATGCATAACGGCAATATATCTTTGATATCCGACATTGGCAAGGGCTGTAAATTCGTAATAAAACTTCCTAAGATATAAGTTGTAGGATTTACGTTTTGAGATTTAAGGTTGATTTTAAGTTCTAAGATTTATGGTTGATTTAAGATAATGCTAGGTTCTATTTTAAGCTGCTATTCTACAATGTATTTGTAGAGAACAACTAGCAACTTTTTTATGCTCTAATAAAAAACATTTGGAGGAAGGAACAATGAAGAAAAAACGCAGAGGAAAAAATAACCACGATTTTTGGAGGGTGTATGAGTAAAATAAATAATAAGCAGATTAAAGGAAAGGGGATACATATTTTGCTAACGGGATTTTTGGCTTTATTTTTTTGCATAATAGCTTTTATAGGAATTCTTTTTATTAACAGCCCTGGAAAAGTTGCCCCTTTTTTGGATGAAAACGGGCAGTTTTTAAAAGAAAGTATATCGGAAAAAGTTTTCGTTAATATTGGAGGGGTAAGACAGGGAATGCTCATTCGAGGAAAGAGTACTGACAATCCTGTACTTCTTTTTGTACATGGAGGACCTTGTTTCCCAGAATATTTTCTGGCAGAAAAGTATCCATCCGGTATTGAGAATCACTTCACAGTTTGTTACTGGGAGGAACGTGGTAGCGGCCTTTCCTACAGTAAGGATGTAACAATGGGCAGTATGACAATGGAACAGCTAACTTCGGATACGATTGAAATAACAAATTATTTGAGGGATCGTTTTAGTAAAGAGAAAATCTACCTGATGGCCCACTCCGGAGGGACAATACCTGCAATAAAAGCAGCAGTAGAGAAGCCTGAACTATATGATTCCTACATTGGTATAAGTCAAATCTCGTGGCAAAAGGAATCGGAAAAAATTGCTTACAGTTTTATGCTTGAAGAATATCAAAATTTGGGCAATACAAAAATGGTTAAAGCGCTTAAGGAATATCCGGTATTAGAATCTGATTTTTATGCATTGCTATTCTTTAAATCACTTTTAAGGGAAAACACTATGCACGAACTGGGTATTGGCACTATGCGCAATATGTATTCGGTTCCAAAAGGTTTGTTTGTACCAGTTTTGCAAAGTAAGGCATATACTCTAAAAGAAAAAATAAACTTTTGGGTTTCGAAGGTCGCATTCATAAACAAGACCAATCTTAAAAATCAGGTTTTGGAAGAAGATTTAGCATCGAAAGTTATGAGTTTAAAAGTACCGACTTACTTTTTCAGCGGGATATATGACCTCACGACAAATTATGATTTATCCAAAAAGTATTTAAATCAGCTGGAAGCGCCTTTGAAGGGGTTCTACACATTTTATGAATCCGCTCACAGCCCCATTTTTGAAGAGCCAGAAAAGTTTCACCAAATACTAGAAAGAGATGTACTTAACGGAACAATGGATTTAGCAGACACAGATTAATTAAAATAAATCAATACTACTTTAACATGTACTAAAACGAAAATGAATAATCAGCATATATCTTTTCAATTCAGAACAAAAGTTTTCATGGTTTTATTCATTTCTTCTCCTCTGACCCAAAAACGCCATATAAATTTTGTTTATCTTTTGTTTATATTTA
>JBBQKF010000091.1:0-11430 GCA_038326615.1 Saccharofermentanales bacterium | reverse complement strand
TTCTAGTTCTATTAACTAATTCTATTAACTAATTCTATTAACTAATTCTATTAACTAATTCTATTTCTAGTTTCATTTCAAATTTTTGTTTCTGCTTCTATTTCTAATAATATTTCTAATAATATCTCTATTACTATTTTATGATGAATCATTCAATAAATTAAGTGCAAAAAAAAATTACGGACAAAAATTAATTTGTCCGTAATTTAAATTTTTACTTTTCAAGAAAAACAAGTAAATTAGAAATCTCAAAGGATATTTTTTACATCTTTGCAACGCCTAAAAATTTTAATAAATTAAAATCCAAATCTACCTTTAAGAGCAACGAGTTCATCGTTCATTTCTTTTGGTAAACGGTCAAATTTTGCAAAGTGTTCTTCCATTCCTTTGATTTCTTCTTTCCATACATCTTCTTCGATTGTAAGAAGATTAGCAACATCTGCTGTTGTGAAGTTGTCCAATCCTTCTACATCTATATCTTCAGCTTTTGGAATGAATCCGATTGGGGTTTTAACAGCATCAACTTTGCCTTCGCAACGATCAACAATCCACTTCAATACACGAAAGTTATCGCCATAACCTGGCCATAAGAACTTGCCGTTTTCGTTAGTTCTAAACCAGTTAACATTGAATATCTTAGGTTGATTTGTAATTTTCTTGCCCATATCAACCCAGTGCTGGAAGTAATCGCCAACGTTATAGCCGATGAAAGGTAGCATTGCCATTGGATCACGACGGACAACTCCTACTGCACCAGCTGCTGCTGCTGTTGTTTCTGAAGCCATTGTTGCACCAACGAATACACCGTGGTTCCAGTCAAATGACTGATAAACGAGTGGAGCGGTTTTAGCACGACGACCACCGAAGAGAATTGCTGTGATAGGAACTCCGGCTTCTTTTTCCCATACAGGTGAAATGCATGGACATTGTGATGCAGGAGCTGTGAAACGACTGTTTGGATGTGCTGCTTTAACTTTATTTCCGTCAGCATCAACTGTTGCAGGTGTCCAGTCTCTTCCAAGCCAGTCAATAGCGTGTGCAGGAGCAGGTACGCCCATTCCTTCCCACCATACTTTTTTGTCGTCTGTTAATGCAACATTTGTGAAAATTGTGTTCTTGAGGGTTGTAATTAGAGCATTTGGATTTGATTCCATGCTTGTTCCTGGAGCAACACCAAAGAATCCAGCTTCAGGATTAATTGCATATAGTCTTCCGTCATCGCCTGGACGCATCCATGCAATATCGTCACCGACTGTATAAACTTTATATCCTTTTGCATAGGCAGGAGGAATAAGCATTGCAAGGTTTGTCTTTCCGCATGCTGATGGGAAAGCACCAGTAATGTAGTGTGTTTTTCCGGCTGGATCTTCAATTCCGAGGATAAGCATATGTTCAGCCATCCAACCTTCTTTTTTAGCTAGGTAAGATGCAATACGAAGTGCAAAACATTTCTTTCCAAGTAAAACATTTCCGCCGTATCCTGAATTGATTGACCAGATAGCATTGTCCTGAGGGAAGTGCATGATATAGCGCTTTTCTTCATCGATATCTGCTTTACCATGTAAACAACGAACAAAATCATCGCTGTCTCCAAGTTGCTTAAGAACTACTTCACCCATACGTGTCATTATTCTCATGTTTAAAACAACGTATCTACTATCAGAAAGTTCGATTCCGATTTTTGATAAAGGTGATCCGACAGGTCCCATTGAGTAAGGTATAACGTACATTGTACGGCCTTTCATTGCCCCGTCAAAAAGTTCCTCCATCATTTTGTAAGCTTCTGCGGGTTCCATCCAGTTATTAGTTGGGCCAGCTTCTTCTTTTGTTGGTGCACATATGAACGTTCTGTGTTCAACACGAGCAACGTCATTTTTAGCAGTTCTGTGATAAAAACAGCCTGGGAGAGTCTCTTCATTTAATCTTGACATTTCTCCTGCAGCTACTGATTCATTTTGCAGACGAATCATCTCTTCTTCTGAACCATCAATCCATACGATTTGGTCAGGCTTAGTGAGAGCAGCCATTTCTTCAATCCATTTGTTGACATTTTTGTTAGTACAAATCATGTTTGTTCCTACCTTTCCTTCTTATAAAATTTATTATTACAACTTAATTATGTGGCAAATTGTGCAGTTAAGTATATAATTGCTATCCTTCGCCATTATCTATTCTAACACAAAGTTAAAATTTGTAAAACCCAATTATGCATTTTTACAATAAAACAAAGTAAAATATTTTTAATGTTTTTTGCTGAATTTTGTACATTACATATAACTTTATGTCAAAATGCTTAATCAAGTGTAAAAAATCGAATTTTCTAAATTACTCCCTAAGAAATCCATTAACATAATAACAGAATTTTTGAAATATTGAAATACTTAAAATTCATTTTTGCAATTATTTTTCAATTTTGACGATTAATATCTGTGTTTTTTGAAATATTTAAATGCATATTATTCATTCCGATAGAAATATTTGAATATTTTTATATTGAGCAAATAGCCTTTTATATACATCTTTACTAGAAATAATGAACAAATTTCTCAAATAAAAGCCTTATAATCAGCATGAATTATCAACCTAAATAATAAGAATAAATAATGGTTTGAGTGTCAAAAGCATGCTTTTTCTTTTTTCAATTAACTAGATGTTGTTCGAATCTGGACTTTAGAAGATTTCAAGTTGTAGATTGCTGGCTTGGCCCAATATCTAATGAATTCAAACACTTTTATCATGTATAGATATCCCAGAATACTTTAGACATTTTAATTTTCTTTATAATTTACTAACTCAATATTTAACTTTGTTGCATTACGATGATTTTCTCACTTATTGCAAGAAACTGAAGATAAGTAAGCTCTTCTGCTCTGCATTTTAAAGATATATTTTCTGTGTTAAGTATTACTTCAAGGCCTGCTTTACCCCCAGGAACAAACCCTGACCCACCAAGAGAATTCATAAGAGTTTTTCTTCGTTGATTGAAGGAAGCTTGTACAATTCGAAGGAAATGTGAAAGTGATTCCCTCTTTTCGGGGAGGCCTTCTCTACGCTTCATCACAAGGATGCAAGATATAACTGTTGGCTGCGGTAAAAAGCAATTTGGTAAAATCAAATCGGCAATTGAAGGGATTGCATAAAATTGTGCAAGAACTGACAAAATGCCATATTCCTTTTTTCTTACCGGACTCATTATTCTGTCAGCGGCTTCTTTTTGGATTGTAAATACCATTCGTTCGCAGTCAGGTATTTCCATCAAAAGTTTGGTTATGATTGGAGTAGTAATATAATAAGGAAGGTTTGCTATGACCTTGATTTTTTTCAAAGAAGGGTTTTCATTAATATTTTCCTCGCATAGTTTCTTATAATCAACGACAAGAGCATCACCATGCAATATCTCGACATTTTTGCTTTCATCAAATACATCGTTTAATACTGGTATTAGCTGGGAATCAATTTCTATTAGAATTAGCTTTCCACATAAAGGAGCCATATATGTTGACAGTGTTCCAATTCCCGGCCCTACTTCAATAATCAGATCTTCTTTTGTTATTTCTGATTCAATAACTATTTCTTGCAATTTATCTTCATTAATAAGAAAGTTCTGGCCTAGTGATTTTGATAGCGATAAATGATACTTTTCTATATATTGCTTTGTTTGTTCGATATTCATTACTATTGTCTTCCCCCAAATTAAATAATCCAACACTAGTTATACCACATAAAGGGCTATTTGGATACAAACCGCACCTCATTTTAAAGATAAATCCGTAACATATGCTTCAATTAAATTTATCTACAAATTTATATTTCTGTAAATTTGGAAAATCACACAAGTTTTCATCGATATATTTGGTACAAAATCCAAGACAATTTTACAATTTACTATTCATTTTTCATCTAAAGTATTGTAGAATATAGGTGTAGTAATTAGACAAATTATTACAAATTTAAATTAAGGGGGATAAGCCCATGATAAAATTAATTGTTGGCCTTAAGGGCGCAGGAAAAACAGCCAGACTAGTTGATGACATGAACATACAGGCAGGAGACTCATCAAAGGATGTTGTGTGCATCGTCAGAGGCAAAAGATTAGAAACCCAGATCAAACCTCAAATCCGCCTGATTGATATTAATGATTATCCGATATCCGGATACAGGGAGTTTTTCAGTTTTATTGCAGGAATTTGTGCTAAAGACTATGATTTAACAGACATTTATGTTGACAGCATCCGCAAAATTACTGGTGTTGACGACAATCAAGAGTTCTCATCTTTCCTTTCAGTGCTTGAACCATTTGCTGATGCAAACAATGTAAATTTTACAATAATATTAAGCGAGGAACCTTCTATGATTCCTGATGAAGTAAAAAAATATTGCCAATAAGCGTTAGCCGAGTATTAACTCGACTTTTTTTTATTTTAAATACTCGTACTAAGCTCTCTGGATATTTATTCGGAGAGCTTTGTTTTGTTGTATAAATTTTATATAAAATTTATAGTTGTGAATTTCATTTGATATTTTTGAAGTATGAGTATAAATTACGATTTTGAATAGTCAACCCAGACATAGTAACAATGTATAATGAGAAATTTTATGGTCGTTTTACGACATTATTTCATTTTTCCTTGATATTGATAGTTTTTCGTGATAATTTATAATAAACACAAGAAATTTTTGGTTATGATAAATACTTTCAATAAATAATTTGTCATCAGAAAGGAGATAATAATGCAGCACACTTTATCTATTTTAGTTGAGAACCGAGCCGGAGTTTTGTCAAGAGTTGCAGGACTTTTCTCACGCAGAGGCTTTAATATCGAGAGTCTTGCAGTCGGTACAACACAAAATCCCGAGATTTCAAGAATTACTATTGTTGTTTTGGGTGATGAATACCTTGTAGCGCAGATTACCAAACAGCTTCATAAACTCCCAGATGTACTTATTGTCAAGCATCTTCAAGATTCATCATATTTTTCAAGACAGTTGGTATTTATCAAAGTAAAAACCGACTCAAGCAATAGAGCAGGAGTTTTACAAATTGTTGAAATTTTCCGTGCTCACATTGTTGACATCTCACTTACAACTATAACAATTGAATTGTCAGGTGCCGAAATTAAAGTACAGGCAATGATGGAATTACTTCAGGATTATGAAATTTTGGAAGTTGTAAGAACAGGACAAATTGCTATCGAACGCGGTGATCAAAGTATGAACGTATAATTATTAACATCAGCGAATAATAGTACTTTTAATGAAATTCACTTATTAGATAAAATACAAACAAATTGATTTATTTATATTGAATGAAAACAGGAGGAAATAAAATGAAAAAAATCTACAAAGACAATGAATGTATTACAAATGCATTAGAAGGAAAGGTCGTAGCGGTTATCGGATACGGCAGTCAGGGACACGCACACGCTCTTAATTTGAAAGACAGCGGTATTAATGTTGTTGTTGGACTTTATGAGGGAAGTAAATCATGGGAAAAAGCTACAAATGCTGGACTAAAAGTTGTTACAGCAGCAGAAGCTACAAAAATGGCTGATTTAATTATGATTCTTATTCCAGATGAGAAACAACATGATCTTTATGTAAGTGACATTGCGCCTAATCTTGCTGCAGGCAAAACACTTGCTTTTGCTCATGGTTTTAATATCCACTACAAAAGAATTGCCCCTCCTTCAAATATTAATGTAATAATGGTCGCCCCTAAAGGCCCTGGCCATACCGTACGCAGCCAATACAAAATTCAACGTGGTGTTCCTGGTCTTTTCGCAATCGAACAGGATGCAACAGGAAATGCTCAGGATATAGCTTTTGCTTATGCACACGGAATTGGATGTTCTCGTGGCGGGCTTCTTCAGACAACATTTAAGGAAGAAACAGAAACCGATCTTTTTGGCGAACAAGCAGTTCTTTGCGGTGGAGTTTCAGAACTTATGAAAGTAGGATTTGAGGTTCTTGTTGAAGCAGGATATGATCCTGAAAATGCTTATTATGAATGTGTTCACGAGATGAAACTTATTGTCGACCTTATTGCACAGGGCGGACTTAGCCTTATGCGTTATTCTGTAAGCGATACTGCTGAATATGGTGATTATTGCGTTGGAAGAAGAATTATTACAGACGAAACTAAGAAAGAAATGAAAAAAATCCTCCAGGAAATACAGGAAGGAAAATTTGCAAGA
Source organism: Saccharofermentanales bacterium (assembly GCA_038326615.1). Taxonomy (GTDB): domain Bacteria; phylum Bacillota; class Clostridia; order Saccharofermentanales; family UBA5734; genus JBBQKF01. The sequence goes on along the minus strand of JBBQKF010000091.1, from coordinate 5,236 downwards.
GACTGGATTCTCGAAAATCAGAGTGGTCGTGCAAACTTCTATGCGCGTCGCAGAATTGAATCTGAGCATCTTGTAGAAAAAATTGGTCGTGAAGTTCGTTCTATGATGAGCTGGAATGGTGAAATTGAAGTTTAATTTCTAAAAGTTCAGCCGTTAATATGAAATAAGCTGATTTGAATTGAATTTTTGAAACTAAATAGAACTTTTTATAGTAAAAATATAAAACCCTGGTATTAAAGAACGTCACTCTTTAATACCAGGGTTTTTTTGCTTTATCAATTTCAAAGTAAATTTTCTAATTTCACAATAGACGTAAACGACTATTTCAAATAATTCTAGTTCATATTTTCTATATATTCGCTCAGAAAACATATATATATATACAATCGGTAATAAAATTAAATATGCAAATCATTTCATGGGGATTTTATCTATATTTTGTTTTTTCTATTTTACCAGATCAATAAAATCCCCATACCCCTTCTCTTCCATTTCCTCATAAGGAATAAATTTAAGAGATGCACTATTAATACAATAACGCAAACCACCAGCATTTTGGGGTCCATCATTAAAAACATGCCCAAGGTGTGCATCGCCAAGCAGGCTTCTCACTTCTGTTCGCATTCTTCCAAAAGTAAAGTCGGACTTTTCGACAATGGTAGATTCTTCAATTGGTCTAGAGAAACTTGGCCAGCCGCATCCGCTGTCAAATTTATCATTTGAAACAAACAATGGTTGCCCCGTTGTGATATCAACATAAAGGCCTATGCGGTGCTCATTCCAATATTCATTTTTAAATGGAGGTTCTGTGTCACTATTTTGTGTAACTTCAAACTGTTCTTTGGTGAGTACTTTTTTTAGCTCGTCGTTTGATGGTTTTTTAAAACTATTTTTTTCTTTCATTTTTTTCTTGATTTATTCATCACGAAAACACAATGGATAAATCATCCCTCCTTGCAATTTTTTAGAATTTTCATAATAATACAACCATATTCTCATTCATTAGGAGTTAGCTATGTTTCAAATACAAAAGAGTTTATACTCTGTAAATAATAAGTTATAAAATTCTTTTCATTTTGATTTGATTAGCAAATCATTGGTTTTCAGTTTGTTGTTTTAACAACTAAAAGAGCTTTAAAAATGTCAAAAATATCCTTGTTCTTTTTTTGCAAAGAAATCGGCCTCATGGTTTTATCGACAAAACAATGTCTGCTGCTCCCTATGCATCTGATTTCATTACTGACTGAATCAACAACCTCATATGATATGCTCATTTTAACTCCGCTAAATTCTTCAATAGTCTGGAAAATAAAAACAGATTCCCCATAGCGGACCATTGATTTATAATCACACGTAACTCCTAAAACAGGTATCATCACTCCAGCTTCTTCCATTTGATGGTAGCTAAAACCTACTTGTTCAAGTAAATCCGTCCTTGACTCTTCAAACCACCTTATATAATTTGAGTGATGAATGATTCCCATTTGATCAGTTTCATAATACTGTGTTTTATGCTTATATTTTTCAATTTTAAATTCCATTTCAATCTCCAATTGTTATATCTTAATTAGATAACTTTACATCAAATTGCACTATAAATCAAGTGCCGATAAAGTTCATTCTAAGTATCCCTTAAATTCATTTTGAAGGGTATTGCAATCTTTCTGATTTCATATTATAATGAATTAGTAAATTCTTTATACTATTTCGAATTAAGCTTGAAAGCGCTTTGAATAAGTATTTTTGAGCATGGTTTAACTTTTGAAGAATATTGTTTTACCAACTTAGAGTATAGAATTTATTAGCTAAATATTTAATATTGGTTTTAAATTAATAAGAAAATCTAAACAAATTAAAAATTAAAGTTTAGATGAAAGTTTAGATGAAAGTTTAGATGAAAGTTATGAAAGTTTAGATGAAAGTTTAGATGAAAGTTTATATGAAAGTTTATATGAAAGTTTAGATGAAAGTTTAGATGAAAGTTTAAATGAAAGTTTAGATGAAAGTTTAAATGAAAGTTTAAATGAAAGTTTAAATGAAAGTTAAAATGAATATTGGTAGTAAATAATAATAGAAAGAAAACAATTGAAATAATAAATAATAAATAGTTAGTAATAAGTTATAGAAAATAGAAAACAGATAATGGATAAAAGACCCCTGACAATAAATTTATTAAACGGAGGTATCGTGAAATGATTTCAAAAGAACAATTCAATGAAGCAAAGGAAAAGGCAATCGGTTATTTTGCTAAAGCAAACATTACATTAATCCCTGAGGAAAAAGAAAAAATTGAAGTTGCAGACTTCGGCTTAGGAGATTTATGGAACACAGGACTTGAAATTCTTACATATGTAAACACCGACAGAGTTTGCGCAAAAGAGCTTGTTCTTACTCCATTCCAAACTTGCCCAGAGCATCGTCACCCTAAAATAGGCGAATATATTGGTAAAGAAGAGACTTTCCGTTGCCGTTTAGGAACCGTGTACCTATATGTTGATGGTGATACAACCAAGAATTGCAAGGTATCTCCTCCTGAAGGGAAATATACAGTTTTCCATGAAATCGAACTAAATCCAGGGGAACAATACACTTTGTTCCCTAACACAAAACATTGGTTTCGTGCAGGAAGTGAAGGTGCAGTAATCTCCGAATTCTCAACAAAGAGTTTCGATGAAGGCGATATTTTTACTGATCCTGCTATTGCAAGAATTCCAGAAATTGAAGTTTGATTATTATCATAAAGTTTTGTGTTAATATATCGATACACGTTGTAGTATTTACTATATAGAAATAGTATAATAAATTATTATTTCTATTTGGAAGGAAATTTTTATGAGGAAGTTTATTCAATACGGAGCTGGAAATATTGGTCGAGGATTTATAGGTCAACTTTTTTCACAAGCCGGTTATGAGGTTTCATTTATCGATGTAAATATGGAAATTATCGATGCATTAAACAATGAGGGTCGCTATCCTGTTACTATTGTGTCAAAGCAAGAGCCTGTCGATGTTTGGGTTGAAAATGTTAAGGGCATTAATGGAATGGACCGCGAAGCAGTTATTGATGCAATTGCTAGAGCAGATGCGATGGCGACAGCAATCGGTGTTAACATTTTACCTCGAATAGTACCTCTCCTTGCTGGTGGTATAAGAAAAAGAATGCAAATGAATAATTTAACACCTCTAAATATTATTATCTGTGAAAATCTTATCGATGCAGACAAACTACTTCATAGATTAATATCCGAGCAATTTAATGAATCAGAAAATGCCTATTTCGAAAAATATGTAGGTCTTGTTGAAGCATCAATAGGAAGAATGGTTCCTGTGATGACCGAAGAGCAAAGAAAGATTAATCCTCTTGGTGTTTTTGTTGAAAGCTACTGTGAACTTCCAATCGACAAGAACGCTTTCAAAGGTGAAATTCCCAAAGTTCCTCACCTTTTTCCATATGCACCTTTTGATCTCTATATTAAAAGAAAACTTTACATTCACAATATGGGGCATGCTTTGACAGCATATCTTGGAAATTTGATAGGAGCACAATATATCTGGCAGGCAATAGCAAACCCATATATCAAAATAATTGTTTCTCGCGCAATGACTGATAGTGCAATGTCTCTTTCTAAAATATATGATATACCAATGAACCCTTTAATCGATCATATTTCTGATCTTCTTCTCAGATTCTCGAATGTTGCACTTGGAGATACAGTTTTAAGAGTTGGGAAAGACACCAAGCGCAAGCTTTCATCAGAAGATCGCTTCGCAGGTGCGATTAAAATGTGCGAAGAACAAGGAATTTCACCATTTTATACATGCATTGGTATTACTGCTGCGCTCTCTTTCAATTGCCCAGACGATCCAGGCACAGATGAAGTTAATTCAATTCTTTCAACCAAAGGGCTTGCTTATGTGCTTTCAAATATTTCTGGTATTAATGAGGGTTCCGAATCCTATGAACTTGTTAATAAATATTATAATTTTATGAAAAATGACAATTCACTTGAATCTTTGTTATCTTATGCAGAAAAAATGCAGGAAAAATTATTCAGAACTAAAACAATAATTTAAAAAGGAGAATTTCTTATGTTTGATGTTGCTTGTATAGGAATTTTAGTTGCTGACGCAATTGCAAAGCCAGTAGAAAAAATCCCTGAAAAGGGAAAGCTTGAGTTAGTAGATACATTAGGTCTTTATACTGGGGGATGTGCAGCAAGTGCTGCTATTGACATGTCGATTATTGGTAGAAATGTTGCTATAATCGGTAAAATTGGCAACGATGGATTTGGAATGTTCATGAAAAATGCACTCGAGCAAAAGAAAGTTTCTACTAAAGGCCTTATTGTAGACCCTAAAGGCTCGACATCTGCTTCATTAGTAATTGTAACACCTGATGGTGAACGTTCTTTCATTCATTCAATCGCATCTAATGGAACTTTCGAAGAAGCTGACATTCCATATGATGTAATCAGCGAATCCAAAATCGTTTTTGTTGCTGGTACAATGCTTATGCCTAAATTCGATGGCAAAGATTGTGCGGTTTTCCTAAAAAAATGTAAAAATATGGATAAAATCACCGTTCTTGACACTGCCTGGGATTCTAAAGGTAGATGGATGAAAGTACTTGCGCCGTGTATGCCTTATATTGATTACTTTTTGCCAAGTTATGAAGAAGCTGTTGAATTGTCCGGGAAAACGCAACCTGAAGAAATTGCTGATACCTTTCTTACAATGGGTCCTCATACTGTCGTAATTAAGCTTGGTAAACAAGGTTGCTTTATAAAGACAAAATCTGGTGAAAAGCATATTATCCCTACTTATAATCGAATTAAAGCCGTTGATACCACTGGCGCTGGTGATGCTTTTTGTTCAGGATTTATCGCAGCACTTGTTAAAGGGTCATCATTAATTGAATGTGGTAAATTTGCAAATGCCGTCGGAACCCATTGTGTAATGGAAAAAGGGGCTTCAAGTGGTATTAAGTCTGAAGAAGAAATATTATTTTTTATGAAGAATTATGAACTCGAAGATTATAATTTTTAACCATAAATATTTTATTTTAGAACATTTTCTTAAATCAGAATAATTTTTATTAAGACTATAGCGTTTACTCAGTAGGACTAAATTGTTCTTACAAATACTATCAAAGAAAGTGGCTTACATTAATTTATCCACAGTTCGATTTGTAATTGCTTATTTTTAGCATGATTCTACAGAGTTTTTCAACCTTTAC
>JBBQKF010000090.1:0-11724 GCA_038326615.1 Saccharofermentanales bacterium | reverse complement strand
CGATTATCATCCACATACTGCCCATCATGATAAACGATGGCTTGTACCTCTTGTTCTGTAAGTTCAATATGTTTCGAAGCAAGATAGAGACTCCTCACAGGAACGCTTAAATATGTGAGGTCCTTATTGAATCTGTATGGTGCATCCGGTTTATGTCCACTCTTGTGCTGATTTTCAGTGGTTTCGTTTATTAGGTATTGTGGATTACCCGGCATTCCGACTTTCCCAAAATCATGAATGAACGAAACGATTACGCAGCTTTCCTCGCTGATTTCTGGAGCTAGCACTGCCCGGATTTTCAACATACATTCTGCTACGTTAACAGAATGCTCGAGCAGTCCACCTTCTGTGCAAAGATGGTATTTGGTGCTCGCTGGTGATGTCAGCCAAGTAGTTTCATCTTCCATAAAAGCCATAAGGGCCTCAAACTGTATCTTTCTATTAACCACCAGTGCTTTCAATCCGTCATATCTTTTAACTACTGTGTTTTCCATATCGCTACCACCTACTTCTTTACAACGACTTCGGTACGTCTATCAATTTTATATTCGAATCGAACTAATATTTCATTGTTAGCTGCCACAGTTACTCGGTATTCCAGTTGCGTGGCTGTTCTTTTTGTATACTCATGAGAAGACTCTACCATTTCCCAAACGCCCCATACATATGGTTCAAAGATGATGTCAGCTACTTCCTCTTTATGATTACGAATAATACACTCATATTTATAATGCTCAAATCCGCCAATCTTCTTACGATCCACTTCATTATATTCATAAGTAATATCAAACGCTTTACCAATGGACAATTTTATCGGCTCATCCTTCGGTGTATGATCAATTTGATCTTCACCGATAAACTCGAGAGAGTGATCTGCATCATCTTCTTTATAAAGTTTAATTTTACCCTTTGGCATCGCTATTCCAAGACCATCTTCTTTACAGTTTTGGAGTTCTATAATAATATCAGCCTTCTCTTCATGCAAATCCAGCTTATAGTATTGTTTGTATGGAATTTGATTACCCGATAGGATACATATTTGTTTTGACTGGTTATTTTTGAGCGTTGTAGCATGATTTAGCGTATACATATGATAATCAAAGAATGTTTTTTCTTCTGCTTGAGGTGCAGCAGCCGATTCGCAGACATAATATCTCCTATCACTCTCATAATCATCATTTTTGATTCGATTGACGTCTCCTGCAATTAGCTTGATTTTAGCATTTTCAAAGGTCATGCCGCTCTTGTTCTCAACTTCTGCCCAACCTATAAGGTTCAACGTTTTGTCTCTCAATTCAACTACATAATTGGCAGCCCAGTTAAAACCCCCACTTAAATAGGACACTTGAACATCTTCGGCATGCTTTCCGTCTATCTTCCAAACCAATGCCGGTTTTAGAATGAGCCCTGACGGTAGTGATGGCAATACTATTTCCGATTGGGTATCTAGATAGATTTCCTTTGTCTCAACATCTTCAAGAACACATCGACCACCGTCCTCAGTGGATAATAATCGGCAACACTTTTTATCGCCAGTCTTTCTATCCTTCAAATAAACTTCTTTGTCCACATACTTTCTAAGCAGTTTATCCCGATCCACTAAATCAAAGTCATAGTTAAATTCAAGAACATTGATCCCTTGAACAATCAGAGAATCTGTTTCAATCATTTGAGCAACATCAGCAAAGATAAGCTCCTGATCTGCTCCATCTAGATGAACGGTTCTACTTTCTTTTACTGCACCAAAGCCACCGTTGTAGATGGTTAAAGCAATTTCTTTAGTATCCGCGCTTGTAGATATCTTCGACATAAAAAATACACCTCCGTTTATATACATTGTATCAAACAATAAGTACGTTAAAACGGACAGTGCTTTTCCATGTTCTCATATGAGCTACTGGTTCACTTGAACACATCAATCAAACTCTCCATTCTTCTCAATAACTTCAGAAATGTCTCGTCCTCAACTGCAGACTGCCACAGTCCATCACAAAAGCGTTCCTGCCGGATGTATCCCGTCAAGATTGCCAGGGTCAGCTCTAGATCTGCATGTCCTATGGCTGCTTTCATTTCCTCTGTACCATTTAGTCCATGTTGTTCAATAACTTCAAGATAGCTGAAACTAATCAAATTCGACTTGTATACTGCTTGGATAAAATCATCAAGTGCCTTCTCGTACATAGGATACGGCATAGAATAATGATTTTCTCCAAGGTTTTCTCCTCCACCCCAGTGGCAAACATTTTCTTTACTGACATTTTCAAAATAAGGTATGAAAGCTGTCAATTTTTTGATACTCTTCTCCATCAATGATTGATGAAGCTTCTTTGAAAGCCCCTCAATATAATCCTTCTTAACAATTTGCAGAATCCATTCCTTTGGGATGTTATCGTAACCATAATACAATCCAGCCAATCCCCCAGCTACTGCTGCAACCGTATCCGTGTCATCTCCGAGATTAACCGCCATAAGAACACAGTCTTTGTAGGATTTCGTATTTGTTAAACACCATACAGCCGCTTCCAGCGTATCTACCACATAGCCGGTACTTTTGATATCACTTTCGCAAAGGTCGCAGAAACTCACTGGTGCCTCCACAATTTAAAGGTTCTATACCAGATATAAATCTTTTAATTGCTTGTCTAGTGGCAATGCCTACATCAAAGACCTCTCCATGAGGTGTGTAATCACAGTCAATTAGCCAAGCTTTAAATTTAGTCATTATGTCTTGAAAATTCAACCCTTCAGACAGACTATCAACAAGACACAGTGTCATACTGCTATCATCGGACCATGTACCCGTTGTTTGACTGTGTGTCCCGAAACCTCGCATGTCCTTAACTGGATTAGCTTTCAGGCTTTTACGACTATTAAATTCAACAGGTACGCCCAGTGCATCTGCAACGCACAGGCCCATTATTCCGTCCAGAATGTGGTTTTTCATTGGTTCACTTCCTTTGATTTTCAAATAAATACAACTGCTATTTTATTCCGTCAAAATCTATAACACCATATTTAATGCCTGCCGCCTTCAACTCGCTCTTTAAGATATCAAGACTTTCGATCCCTCCATGCCCAATTGAATGAACAATAATCACGCATTTTTTAACCGCCTGTAGCTTTTCTTGTTCTATCAGCCTTGATATGCATCCTGGATTCAAATGCGGATCACTTGGATTCAAATTTATTATTGTCTTTTCCCCCATAGCCCAAATTGGACATGGTGCAAACAGTAAATCGTAAGATGCGCCACTACCTTCTTGATTGTTTTCAAAAACTAAAGTAAATTTCATAGTCAATGCCTCCTTGTTATTTAGTAATTTGTAGAATTTTGAGTATAGATTAATCTTCGTAAAGTGATAATATTTCTTTCAAACAATTTTTATACTGATCAACAACAGTTTGGGGTGAAAGCACCTTTGCCTTGTTCCCAAACTGAGATATCCATGCAAAGAAGGTTGAGCTAACAGCAACTTTAATCCAGATATAAAAACTTTTTTCATCCATTTTACCTATTGTGATATCCTTCCCAAAACGATCTATCACAGCATTTACAAGTGAATTGTCAAATTGTAGCTGTGCCATCACATCTTCACCACCGAACATATTAAAAACTTTCTTGGTATACTCGGCAATGTCAAAGTGCTCTCTTTCAGGCAACGGATCTCTTTCCTCATCACTCAGGTCAATCTCAGTCATTCTGTCCACCCGATAATGGGTAAAATCATTATATTTAGTTGAAAAAGTAACCAAGTAATAATTCTCATCATCCCATGACAAAGCATAAGGGCTGACCATATATTTATCGCCATTTTTTCTGAACGCCTTTTTTTTCTTAATATCGTAGTCAAAGTACTTGAAGGAAACTTTTTTGTTCTCTGCAATTGCTACATGAAGCCTATCTACATTGTAATAAATACTTTCATTTATGGTTTTAATACGATTTGTGACATACACCTGCCGGTGTAACGACTGCGCTTGCCTATGACTTGCTAAGCTTTCAATTTTCTTTATAAGCTCATTACTTTTTTTATGTGTGACAAACTTGGAGCATTGAACGGCATCTACCAACAATTTAAGTTCTGGAAGTTCAAATAATCTGCTAGCAACAAAATAGTCAGTTGTCTTCGATTTTCGTGTGCCAATATCCAGACCATAATTTCGGAGTGCTTCCAAGTCATCGTAGATGGATTTGCGTTCAGCTGTTATTCCATAACGGTCAAGCTCTGCAATCATGTCATTAATTGTCATTGTATTATCTTCATCTGTCTTCTCATTAAGCATTTTCAATAAGTACAGCAGTTTAAGTTTTTGATTTGAACTCTTAGCCACAGAAATCACCTCTATAAGTTTAATTCCAAATAATAACACCTCTAATAATAACATAATATCATTAGAGGTGTCCATTAAAACGGATAGTGAAATTGTTCGTTCTGACCCTATTTCAATATGTGACATTTATTTAGATTAATCAAACTCGCATACTCATCTAAATAATTGTCGCATCATAATTTGTATCCACTCGGCTCAATCAGACTAACTCAAGAATTGATATATCCAATTTTCTTTGGGCAATATAACAGTCGTACAATAAATCTGCTGGCAACAATCTAATTTGAATTTCCTGCAATCCAAGATTTTTAAGCATATTCATCATGACAGTACCTTTCTTAACAACATGATTATATTGAGTTGGAATTATAAAACAGTTTTTTACTTTCTCAATTTTATGATCCGCTATAAAGTTCATAAATGCCAACTGATATAAATACTGCTTTGTAACATCACCTATACCTGGATTACCTCGAAGCTCCTTGTCTTTCTCTAACTGAATGTTATAATATTTTGCATCCATTATGATAAATTGATTATTCTTTATGGTAATAATGTCCGGAATCAACGTATCTTTTGATTGTTTTATAAACTTCTCTTCATTTTCGAAACCTGACCACACTGGCTTTTCAATTATGTCAATTACTCTATCACTTGGCTTATAAGCATTGCATAAAGGTTCACATAATTCGAGTTGGTCTAGCTTAGAATACAGTCTATTATTAAAGACCTCACTGCAAACATCTTCCCAAATTAAATTGAAACTATTGGTCCCAAACATGCTAATTCCAAGGCTATCAGCAATAGTACGATTATGCGCAACATAAGCATAAAGAGTTTTAAGAAGTGTTTGCTTTCTTGTGTTAAACTGAATATTTAATTCTGCTTGTAGCTTATACAAAACATACTCGATTTCGCCTAATGAATTTAGAGTTGTATCCGTAAGAGCAACCTCGGTCATGTCAAATAAATCTAACAAATCAGAATCCTTCAGATGCTTTGAGCATTCTGTTAGAATACATTCATGCAAGTGTTTATAAAAATCGGTTTCATCATTAACAGTCTTTTCAGTATATAATTCCATGTAATACGGTCTGTTATCTCTTATAACTGAGAAGCCTTCATTGATTGTTTTATCCCAAAGAATCTCTCCTTGTCCATTTATCTCGACAATGTCTTCAGTGTTATTGTATATCCCGTTCTCATGAAAATCATTTAACAAAAAAAGTATAACCGCTAAAATGTTGAAACTGCTATTCTCTCCATCTCCATTAAATAAATTAACTATTTGTTTTTTTGAGCCATACTTATCAATAACCTTTAAGACCTTTTTAAATTCGTTCAAGAGTGAATCTGAATATAATAGATATTTAGGATAACACTTGATAACCCTCGAACCAATCGTAATAATTCCAACATAAGTAAAAATGTAAAGATAATCATCATCTTCAGTTACATCTGCAATCTCGATATCTTCATCTACTAGATCTGATAGTTCTCTTTGATCTATGCTATTCTTTACAGCTTTCATAACTCCAAATGACTTGAGACTTCTAATAAATACTTCAACACTGTCTGATGTTAAATGAAAAATTTGTTTCAAATCATTTTTGGTATATCTCTTTTGTTCTCTTACAAACTCGGATATAATACCCATATTTATACTCCCTGTTTGTAATAGATGTCCCGAAAATCGTTTCCGAATATATCTATACCTAAAACATCAAAAGCATCACATACCCCTGAGTATTTAGTATTGTCGCAACCACTAAATAGCTTATACTTATATTGTTTAGCTGCATCTTCATAAAGATACATGATAACTTTACTTTTGAAGGCAGTAAGAAATTTGTCTGGGTTCTTAATATTTCCCATTTCGTCCGTATCAATTATTTTCTTTGAAATGAAAAATGGACCCATTAATTTATCTTCATTAACTCTATAATCTAAAGCTAGTTTTTCATTAATTGCTTTACGCAGTTGATTCCAACTAATCTCAATTGTATGATTACTCTGTCCAAGTGTAATCTTTCCATCCATTTTGTTATCGTTCTGATTTATTCCACAATATTCAAATTCCCACCGTCTCTTAAACGCAGTGTCCATAGGAAATACACCTTGATCTGCACTGTTCATCGTTGCCCAAATGAACATATTATCAGGCAATTTAACTCTTTCGTAATTGTCTGGCCTTCCACCTAATTGTGAAGCAAGGTAACACTTAATATCCTCACTGGCTTGAATATCATACTCACTTACGCCATCATCATCTCTATCCAACAATTGGAACACATCACCAAATACCGTAGCCACTCTGGCTCGATTTATCTCCTCAATTAATAGAACATGTGGCTTTGGACTTTCTGTTCGCCCACTTTTTAACGCATCAACATAAATTCTCATAAAAGGGCCAGGGACAAATTTATACAAAATATTACCACTTTTGTCTGACACGGGTTTATATGTTCCTACAAAGTGCGCGTAAGAGTAATCAGGATGAAATGTAACCCTTTCATATGTGCTTCCTAAGGCTTTCACCAATTCATTACAGTCTTCTTTTAATTTGTAACTTTTCCCCGTACCTGGTGCACCAAATGCAATTCGATTGCGTTCATACTCAGGGCTTGAAGAATATCCGGTTTTATAGATAAGTTCTTTATATTCTTCAATATCATTGTCAATACTTGTACTACTAATGTCTTCTGATTTCGTAGACCGATCCTCGCCATTCTCATCGTCTTCATAAGCATTATTTATTGCCGTTATAACCGAATCTTTTATGTTATCACCAAAAGCAACTTCAACTTCTATCAATTTTGTTGTAGCGCCTTTTACTCTAACATGCGTATCTTGGTCAATCAATAAATCTAAATCTGGTTCGATACTCGGGCTTAGTTCAAGCATAGCTCTCATTAATGCAATTGCATTTTTCTCTTGTATCTGCGACAACGCTTGATTGGGTTCCCATTTTATAATTGGGCCAATACCTATTATCCCATAGGTATCTCTAAACGGTAATAAGTCTTCTCTTTTTACTGGTTTATCTAACAAGAGTTTAATATCAATTTTAACCTTATAATTTTTGCCAGAGTAACCTATATCAAAAGGTTCTTGCGATACTACTCCCATTCCTACAAGACCAGTATCCCACTCTGGCTTATCACCACCGAGCACAATAAAAACAGGTTGTCCGACCTTTAAAGAATCCTGCAAAATATTGAGACCATTAAACTCAATATTACTACTTCTCGATAAAATTGACTTAACGGTATCCGCATCTTTAGTTTTTATACTGAAATAAGGTTTCCCGGCATCATCTGCTTCTTTTATAATTTTCATTACAGCATTTTCAATTTCATCAAAATTTATTTCCTTATATTTATTATATATATCAAATAAATATCTACTTCTTTTTTCTAATGGTCTATCCGTCCAACCTTTACGACCATTTTCATATAAAGCATCAAAAGCATCTCTATCATTCTTAGCTTTTGAATATGTGTAGCCAAATTTATTAGCTACTTTTGTAAGTGTGTTTACGCATTTTTTATTTGCATATCTTTCATCAGAACTTTCTAATTGAGCATAGTAAAGGCAAGCTAATGCCAATTTTTCAGATGAATCAATTTGTGATAAATCAATCATACTAGTACCTCCGTTTATTTTTTATGTAATTATTGCAATTTAGCTAATTATTGCAATAAATTTATACTCATTAAGATTGTATTTTATTTCCACCAGCGTTATAGATTTTTTTGCATACATTCTAAATCATATATGCTTTTAGTTCAATGACTATACAGAAAAATCCATATAATAGTGTTCTTCGTCAAGTTTGTAGAAATTCACATCTGTTCTACCATATGTCTCTAAGTCAGCCCTAGCGATATATGCTCCATTTGCAACTCCGATTCGATTTCTAAAGTATTCTCCCAAAAGTGAATTATTCATTGGTGTAGTTATTGCTTTATCATTTTGTTGCTCCACCCTCAAAATAAGTTGTTTATTATCATCTGTAACTACGGAAAAATGTTGTTTGCCCAAAGGAAAAAAACCAGTTCGAGCTACAGTTGCTGGCAAACCAATATATGCCTGATTTGGCTCACGTCCAGCTCGTTGTCCCCAATTCAAACCTGACTTGCCACCAGTTTCACCATTCCTTGCCAACAAGCTTAAGGTGACAGGAATAATCCCCTCACCTATAAACGTATGTGTATGCTCACTTTCTGAATCCAAGACCGGATGAGTTGGAGTGAGCACAATATTATCTTCGATTTCCGAGTGAGTACAATAAATGGAATCACATTCGACATTGTTAAAATAATCGAATGCCTCTTCAGCATTGCAAGGAACAATGTACTCACGTCGGTTTGTACTGAAGCCCGCCTGAGTATAGTTTGCCGACCCAGTATATGCTTCAAAAGGCACGTCGTCCCTCATCCACAAATAGATTTTACTATGCAGCGGTGCGCCTTGAAAAATATACTGACATTGGAAGCTTGATAAGTTTGAATTATTTTGAGCATTGACTAACTGGGTAAATCCTTCATGCGCATCGATAGTCAAACCACCATAATTCGTCATTCCGACAATCAACTGAATATCAATTGGCTTTAGTCCAAGTTCTTTTATTCTCATCATGTGCCAAGATGCCATCGTTGGAGTAGCATAGCCAGAAATCACTAGGAGCTTTTGAGCTCCTCTAAGTATTGGCTCAATTAAAATTTTATCTACCATAGCAGAATCAAACATACTACACACCTCCTTTACTCGCTGATATTAGCTGGAATACTCTCGTAATCCATACCAGCAAAACTATTCAAAATAGCCTCGAAGATAATTCTTGCACCTTCACAAGGAACCGCCATCCCAATTTGTTTTCTTACGCTCTCTTTTGAGCCAAGAAATTCGAATGTGTCTGGAAAAGTCTGAAGGCGAGCTCGTTCTCTGTTTGTCAGAGCTCTTGGTTCTTCCCAGTGGTATATGTGTGTACCGCCTCCTCCACTACCTGTAACGGTATACGCAGGTTTGTCTGGATCAAGACGTTTATATATTTGACTCATTCTAGCTCCACGCACATTGAGTTGTAACTCTTGTGGAATATCGGCATTAAATGCATTTTGACCTGGCAGAATATGTTGAAGTCTTCGTACAACAGTATCAGACTGATTAGTCAATTCATTATTAAATGCATCCTTACTTATTGGTGGTACTTCAATTGCCTTTCTGCAAGTATTATTGATATGACTGTATGGTGCTGGTGAAGGAACTTTAAAAACAATATCTTTGCTTAAATCATTTCTAATGCCAACAATTATCAATCGATGTCGGGCTTGTGGAACTCCATACTTTTCGAATTTATACAAATGTGGTACAACTACATAACCCGCATTTTTTAGTTCACTCAAAATTTTGCTAAATGCTTTTCCATCGTTAGCATTGCGCAAACCACCTACATTTTCCGCAAGAAACCAATCTGGTTTAAATAACTTAAGCGCTTTAACTCCATAAGAATACAGTGGTCCAAATACTCCATCCATTCCCTTTTGTTCACCAACAATACTAAAATCATTACATGGAAATCCAAATGCCAATGCATTAATAGGTGTTAGTTTTTCCATATTCAATTTTCTTACATCTTCATGATAAACAGTCTCTGGCTTATCCTTAGAAATGTTATGACAATAAGTCGCACACGTATCTTTATCATAGTCGTTGGCCCATTCATGCACAATCGAATATTTGCCATCTGCACTATGAGCATTCAGTGCACCGTATGCAATTCCCCCCGGCCCACAGAACAATTCTCCTAATTTAAATTTCATGGTATTCCTCCTTGCTTGATGTCGAATGTTTTTTTGCAAAAAAATCTATGGATAGTTGAATGAACTCACACTCGTTATCATTTAAAATTTCATAATTTCTAAAAGGGTACACTTCTTTCGTGACTTGATCATCTAAATACCCTGCGAGTTTAAACAAATGAATTAAATCTATTTGATATAGATTCGCTAATTTTTTTAAGGCATCTGGAGAAGGTTCATTTATTAAGTTATGCTCTATTCTGTTCAATCGAGTTGATGTAATTCCGGTTTGTTCATAAACAGCATTCAAGCTCAATGATAATCTTTCCCTATGTCTTTTAAGATAGGCTCCAACTGAAATCATAATCCACCTCCACAACTTGCAGTATAACATAGTTGCTGCACAAACGCAATAATTATAGTGATTTGCTGCTTTTTCGCTGCATGTGTAACAACTCAATTTGAATCAAAATATAAAAAACTACGATGGTAAATCATCGTAGCATTGTCAGTCCTATATATTCTTCTTTAGGCTATTACATACACCATAAAAGACAAAACAGTTAAATATGAAAACCTGCATTTCTCTGGCTATGTTCAATAATTATGTCTGTGGCAGATGTAAACTTCACTTTTACAAAATCACCGTCCTGAGCACCTACATAATCATACCAGTCACCGATACCTTTTAAATTTCTATCTTCTGAAAACTGTTTTGCATAGATTGGATCCGACTGATTCCCTTGAGCCAATAAGCGACCACTATAATATCCGTCAAACGATACGCAATTGTAATAAATATTTGCTCCAAAAGGATTATTACTATTAAAAACATTGAATGAATATGCTTTGTTTGAGGGTATTTTTATGTATCCCTCACCATAAACTGTACCTCTCGTATGAGAATGACGACTTGGGTGATACTCCCCCCATTTCAAGTGTGCATTTTTCAATTCAACAACATAAGAATCACCTGCATTTGGCATAATTATGATCTCCTTTGATTTATACATTTTTATAATGGTTTATAATTACAAAAGTAAATAAGTTCTATTACAGAAATAACATTAGACTACCCAAATACTTCAATCCAAAACTATAAGAACACTAGCTCATTTAACCATTTCCCTAATTATAACAAAATTCGTTTTTCCCAACAATGTTTTACTTATTTTTTTCTCTGGTATATATTAATCCTTAAAGTGATACCTTCTAGTCAGTCCATCTTGAACCCCAGCTCAGTCCACGAAAAGGGCATAACTCCCCCTTGGCGGCAAATTATGTCCTTTTCATGCACTAACGCATATCTCTATTTTTTTAAAAAATACCGATTATGTTGAGCTCGACATAATCGGTATTATGTTCGGTAAGTTATTATGTAGAGTTAAGGGTTGAGTTCGCTGTAGCGAAGCGATTTTCAACCCTTATGACTTTGCATAATAAACAGCTATTTTCCTTTGCCGAAATCTTTTAACCACGTTAGCAGGTCTGTATTTTTAACCCAAGATGGAAATTCAGGTGCAGGAGAATCTCCAAGCTTTTCTAAAGCTGCTCTTTTCATTTGAGTATTGGCGCTAGCGTAAATTTG
>JBBQKF010000089.1:0-11734 GCA_038326615.1 Saccharofermentanales bacterium | reverse complement strand
AACGGTTTTCTAAGGTCTTTATTGATGATTTTAGAGAGTACCGCTGATGCTTCTGCTCTGGTTGAAAAATCCGTTGGTCTAAACGTTTTATCGCTAAAGCCTGTGATGATACCTAACTTGTAACTATCTAGTACGTTTTGTTTATAATAATCGCCTATCAAATGATAATCCTTTGTTTCGTTGCGAATATAAAGATCCATTGCATTTGAAGGTCTGTATTCTGAAAGAGCAACAGCATTAATTACGATTGAAGTCATTTGTTCACGATTAATTTGAGCGGTCATGGATGAAAATTCTTTGTCTCCAATAATTTTAAGCTCGATTGCTTTATCAACGTATGGCTTTGACCAATCACTAGTCATAGATTCAAAGCGATAACCAAGTGTTTTAACGGTCATAGCAATAAATTCATTGATTTTTACATTTGCTTGTGGCTTGAACGTGCCATCTGGATAACCACTAATGATTTCAGTAGATTTAAGCGAATTGATGAACGATACCGCCCAGTGTGTAGAACCTACATCTTTGAAGTTTCCTGTATCGGCAAAACTCAATGTGGAAGTTAATAATAACAATATAATTAGTGTTAATTTAAGTTTTCTCATATTTTGATCCTTTCAATGTCTATATTTTTAGCAAAATAAAAATTTTTATCTCTTTTTAAATGTGGAAATGATTGATTAATATTCCACACCATATTAGTATATGGAATATGGCGGTTAAATAGAAATGAACAAAGTTTTATATCATTTTTATTGATTGTTAATAGCTTAGAAGAAGCAACGAACTTTAGTCGGGGAGTTGCTTCTTTTCTTTTTTTTATAACTCATACTTTTTTTTACTCAAAGGAATATTTTCATAATCACGTTCAACAACTCCAAATAGCTTTTTATCAATAATCAAATTTTCATTATTTGCCAAATAAAGATAATTTCTAAAAAACATATAAGCGTCCGCCATGATTTGTGAAACAGGAATGTTACACTTTTCAGAATAAGCCTTCATTTCTCTGATCAAATCTTCTTCAAAAGTTAAATTAAGTGATTTTTTTGGCACTTCATTACACCTCCTTCTATACATAATTATATCATTTAATAAGCATAAAAGCAAGCATAAAGATGCGTATAAAAACAATGTTTTCAAAATTATTTTCTTGAATTGACAGTCATATTACTCTTGGCAAGATCCAGAGCTGTCTTATGAAGTTCTTTGACTTTTGCAATATTATATTCATCAATGACAAACATATCTATAACAAACTGTACTAGTAAAAATATCGTTCGTCCTGACATAATAGCCACTTTAGAAGATAAAGAAGCCAATGATTCGGTATATGGTTTTAGCGTTAAATCGATTTGTTCTTTAACAACACGCCTAATTTTTTCCTCATTTCCACCCTTGCTATATTTTGAAATTCCGAGTTTGATAAGCTCGTTTACGCCTGTATGTTCTTTAATTCCATTTCGTTCACTGATATATTTCATAAGCAACTCATGTTCATGTTCACTAAGTGTAATAGAAAATCTCGCCATAATTAATCCTCTTTTCTTTTGACTTCTTTAACAGCAAATTTACTCGCATTTTCATAAAGGGTTTCAAGATTTTTTTTATTAACATCAGGGATCACATCTCTTAACAGACCTACTAAGAAATAAGTGCTAGTTGAAACGAAAATGCCAGCTTTAAAAAGAATCGATTTAATTCGCTTGTTATGACCATCCATTGCAACATTAAGTTCGTTTCTAACAATTGAAGTTAAGATGTCAATTTGTTCTTGATCGAAATCATTTGTACTACCCATAACTAGTAATTCTCTGCACGCCTGAGCTTTGTGAATCATCCATTTTTCTTTCATGTACCTTTCTACAATCTTTTCATCTTCATCTGATAAAATAATTTTATACCTTTCAGCTTTCATAATAATCCTCACTTCAAAATAAGTAATATCAACGACTAACAAATAATATATATCATAAAATCCTCACATTTGCAACAAAATAAAAAATTAATCCTCGCATTTAACCCTTTACTGTGACTGGCTTTGCCAGACATCTGTGAGCGAAGCGTCACCACCCTTATCCTGCCTATCTATAAATAGATAATCAACTACCCGTTGTGGGCTACTTCCGTAGTGGACAAGCGTTCCGCTTGACCATGCTTTATGCGACTTATTTTCTGTGTCTCGCCCTGCTCTATTACAAAGCTAGAATAAAAGATCAAGAGATTAGATCCAACAAATTGGCGACTCTTAGCTGTGTGTCGCTTCGCTCTGGGTAGCAAGTTCAAACACATTAAAATCAAAAGAAGTTCAAAGAATCCAGTCATTAGAAGCATTAGACCTATAAGAAAAAAACAAAAATCAATAGAAAGACAAAAGCAACTAGATAGCTGTGAAAAACCTTTAAACAATAGTTCAAGAAAATGTGAAACGTAGACCCATAAAAGACAACCCGAAATACAAGAGAAAACAAGCAAATTAAATAGACCATAAAGACCTTAAGCAATAAAGTATACCACAAGAACATGGCAATCATTTTGATTGCCATATAAACCGTTGAAATACCATCGTCCATAGAGATAGTGGCAATCAAAATGATTGCCACATTAAACCGTGAAAACTACAAACTAAATTCAATGTCTAAACAGTGAAAATATGGCAATCAAAATGATTGTCATATAAACCGTTGAAATACCAACGCATATAGGCATCGTGGCAATAAAAATGATTGCCATGAATTAAAAAAGTGGCAATCAAAATGATTGCCACATAAACCGTTGAAATATCAACGTCCATAGAGATAGTGGCAATCAAAATGATTGCCACATTGAAATGCTATAAAAATTACTAATGTTTCCATTGGTGATTTGAATAAATAAAAATAATTGACGAAATTATTGCGAATTTATGTCCAAGAGATCCTTATCAGGGGGAATTTTTTAACTCTGATCAGCGACTGTCATTAATATTATTTAAACTTTGATAAGGGACATTATTTAAATTAATCTTAAAACGCTCAAATTCACTCTGTATTAATCGTTTTGAATTAAGGTATTAGAAACTACCAATCAGTATATAAAATGCAACGGTCGGCATATTTAAGGGAAATATAGTGACGATAATTGTGTTTTGTCTAGGATGTTGCAAAAAAAATCTTAAAAGAGTGTTTTTTATCTATCCATCAATCAAAAAAAGTCGTGCTATTTTTTTCATACGCATAAACAATAAATAATATAAAAACATATTAACCCGTTTAAGAACGTTTTGTCATTTTTGAAAGCATTGCAATTAAAGGGCTAGAAGGGTGCGTATGTGTACGAGTTGTTAGCTTGATGTGTACGAGTTGTTAGTTTGATGTGTACAAGTTGTTAGTTTTTCAGCTAAATATTTAATAATTGATAAATAGAATATTTGACTTAAAAATGGTTAAGTTATTGCTATTAAATAGGTTGACTAGCATATGTGTACAGAATATTAGTAAATGTGTACAAGTGTATTTACAAAATACATAAAAACATATATACTATAAAAAATAAGCATTTAGGGGGGAAGTCAAATGAACAAAAAACATTATGTAGTAAAATCAAATGCAATTATTGAAAGTAGGCTCAAACTGACTCCAACAGAGCATAAGTTGATTAATTGTTTGGTGTCAGAAATTAGGACTGAGGACGAAAATTTTAGAGAATATCATCTCAATATCAAAGAGTTTGGTGAATTTGTTGGTGCAAATTCTAATGATACAGTACTTAAAAATCAACTTCACAAATCAGCTAGAACGCTTATGGAAAAAGTAATTACGTACAAGCGAGGAAAATTTACGGTTACAACAGCTTTGCTTGCAAGTGCCAAAACATCGGACGATAACCAAAAACTTTTAATATCACTTAGTCCTGAAATTAAAAATGAATTTATAGATTTAAAAACGTTCACCAAGTATCGTTTAGAAAATATTCTCAAAATGGATGGTGGTCATGCAATTAGAATATATGAGCTTTTGATAAGTAAAAAAAATAATCGCATACCAACAAATTTATATTCCTTCAAAATTGACGAACTTAAATATTTGCTTGGAATAGAAAATAAATATTCAAAATTTGCTGAGTTTGAAAGACGTATACTACAACCTTCTAAACGAGAAATCAATGAAAAGACCGATCTTTTTATAACTTATAAAAAAGTTAAAAATGGCAAAACATATGATTCAATTGTATTTGAAGTTGAAAAAAAATATGATCAAAAGGAACTTGATGAACTGAATATCAAACCTGAAATTAAAAAACTTAGAGAACAAGGAATAAATACAATTCAGCTTTTAAGGGAGTATGTAGGATTAGAAAAAGAACTATTTTCAGACGCTCAAGCGATGGCTCTTTTTCAAATTTCATGTGAAAAATTAATAATAACCGACCTCGATCCAATTGAATATATTAAAGCAACGTATGATCATTTGAAAAATCTTAAAAAAACGAAAAAAATCAATTCAAACGTAGGTTATTTAAAAATATTGATAGAAAAAGATGCGGTAAAAATGATTGAAAATTATTTTAAACATTTAGCCGAAGAAGTGGATTATGAAGAACAGGTTGAAGGGCAAATTTCAATAGACGAGTTATAAAAAAAAAGAAAGAGGTCAAACAATGAATTTAAAACTAGGAGAATTAAAAAAATAATACAAGAAGAAGAAAATATGTATATTCATGCTTTACAGGGTTCAGTTTATTTCAGCGGTAAAATAAAAGACGTACCTGAATATTTAGACGAAACTAAAATAAAGTGGATTATGACTAATTGTGTAGCTGATCCACAAGATGAAAAATTAGAAAAACAAATCAGCGTAATGCATATCGTGGTAGAATCTGAGCCGATTTTAGAAGTATTATCAAAGCAAAGTCATACCATCCATCGCTATGAAGACGAGATTGAGTATTTAAAAGGTCTATTAAAAAAATAAGTTTTAATAAAGGGTTTTCTAAGATGGTGGCGAATTAAACCATTAAACTAGGGGGTGAAATGGTTGAAAACGGTATCTGAAGTTTCCAAAGACTTAGGTGTAAGTAAGCAGACAATCTATAAAAAAATCAATAGTCAACTTAAGGTTGAATTAAAAAAACATATCAAAAAAGGTTCTAAAGGCATTGAAATAGCAGAAAAAGGCATTGAAATTATTAAACAAAGTTTAAACGATGAAGTTTCAACTTTTCAACCAGTGGTTGAAAATGAGTTGCTTGTCCAACTAAATAGAATGATTGAAAGCCTTGAAAATCAATTGATTACTAAAGACAATCAACTTTCAACCATGCAAAAACAGAGTGAAAATATGCAGATTTTAATGCTTGGGCTTCAACAACAAAACCAACTCCTACTTGAAGGATCATCTGGAAGTGAAGTAAAGGAAAAACGTAATTTTTTCTTTTGGAACAGATCAAAATAGATTATAATAAGCACGAAGAAGGGGTTAGTGCAGGCGGAAACCTCGGCAAGAAAAAATGTCTGATAGTTGCGGTGTAATCACGGAATTTACATCGATATGGAAAAAATCCGATTGAAGAAAAGAAAAGCCACTAGCTTAATTGCCAGTGGCTTTTCTTTTTATAGAATTTCACGCCCAACAGGATTGCCAAAATCAACAAGTTTGGGCTTGTAATCACCTTCGTAGTGTTCAAATAAAGACTTCATGCTTATTGTTTCTTGCCCTTCAGGAATCAGCCTAGCAACAAAATCATTGCAGATTTTGAAACCGTAATCACTTTGAAAAGGTTCTAAAAGATGATAGATGGATGGATCAACACACTGATTTAGGTCGTCATCAACGAGCGTAAAAGATTTTGAGTCGAGAAATCGAGCGTAAAAGTTTTTCGTGGTTCAGATAAATTATGTCCTTTATGTGCAATAAAATATGTTCTATGTGCAACAATATGTTCTCTATATGCAACAAAAATGTTGAATGTGTGCAATAAGTGGTATAATATAGATATATTGAATCCGTTGCATAGTACATAATATGATCAACTAATGCAACGGAATTCTAACAAGCACGCTTCACGATGTGCGACAAATTACATCGTCTGATACAAGCACGCTTCACGATGTGCGACAAATTACATCGTCTGATACAAGTACGCTTCGCGATGTGCGACAAATTACATCGTCTGAAAAACCTTCATGAAAGTGAAGGTTTTTTCTATGATTAGGAGGAAATATGAATGAAAATGCGGTTTATTATGGTAAAGCCGATTTGTATCAAAAAATAAGAGCTGTAGGTGGAATTTGGAATGATGGAAAAGAAAGACCTTTAGTTTGTCTTGTAGAATCAAGTGAACATCCTAATTTGTTTTGGGGAATTCCAATGGGCGATTTCGAACATCGAGATCAAATCGCCAAAAATAGAATTTATAAATATTTAAATTGTCATCCTTCTGAATTGAAATCTTGTTTTTACCATGTTGGTAGAACAACAAAAAAATCTATTTTTTTTATAAGTGACGTCATTCCAATTACAAAAGAGTACATAGAACGCGAATATATTGGATATGGAAATCTGCCTTTTGTCATTAAAAACAAGCCTTTAATTGCTGAACTAAATAGAAAATTACAAAGAATATTATCTCATGAAAACGCCAATCCAAATTATTTTAGGCAAAATATCACTGATGTTAAAAATAAATTAATTGAAGAATTGAACAAGTAACATAAAAAGCCATTAGCAGGTCCTTAAAAGGACTGGCCAATGGCTTTTATACTTCCAAAGTTAAAACTTTGGACTTCTCGATTTTAGCTGGGCTTGGTAGCCTCTTCACATAACCTTACTCGTTGATTACATCATGATTTTTGAGGGTTTCCTTAGAATTTTCAGCAATCAATCTTAAATTTTTCACGCCCAACAGGTTCGCCAAAATCAACGAGTTTGGGCTTGTAATCACCTTCATAGTGTTCAAACAAAGACTTCATGCTTATCGTTTCTTGCCCTTCAGGAATCAGCCTAGCAACAAAATCATTGCAGATTTTGAAACCGTAATCGCTTTGAAAAGGTTCTAAAAGATGATAGATGGATGGATCAACACACTTTGTATCGTTTTCGTCAACGAGTGTAAAAGATTTTGAGTCGAGAAATCGAGCGTAAAAGTTTCCGATCGTTTCGGATTTGTTATTAAAAAACGTGTGCAGGAAGTCAGCTAAAAGATATTCAGAAGTCCACTCCGTATCGTCTTGGACAGTAAATTCTTTGGTGTAACCTTCGATTAGGTTTTCGATGGTTATGTCACCGTTAAGTATTTTCATGCCATCATCGAGCATTCTTTGAGTTACTGTGATACCTTCAATTTCAAAATTTGCAGTAACATCAGCTTGGATATTTTGTTTTTCTTTTTCAGTCATCAAGACTCCTTTCTAAACGTGGTCAAAACGGATTCTAAGGGCTTTTGTTGCAACTTCAAAGTTTGCATCGTCAAGTGAGGAAAATACGCTTAAAACGTCAGCAGGATAGCCATTGTAGAGATTAAATCCAAGTTTGATAAGATTGCGTGAACTATTACAAAAATCAACGTTTGATGATTCAAGACATTCGAGCTTGATTGAATTATCGTTGAAATCGTAAATGTGGTTGATCTTAGAATATAGGTCTTGATTGTTTCCGAGAATCCAAAATAGAGATTTACGCTCAACGTCTAATTGGTGAACGCTTGCTTTTTCAAGCAATTCAAGATAGTTAGCCATAGGTTACTCCTTTTAAAAAACGACAAAGTACCAATTATTGAAATGTGACACTTGTCATTAAAATTTGATTTAAAATTACTCAGGCTGTGAATACATACGGTCTGTGATATTGCCTGTTATGTCTATGTCGCTTATAGTCACTGAATCGCTCAAAATGCCTTTGTGTGCGGTAACAGTTACCCAGTACGAACCTTTTAACCTAGTGTTGTTTTTGTCTATTGTAGAGTCTGCTAAAGGCAATATATAAGACACTGTATAATTAACATTGTTTGAAGTAGAAAGACTGAGTGGAAAATTAACGGTGTAACCAATTTCTGTAGCATATGAATAGGTATGACCTAATTTATTGGTGTAAATCATAGCTTCAAGATCTGGACTAAAACGAATATCTACAGAATCAGGATTTCCATTTACAACAACGTCAACATGAACCATTTCATAAGACATAAATCTATGTGGCATATTTGCTTTTGATTTGCCAAAAATATCAAGACCACCGTTCCAGTATGTCCATTCGCCCCATATGTTCACGCTTGAAACCTTAAGATGTTGAAGTTCAAAGTTTTTATCTAGCGTTTCGACGTTACCGTTAGGCGTTCTGCCAGTGAATCGAGCTTGATATATCCCTTCAGGTAGCGTGGTTGAGTTAGGTGCTGTAAATGTTCTTTTCCATGTTTTTGTAACGCCATCATTTGATACTAATCCCATTGCAAGCGTTTGAGCTTGTGGTTTGCCCCTGAAAACTTCAACGGACACTTGGTTAGCATAAATGCTTGTTGTTGCGTAAATATCGTTTGCTTCATTTCCTACCAAAACAGATAAGTCACTTGCTAGATTAATTGGCGTTACTACTTTGATAGGAAAATTAATGAAGTTATTAATATTTGCGTTTGAGGTATCATATGCGGTGATTCTCACGTTGTAATTTCCATCAGGTATTGCTTGATCAATTTGATAGGATATATTGTTCCAAGCTATATCATTGCCTGATTTTGTTCCTGTAACGCCCGATGTAAACGCAATATTTTTTATTGCTCCTACCCTTGTGTCACCCATGTTATAAAGAGCAACTTCGAGTCTTACTGAAAAAGGATATCTTGACCAGACGTTGTAAAGTTGAACAGATTCACTAGCAGGGATAGACATTAAATTAAATTTAGGATCAAGAGATTTTAATTCTGCTTGTAGCTGTATTGATGGTGCTGAAGATAAAGTGAAAATATAAACCTTTTCATCACTCCATGCTCCTTCAATGTCTTTTACCGTGTATCTTAGTTCGTAAGATCCTGAAGTAAGATTATTTGGAATTGAATAATTCCAAACGTTATCACCCGATGTTTTACGGTACATGATTTTACGATCCCTAATGCCCTTTTGAGCGTCTGTAAATTGATGATCGAGGTCGTAAGACTTATCTACCCAACTTGTAATATAAGTTGCAGAGCCAGAGTCGTAATCCCAGTCAAGGGTAAAGTCGGCTATTGGTTTTCTGTGAACATAAATATCAAGTCTTGGTATATTTGAGTCTTTTGTGTAAGATGGATTTCCTACTGGTGTGTCTTTAATCTTTCGGTAAATTGAATAGTGACCCACTTTGCTAAAACTTGACTTAACACTAGGTGTGAATGAGCTGTCACTATAAGTTACTACCGTTCCTGCTTCTTGACCCATGCTGTTATCATAGTAATTTGCGTCATGAACATATTCATAACCAATATCTGTGATTGGATCTCCTTCAAGATCAAAATCAGCTTTTAAAAGTGTGAAAGATTCATTTGTAAGCACAAGCTGTTTGTTTTCATAAGGATTACCATCAGCAACAATTTTATTGACTTCACTCATAACGGTTGCAAGTGATTTGCTTGAATCTATGAAGTAGTCATGTGTGAGTTGAGCTTTTGTAGATGGCTTTCCTACCAAAATGATTTTGAATGTGCCTTTATTTTTGATGGATTGAATATCCACCATGTTATTAATATTACTATCTGCAAAATATACGAGATATTTATCACTGTTAATTCTTAATGTTGGTGTAAAGGCTTGCTTGACGTTTTTATAGATTGTTCCTGAATAGTAGCCTGTGTAATCATTGTACCAAACATAGTTTGATTGCCATACTTGGACCGATTTTGATACTACGCCAGAATATGTTTTTGATCTTGACCATCCAAAGGTTTCATTTGTGCCATTGTGATCTAGATCAAGTGGCCACGAATCATAGGTGTAAGAATCTTCATAAAGCGTACCGCTATAGCCACCACTGTTGTAAGACACGGAATTAGGTGGAAATGAAGCTTGAATGCCAACGCCAGAGGTACTTCTTGAATCTGTAGCGGTAAAAGAATCTGTAGTGGTTACATAGTGACCGTTATCAACCTGATACTGGTTGTTTACACTGTTATATCTTGAAAGTGTACCACTATAACCACCCGATGAATAAGGCGCTAACGAAGGTAGTGAAGAACCGCCTGTATTGAGTGTTGTAGATGCACTTTGAGAATAAATATAGGTGTGTAGATCCCAGACCTGAACACTTCCTTCAATTCCTATTTGCCTAAGTCCATTGATCCAGTTTACACGTTCTGACACGATGCTATTATTTAAAGTATTATCAATGGTTTCATCGTTTAATACAATTACATCTGCTTGTGGAAAGTCGTATTCTATATTCGTATACAGCTTTGTCATTGGAGCGAGGTTGTCTACATAAAAATCTCTTTCGATCGTAAAAGTACGTTTGTCATCTGCGGTTATAAATTGTGCAAGGGTTGGTTGTCCGAAACTTTCTTCTGCATAAAACACAATTTTATAATGACCAAGTGATGACGGTTTATAGTCTGTGAAATCTGCATAATTACCTTGTCTTACTAAGGTTTCAGGAACATCGTCACCATTTTGATCAAAATAGATTTTAAAAGTATTAACACTAATTAAATCGTTATCAACGCTTGAAGCGTCATAGTAAAAATCTAATTTTTCATTTCGAGTCAGTGTACCGTTCCAAACATTAGAAATTAGAGCAGGGGCATAATCTTCAAGTGTGTAAAGCGTGTAGGTGTATAAATTTGAAGTGTTATAGCCCACTGGAATATCAAATCTTTCAATTTTGCTTGGGTTTACAGTAGCACTTGCTTGAATCTTCACATCAATTTGTTCTTGCCCTTTCACTATGAAAGCGAGGGTGCTAAGATTTTGTGTGCCGAATTTTATAAGTCCGTTATTGCCACTTGTTGCCGAAGCATTAAAAAGATTAGGCGTTATGGTCGCATTAGCTTTGAGATAACTTGAATTGATGCTTTCAATTTCACTTGTGGCACTAAGGCGTCTATTTTCTTTTAGTGTGCCTGTGACGTTTATCTGTGCTTTAGGCTTTGTGGTATAAACGATCACATAATTGAGGTATTCAAAATGCGTATCCTTTGAATGGTCATCGTAAGTGACCTTGTAAATATAGACTTTATCTTCTCCTAAAAGCGGAAACAAATAATTACCCGAAAGAAAAGCGTCTGCTTCAGGATCACTAAGGACATTACCTTCAAGCGTCACGGTTCTTACAAAATCATCGCCTGTGGTGGTATCGCTGATTTTAAATTTTTCTGTATCAAGCATTTCATGAGGTGCAATGATATTGATTGACACTGGTTTTACTTCTTTGACAATTTGTGCATCTATAAGCTCGGTTGTGCTGTCAAGTCCTGTTGATTTTTCGCCTGTTTGAAAAAGACTGGTTGCGGTTGCATTAAATATTGGCTCGATCGATGTAACACTATTAGATATAAAAGGCTCATAAATATCATAAGGAATCACCACTGTAAAAGTAGCTTCGCCCGCCTCGGCACTGGTTCTTTTCCCAATAAGTGTTTGCTTTTGCTTTGTAAAGCTGTCCGTAAGCGTCATTGACCAACTTGAAATATCATCCCTGGTATATTTAGTGGTCTTTAGAACGCTGTCTTTATAAAAGGCTTCATCCAGTAATTTACCACTTACTTTGACGGTGAATTGTTTGTCTACTTTGCCATT
>JBBQKF010000088.1:0-12013 GCA_038326615.1 Saccharofermentanales bacterium | reverse complement strand
CTTCAAGATTGGTATGCACCAAACCAACTAAAAATTCATCGCCCCCATACCGTCCAAGAATATCAAAACCACGAATCTCATTTTTTATTGCAGCAGCAACTTTTGCAAGCACAATATCTCCAGCACTGTGGCCATAATTATCATTAATGATTTTAAATTCATCAATATCCATCATTAAAATACTCAGTGGTAAAGCACCTTCGCTCGCCTGTTTGAAAACCTCAATTAATAATTGATGCGAATATTGTCGATTATAAGTTTGACACAAGGCGTCATTTTGCGCCATTTCCTTGAGGCGTTGCCCTTCGACTTTTTCTGTAACATCCATGCAGCTTCCTAAATAGCCAATGAAAATCTTATCTTTATCATAAAAAGGTATCCCACGATCATTAATCCATCTGTATTGATTGTCATATCGTTTGAGGCGGTAATCCATTTCAAATGGCTGTTGAAGTTTAAAATTATCAAGATAAATCTTTACGCATCTTTCAAAATCATCTGGGTGAACACCTGTAGCCCATCCAAATCCATATTCCTCTTCCATAGTGTGTCCAGTGAAATCGAGCCAGGTTTTATTAAAGTAGTCACACTCAGTACTTAAATTGGCTCTCCAGATCATATTTGGCGAAGACTCAAGAATCAATCGATACTGTTCTAAATCCATCATGAACGTTATCTCCTTTACTTAGAGTTGATTCTATTTCTAACTGTTCGTACATGCTTACTCTAAAGTATACACTAATCACAGTTATAAGTTGTAGCGTCAAGTTTTACCCCTCTTAAAGAAATGGTTATAAAACGGACAATACTCGATTCACAAAAATATTTACAATGGTTGGGTCAAATTGTGATCCAGAACATCTGGTTAGCTCTTTAATAGCTTCCGACTTGCTTAAACCTTTCCGATAACTTCTTTCACTGGTCATGGCATCATAAGCATCGGCAACGGAAATAATTCTCGCTTCAAGTTGTATCTCTTCCCCTTTGAGTCCATTTGGATAACCACTTCCATCCCATTTCTCATGATGATTAAGCACAAATTGCGCTAACTCAGAAAATTCATTTGTAGAACTCAATAGCCTCCAACCAATCTCAGGATGTCTTTCAATATCACTTTTTTCATCAATGGTTAGTCTTCCGGGTTTATTCAGTATCTTTTCATCTATGCCAATCTTACCAATATCATGAATAGACCCGGCAATTTTCATTTGATTAACAGCATCCTTGGTAAAATTCATTTGAGATGCAATTAACTGACAAATACTGCCCACTCGATTTGAATGTGCCGCCTCTCGATTACTTTTTTCAAATAATGCATTCATAATAAGATCGATTGTTTTACTCCTTATACTTGAACGCTCATATAACTTATGCCGGTACATATGGTTTTCAGCGTTTGCAATAATCTCGATCATTGATTGTTTATCTGTTGTCTTTGTATCATACCCATAGGATATGGATAATTCAATTGTAGCAACCATTTCTTTTGAGGCAAGTTCTTTTATTTGGTTCGCAATCTGAACTGTTTCATTCGCTGAGGTTTTAGGCAATAAAACAACAAATTCATCCCCTCCGATTCTGGCTACAACATCTTCTTTACGACACACCTTATTGATTATTTCTGCTGCTTTTTTAAGCAATGCATCACCTTTATCGTGTCCAAATGAGTCATTGACCAGTTTCAATCCGTTGACATCACACATAATAATGGACAGTGGAAAGTTTTCTTTTGTATCTAACCTTATTAATTCCATTTCAAAAAATCTTCTGTTATTCAATTCTGTAAGATGGTCATGATAACTTAAATAAAGCATTTGATTTTCGATTTTCTTGCGTTCGGTTATGTCCTGAACAGCACCCCAGAGACCAGTAATCTTGTCATTTGAATCCTTTACTGCTTCTCCCCGTGCCCACATCCATCCATTCGATCCATCACTCTTTACTGTTTCGAGTTCTAGTTCGTAAGGAATTCCAGTAGTACTTGTGTGTTCAATAGCGGTCGATAGAATATCCCAACTTGCCGGAGTAAAAAACTTCATTTGATCTGAGTAAGGAGGGAGTGGAATGGTCGGATCAAAACCATACATTTTGTAAAGTTCATTCGACCAAACAACTTGGTTTTTCGCTAAATCCAATCTCCATGTCCCTAAATGTGCAATTCGTTGTGATTCCAATAAATCATTTAAATTCTGCTTAAGTTGTGCTTCTGCCTTCTTGCGTTCAGTGATGTTGCGACAAAAAGCAAAAATCCCAGCATCGCGATCAACATACGTGGCAGAAATTTCTATATCAAGCACATCACCGTCTTTTTTCTTATGCCGAGTTTCAAACAGAGCCGATCCATTCTCAATTAACCAATTAATGTGCATTTCAGTTTCTTCGGGATTTTCAAGCACGTCCAGATTTTTGATTTTACTCCCTAATAACTCTGCTTTCGTGTATCCTGTCATTCGACAGTAAGCTTGGTTGACATCAGTAATCTGTCCATTGAGATCAACGATCCAAAACCCATCCTGGGTGGTTTCCATCATGGTACGATTATGCTTTTCTCTCTGCTTTATTTCATGTTCTATTCTCTTGTGTTCAGTAATATCTACACCAATCCCTGCAAAATATTTATGACCGTCCAAAATGAGTGGAACACCGCTTGATAAAATCATCATCTTTTCTCCGTTTTTTAAAATCAGCGATGCTTCTACTTCGCCGTATCCCTTTTTGAAAACATCGTTAACTGCGGCGGAAACTTTTATGATATCTTCTTGATCAAACCATTTTTCAAGCGTCATATGAGACAGTTCCTCGGTTGAGTATCCTGTCATTGTTTCATGCTTTTTATTCCATTTTATCAATCTTCCACTTTCATCATAGACATATAAATAACCTGGAATACTATCAAAAATAGCTTCAATTAATGCTTGCTCTCTCTTAACTGCCTCTAATAATTGTTGTGATTTAATTTTCGAATCTTTGAGTTCTCTGGTCTTTTCTTCAACCAATGAACTAAGAAATTTTTTTTCATCACGTTTCTGGATATTTGCAGCTCTGATTTTTAACATGGATCGAATATGTACAATCAATTCGATCTCATCAATGGGTTTTGATAGAAACGCATCCACCCCACATTCTAACGCCTTAATTCGGTTCTCCTTATCAGTATTAATTGCAGTGACAAAAACAACAGGTATGTCACGCAACTTCTTATCTGCTTTGAGTCTCGCACACACTTCGAATCCGTCCATTTTGGGCATATCAATGTCAAGAAGAATTACATCAGGTTCTTGCACAGTTGCAAGTTCAAGCCCTAATTGCCCACTTAGAGCTTTTAAAACCACAACTTTAGAAAAAGCATCCGTAATCAACGCTTGTAAAGTGCTTAGATTGTCCTTGTTATCATCAATCGCTAATATCTTAATCGATCTACTTTCCATATAGTACCTCCCGAATTACTATAAAAAATTCTACCCACCTCATTTCCCCTGTTCTCCTAACTCACTATCCGCCATACACCTATCACAATAGTCATAAGAATCTTTTCGATATTATTACAATATCATTTCTTTACTTTAAGAATATACAATTCTGTTGCCCAATGTCAATTAGATTTATTATAAATCTTATCATTTTCACAAGAAAAGTTAACCAACTTTGTCCCCTAAATTTAGTTAAGGTGCTGTCAACTTTTTCCTTATATTAAATAAACTGAAGGACTTCCCTCAGTTTACTGACACCAACACCTTTTAAGATTATTTCTATCTAATAATTCTTTTCCTTAATTGATCAGTGCTAGTAACTCTTGTCGATTTTGGAGTGTCAACTCAGCATAAAAGTAATTGAAAAGAGGTGATGTAAATGCTAAAATATTCATATATCAGTCTAAATCATGAGTGAGACAATATTCATTGAAGCTAATAAAAAATGTTCATAGAATCTTAGGTTAAAATTGTTTTAAAGTTACACTTTATGATGATAAGACTAAGATATATTAAAGTTCAAACTTTAACATGGAGGTATTTTGTATGTCCAAGGATGAGAATAATATTTCAGAACAAAAAAATAATACGGATACGCTCAAGCTGATATTAAATATTTCGGGAAAATTGCTGAACATGCCACCTGACGACATTAATTTTCAACGGATTGCTGATGAAATTAAAGAATTATCAGGCGCATTTCTCATAGGAATTAATACATATGAACAAAGTGGCGCTATAAGTGTAACGAAAGCAATTAGCGGAGTCCCTACGGGAATCAAAGACATTTCCAAAATTCTGGGGTTTCCGATCGTTGGAAGAGAATGGGTTGTTAAGCCTGCGAGATTAAAGAGCCTGCAAGGAGGAAACCTTAAACTTTTTAGAAATATCTATGATGCATCAAAAGGTGAATTATCAAAAACTCAGGCTAGGATGCTAGAGACCTTATTTAATATCGGAAATGTTTATGTTATAGAACTTTCCTATGAAAAGCAAGGTCCTCAGGGAGATATTATATTTTTTATGAAGAAGGGTGAAGTCATTAAAAACAAGGAGTTAATAGAGATTTATGCTGGTTTGATAGGCAGTTTTCTGTTACGCATACAAACCGAAAAAGCATTATATGAAAGTGAAAGTAAATTCAGATCATACATGGAAAAAGCCCCTCTAGGTGTTTTTGTAACTGACATGGAAGGGAATTATGTTGAAGTTAACCAAGCAGCATGTCAGATGAGTGGATATAGCGAGGAAGAACTTTTAAATTTAAACATTACTGAATTTCTTGCACCACAGTTTCTGGAAAAAGGACTTGAAAGCTTTAAGAGACTGAAAGAGAAAAAATTTATTGAAGAAGATGTACTGGCATGTAAAAAAAGTGGAGAAAAAATTTGGGTAAACCTGGTTGCAACAGTCATTGACCAGAACAAAGTAACTGCTTTTTGTCAAGATATTACGAATAAAAAGCTATCAGAACAAAAAATGGGAATATTCTCAAGGATTATTGAACTAACTTCAGATAATGTTTTTATAACCGATAGAGAAGGTGTTATTAAATATGTCAATCCAGCTTTTGAAGCACTGTCCGGGTATTCTGCACAGGAGGCAATTGGTAACACCCCTCGAATCCTTAAGTCTGAGCTACACACCAACGAGGAATACGAAACACTTTGGAATACCCTTCTTGAGGGGAATGTTACAACTATAAATTTAACCAATCGTAAAAAGAATGGCGAATTGTTTTATGTCGAATCTATTATTACCCCAATTCAAAATGAAAAAGGTGAAATTACTGACTTTGTAAATACCAGCCGAAATATAACAGAAAAGATGCAGCATGAACATGAATTAGAATCAATAAATATTATCAGTTTGGCGCTGCGTGTTGCTAAAACGGTAGATGAAATGCTTCTGATAATGCTTGATAAAATACTGGAAATTACAAAGGCAGCACATGGATCAATTTGGCTATATGATTCTAAAAATAAAAAACTGCAAATGGTGGCAAATAGAGGATTGACTGAACTGGAGGAAAACCCATTACCTCCTGAAAAACTTGGAGAAGAAATCAGTAAACTTGTTTTTTCGACTGGCAAACTTTTTGTTTCAAAAGATATTAATCGGGATGAGCGGCTATCTGAAGATTTCCGTAAAGCGTTTGCTCCCGGTATGGGAAAGGCAATTGTACCTATTTTTGCAGGAGACAGCCTACTTGGCACATTTGATGTCAATGTGAAATTGCCACGTGAAATTTCACCATCTGATATTAGAATCTTAACCGCTTTAAGTGAGATTGCTGCTAATGCTATTCAAAGAATGCGCTCATATGAAAAAATCCAAAAGGATGCTAAACACTTTGCATCCTTACATTCCGTTGAATTGCTGATAAATGCTAGCGATGATTTACCTAATTTATTAAACACCATTCTAGATTATATGTTGGATCTACTCAACGTAAATGCTGCGGCAATTCTTCTTTATAATTCCGACAGATCAATGCTTGAATATTTTGCAGGAAAAGGATTCAGGAGCCGGGAAATAGAAAAATCACTGGTGAGTATCGGAGAAGGATACGCTGGAAAAGCAGCATTAAGCCAACAAACAGTTATTATAAATGATCTTAGAATAGAAGAATCTAAATATGCACGACGTGATTTATTGAGGCAAGAAGAATTTATAACTTATATAGGTATTCCTCTCATTAATAGTAATGAAATTATCGGTGTGTTAGATATTTTCCATAGATCTGTTCTTAATCCGGATTCAGAATGGATTGATTTTACGGAAGCTCTAGCTGTTCAGGCAGCCATTGCAATTGGAAAGTCAACCTTGTTCAACAACCTGAAGCATACTAATCTTGAACTTTTACAGGCATATGACAAGACTATTGAAGGATGGTCTAAAGCCATGGACTTACGTGATCAAGAAACTGAAGGACATACACAAAGAGTTACTGAACTCGCAGTGAGACTCGCTCAAACTTCTGGTCTGAGTGAAAATGAGATTGCTCATATACGTCGTGGTGCATTGCTGCATGATATGGGAAAAGTGGGAATCCCTGATGGCATTTTGCTTAAACCGGGGCCACTTACTGATGAAGAGTGGGCAATTATGCGTATGCATCCTCAATATGCTTTTGACATGCTTTCACCTATTAAATTTCTGAAGCCAGCGTTAGATATTCCCTATTGCCATCATGAAAAATGGGATGGTTCGGGGTATCCTCGAGGTTTAAAGGGTGAAGAAATACCAATAGCCGCAAGAATCTTCGCAATTGTAGATGTCTGGGATGCATTGCGTTCGGATCGTCCTTATCGCAAAGCTTGGAGTAAAGAAAAAGTCCTAGCGCACATTATGTCTTTGTCGGGAACACATTTTGAACCTCGCATAGTTGAATTGTTTTTGAATTTGCCAGGAATATAGAAATTAATAATTTTATATTATCTCTTTTGTTAAGACAAATTCAATCCATTTTCTTAATGAACCATATTATTTCAATTGATATTAACTATGCAACCCTTCCAAGTAGTCCCTAGTTATAATTTTATATTGGTGTTTTATCGGCCTGGTAGATTAAGTCCAAAAATACTTACGTATCCCCACTAAGTATTCATCACCGTTTTTGATGGCGAATATTTGACTCTTGTTGAATAAAGTAGCAGCCTTTTAGTAGGAGACTCTTGTTCCTGACAAAAGAGTTTTATGGTCTGATTTTAAAATATTATTCAATATCCATACCCTCTTCTCAGCCTACTCAAAAACATCCATTATCTATTCTGTTTCCTCAACTTTATCATTTTTCACCCCTTCGATATGTTCCCACCACAAATAAAAATAAGCGGTTTTAATCATTGTAACTTCTCGCAGCACAGTGCGAGAAAGTCTCAATGTTTAAAACCTCTTTATCTACAGTCATTTTCAGCTTTATTACTTCTCAATTCTTGAAATCAATACCACTGTCTCTACATGGCTCAAGAGGACAGCATTGATGTCAATGGAACCTTAGGTTCGCGGAAAAATGTCTATCAAAACACTATTTAAGAAACACTAAGACAATAACATCAATAGATTCGCGCTAAAATATGATATTGCCTAATCCACACATTATTTGACTTATCAAATATAATTCCATATAAAACATTATTGATGAAGACAAAGAAAATATCATATATTACAATTATAATATTTCCCTCAGCCAAATGGAAGGACTTTACTTAACTGCTTTTGAAAGAAAGCACGCCACGCAATTTCTTCTCCTAATGCAAGAACCACAAGTTGGAATATTAATAAAATTACTTTATCAAACGAAAGTAAAATCTCTGTCCTTTCAAGTACATGCTCTGTGAATCCAGGGGAAAAAATTTGCGATTGTGATACTCACCGATCCACAATTCAGGATAATGCAACCTAGACCCAAGTTTTTCTATCTCTCATATTAATTCTAATTGCTTTTCTGTCTAAACCACTTCTGCTAAATGTTTTTTTCAAGTGCTTTATTGATAAAGAGGAACACTACTTTAATTAAAACTGACATTCCTGCAATATAACCCAAACAAATTTGAAATAGATATAACTACCATTATAATCATTGCGATCAAAGGTGTTCTCTTGATGTATTTCATAACTTCTCTTACATATTATAAAGAATTGTCACCGCACATTTTTAATATTCATTCCCTAAGTTTTTAATTAAACTAATCAGTGATAGAATACATCCCAATGTAAGAAATGCCCATAAAGGAAGCATGGAATCTTTTACTCCAATATCCATATATGTAATAATTCCCATTATTATAAATCCCGTACCATAGGTGGTTGCTTTCACCATCATAACAGTAGACAGTATATATCCCCACTCTCTTTTTTTCCATAAAAGAATCGCCCCTAAGGCTATGGCTGGAATTAGAATAGACAGGTCCGTTGCGAACACAACAGCTGTCGGGTGCCCACTATCAATAACCGTTTGTGGAATTTCCCCTGTAAACAAATAAGACATGGACATCCCTATCCAAAGGCCACCGAGCAGTAGGCAGAAGAACAGCATAAATCCACTAATCATTCTAACAGGAGTTTTTTCCGAAAAATTTTTTGCTATTAACTTTATGTCTGTTTTAATAAATGCAAATATAATTGCATATGCGGATGCAGTAAACAAGAAAACATAGAAAAGGAAAAAGCTATTAAATGCAACGCCATACAAATAAAACATAAAGTTATACATCATATAAAAAAGCGTCCCAATCCAGATAAGTCTTGCCCTGTATGAGTTTTTGATATCCCAAAATATTGAAGCAAACATTATTGGTGCTGCAATGAATAAAGTTACAATATCATTCGCCCTCATAACTGAAACAATTAGTTGATTATCCCTATATACACCTTCAAAGAATATCCCGCCTATGGATGTAAATACTGCACATATAGCAATAATTATTGATAAACTATATAATCCGAGCATTTTCTTCTGCCTCATTCTAATCCCTCCAACATTAAGTTTCATTTTCAAATTCTCCCTGGGCTTTTATTTGTGTTTTTAAACAATAAGATTAAGCAAATTATTGCCAATAGATTAAACATAGGAAAGACAAGAACCTCGACTAAACTCATTTCAACACCCTTTAAACTCATGTTTATAATCATGGCCGATATACATGTTAACATTGTAACTCCCTTAATAATTATTACGGATGATAGTAAATAACCGAAGGGTTTTCGTTTGATTATGAGTATTCCCGAAAGGATAGCCGCTGGAACAACTATACCAAGATCCAAGCCCTGAATAACAAACGTTGTATAGTGCTCCAATCCCGACGGAATTGATTGATTAAATATTGATGGTGCAATTTTCCCAATCCACATCATTCCAATAGCAAATCCCACAAACAATTGAAATCCACCTAGAAATTTTATTGGTAGCTTTTCGTTAAACATTGCGGGTACTTTTTCAATTTCAAAGGACATAAAGCTTAGGATAAACGCATACAAGCTTGCAGCCATTAGGGTTATATATATTATAAACAAGGGATTATACGTCCACAAAAACGTGTATGACATATAAGTATAAAGAAAATATCCCAAAGTCCCTGTTAGCATTAGTTCTCCTTTAAAAGATCCTTTGTTTGCGAAATATAGCGAGCCAATCAATAGGGGTATTCCCAACAATAGTGTGATTAAATCAGAAGCTTTCCCTTGCGCTACGACAGATATTGAATCGTTCTGATATACACCTTCCCCGAAAATTTTCACAGTTTCATTATTAATAGACTTGAATTCATATGCCCCGTTGCCACCACTGGAAAACAACCCAAAAAGACAAGTTAATAGAGCTAAAAAAATGATACATAAAACGAGAATATTTATGAATACTTTATATTTCCTCATCCTGACAATCTCACTTTCAAGTATTATTTCTATACGTTTCATCAATCTTCCTGTCCATCTTGTTCCATCTTAGCTAAGTTAGACATCATACTATAAAGCACTATCCTTGCCTTTGACATTTCTTCCGCCACAATCCCCATAAATAGATCTCCCGTAAAGATTGAAGCTTTTGCTTGTATTATTTCAGAAAACTTGTAACTTAAATCTGTGAGTCTAATCCTTGTAACTCTACCATCCTTTTTATCCTTTTCTAGACTAACCAACCCCTTTTGCTCAAGCTTTAAAGCTAATTGCTTTACATTTTGGTGAGAACTTCCCATTGCCTTAGCGGCTTCTTTTATGGTAGGAGGTTTATCAAACGAATTTTCTATTACAACCGTAAGAAACCATTGTTTAGATGTTATGTCATATTCTTTAAGTTCTCTTTCTAGCAAAGTATTCATCTTATTTGCTACTATTTGGACTGATCCAAAAACAAATTTTTGGTCTTTCAATGATTCAATTTTGCTCAAAACATTACCTCCTAATGAATTATAGGTATGTTATTACCTATATAGATAATACATTACCTTTCATGATACGTCAATACCTTTTTATAAAAATTTATGAATAAAAACTGCCACCCTAAAAAAACCATTATAGTGATCAAAAATATACCCTCGATATATGTTCCCATGAACGCTTATCGAGGGTATGGGTCGAGTGAATATATTTACTTTTGTCTTTTATGAATTTTGAAATGTAGCATTTTCAATTGTTTAGAGTTTTACTTTTGTGACATTAAGACAACGGTCTCAACGTGGCTTGAGGTATCTGAATACCTTGATAGAAAACACATTGCAAAATACAAATAAATTAAGCTTTTTTGTGTTTTTTACAAAACATTTCATTTTAACTCTCGAATTTTCCATAATGCCATTGGGTGCTCTTTAATTCTGCCTAAAATTTCTTCGTTATCAAAAATTAACTCCGGCATATATTCTTTATTTTCAAACCTGTTTAAAAACTCCTGCTCTTGTGGCGTTAACACCATAAGCTCTGAAATATAATCCTTTACAGATTTTTTTGCACTATCTAAATCAAACGCATCTCTTTTTGTAATTACAGGGTATAAGTCAGTTCTAATCTTGTATTTTGTAATACTATCAATAACACCAGTATCAAAATTCTTGTTGATTACTTTAGCAGAAATTGCTGCATAAAACACCACACTCTTCCTAAGAAGTGCTTGTTCTTCGTCGTCAAACAGTCCAAACTTTATCATATTGTAAACATCGTATAAATCCCTTGCTGCCGCTCTACTCAGTAATGCATTTATTTTGCTTCCGAATATTTCAATAGCAGCTAAGCATTTTACTTTGTATTCACTGACAAAATGCTCGGTAATAATTTTCATTTCATTCGTCGGAAAAATATGCATTCTCATAGAATAATTGATTTCAATTTTTATGTTATCTCTGTTGCCTACCGCATTAACATATTCATAAACCCACGAATCAAGACTATGCGGATTTTTTGTCTTAGGACTAAGTGAATAGCCACTCGCCAACATAAACTTTGAAAGGGTCATATTAATAACTTCTCTGTTTTCAAGCATTTCATCCCTACTGTCAGCACCCAAATAATCAAGGTCAATATCTACCGACAGCCTCGGCAAATTAAAAACAGTAAGATTTATTGCTGTACCGCCCTTTAATGCTAAGTTATCCTTTAAAACTGGGTTTGTGTTCAAATATTCTAAAACATCTGCCAAACGGTATACTTTTTCCAAAGTATCTCTTATAAAACCAAGCTCTGTAGCTCTTTTGGCAATATAATTTTTATCGTAATTATACAAGTGGAGTGCCTCCTTGCTCAGTCATTCCAAACAAACCTTCCGGAACAACCAATTTCCATTCAGTGCAATACGTACCGCTATCCTTTGTTAAATAGCGAGTGCTTTTGCCTGTTTTTCTTTTGCAATAATCAATAAATTGGTCAGATACTTGCAGCTCGTTTTTATAATTCTCTAAAATAAACCCTGCCTTTTGATATAGAAACTGCATATTATAAGCATCCAAAAAAACTATTAGCTGTTTTTCATCTAAATAAGGGACAGATGATATGCAATTTAAAAGTTCCTCAAGTCCACCTATTTTCTCATAATCTTTTATACTATCAACAAC
>JBBQKF010000087.1:0-12054 GCA_038326615.1 Saccharofermentanales bacterium | reverse complement strand
CATTATTGTATTACTTGTTGT
Source organism: Saccharofermentanales bacterium (assembly GCA_038326615.1). Lineage (GTDB taxonomy): Bacteria > Bacillota > Clostridia > Saccharofermentanales > UBA5734 > JBBQKF01. The sequence continues at coordinate 12,033 of JBBQKF010000087.1, read as the reverse complement.
AACTAGAAGTTTGTTTGATTTTTTAAATGCGTATTTGATTATATTGATTTTATTAGTTTGCATACTTTCAATTTGGGCATATAAAATAATATCAAAAAAATAATATGATTTACAAAAGGAATAACTATTCGTCAGATAGAAAGATTTCAGAGTGGAAGTTTATAAAAGAGAAAAAGGATGAAACCAAATACGTGTTTGGGGGCAGTAAGATGAGTATAGGTATAGCAGCGCTATTGCTAACAATTATAAATTTAGTACAAAATCATTCAGGGCATTTTTTTGACAAGAGCCCAAAGTGGCTAAAAATTCTAAAACGCATAATGGTGTTTTGCGCTTTTATCTTTTTTTGTTATCCATCTTTTTTAATTATTGTTGGCTAGAATATGTTGCGTGGATTATATTTATAATTTTTATTGTTTTTCAAGTATCAAGTATAATACATTTTTATTTAGCAAATAAGAACCATTAGGAATGAACTGAAACCTTTTACAAAAAATTGACATCCAAATTACAGCATATATAGTGGTAAGGAGGGAAATCGATGCTTTTAAATAACAGTTAATGTTGAACCCAATGCCCTTTCCGATACCAATGGACCATACCGATTATGGGAACAACACTTTAAAAAAACCATTGGATTTAGATTTTGAAAACATCACTACAAAATATTGATGTTTAAAATTTCGTGGTTACATATATAAGTCCAGCCGAGACAGGGCTTTACTACCTGCAATCACGATATTACAGCCCGGAACTTTGTAGATTTATAAATGCGGACGATACTTCTGTATTGCAGATGACTCAAGGGGAATTGCTGGGAGCGAACTTGTTCGCGTATTGTGCCAATAACCCTATAATGAACAGTGATTCAACCGGTTATTTTGTTACTCAAATTATAATAGGAATGGCTATTGCGGCAGGTGTGTATTTTGCTGGACTTATCGGTCGGTATTGGTATAAAGGAATTGCATGTGCGTTAAAAATGTTTAATTTACGTGATTTTTTATTAACAGTTCTTGCTGGAGGCGTTATTGGTGCATTAGGACCTTTTGCTGGGGCTATGGGTAAAATATTGGTACCGGTAGCAGCTAAAATTGCTACGATAATAGGATATGGAATAGCATTTACCATAGTTGCATTTATATCTAATGCAATCTATAGGGGGAGGGTATAAATGAGATATAAATATTACATTGAACAATTTATATTATGTTTGATAGCAGCCCCTTTTGTAGCATTAATACTAAAATATGCGTTTTCAATAAAATACATCAAAGCTTTAGTATTTACATTTATAATATGTGTAATAGGATATCTTTTCGGAATAGTTATAATTCCATATATATCAGAAGAAATTTCACGAATATTTAGAAAATAATGCTGGGGGGGTAGAGGTGCTGTTATCAGCGTTACAATTGTAAAACTAGGATATCCACCGTTATTTATCCCAAGAGGAGTATACGCCCAATGAAGAATGATAAACGATTTATAAATAAAACGTTAAGAACAACATTTATTATAACCTTAATTATTTTAATTGTGATTGCAGTAATTAACGAGATGTTTATCATTTTTTCAAGTGACCAAAGTCAACTCATTTATGTTATGCTTATTTCAATTTTTATTTATGTATTGAAAATAAATGGAACGTCAGAAAGGACTAATATCCTAAAAATATTTTCAACAGCAAGAAAAATACTATCTCTGATATTAACTCTTATGGGAATTGCATTATACTTGCTTGGAATCATATCACAATACAATTTTATTCTTATCATTGTAGGTATGATTTTACTTTTAGAATTTGCACTTGAAGAATTAAATGTTTTAAGAAATAGTTAGATTGGCTGGTGAGTGGAATCTGTTCAGAAAAGTGGAAATACAAATCACAAATCATCAACGTAAAGGAAAAAATATATGATTATCAATTGGCAAAAAAAGCTTTGCGATTATACCAAAATAGCTTAGCGGGAAGATTATTTGAACAAAAAGGGATAGAATTACTAGGATGGGCTAAAAATTCATAAATAATAGGTGGGAGAATTGCTGATGTTTTGATTAAGGCAACTAATGGGAACGTTAGCACTATTGTTGAGTTTAAAAATGTATTGTATCTGTCCTTATCACCACAGTTGCGAACTTTTATTGAACAAGCTAGAGGAAGCTTCTATCTTGTTGTTAATGAGGTACTGTTATTTCTCAGCCACTTATAAATGCAATTGTAAACGTTGGTGGTCATATTTATAAAATGGTAGGTGATAAGTTAATATTATTTAATAAGACTATAGCGTTTACTCAGTAGGACTAAATTGTTCTTACAAATACTATCAAAGAAAGTGACTTACATTAATTTCTCCACAGTTCGATTTGTAATTGCTTATTTTTAGCATGATTCTACAGAGTTTTTCAAACTTTACTGAGTTAACGCTATAGCCATTTTATTTAAATAAGGAAGTTAAGTAATGAGTAGAAATAAAATGACAATAAAGATTGTTGTAAATGGATTTAATAAACTGGGAACTCGTGAAAAAGGAGAGAAAATTATAGAATTACTAGATAAATACAATTTGGGTCCTTGGAAATACGACACTGGTGAACGAACAAAATATACTTATCAAAGAGAGGAGTTTCTTGAGTTTTGGACTGGAATGGAGAAAAAACATGGTGTTGGAATGCCTTTTATTAAAGGAAAAAACTTTTATTTTGATATAGCATGGGGAAGTGCAATCCCTTATACTTCATTTGCAGTTATTAAATTGAATTTGTTTGAGAGCATTGATTCGTTAATAGAATTTGCTAAAGCCTTCTTTATATGGAAAGAGGCATGTTATGGATATGTCTGCTTAGGTAATGAATTAGGAAAAATGTATACTCCAGGTTTGAGTATGTTGGATTGTTTGCCTGGGATAACATGGATAAATATTTTTGGGAAACCTTATGTCGAAATGTTTAAAGAAGAAAATCTTTTAATATCACCAGCATATAAATCGTATAAACTCGAAGATGGTAGTTATATAATAATAACATCACAGGCACCTTTTGAGGATGATTGTATTATGGAAGAAAAGAATGAGAATTTAAAAAAGTATCTTGGAGTTCAACATTTTTGCAGTAGAAAATATATTTCTGCAAATACTATTGACGAAATTATAGAACGATGCATATGTATACGGCCCGATGAAGGTTATACGATTCCTGACTTTACAAAATATTATCCACATGTTGTTTATAACGGTTATTGTTTTATAAAAGCATAAGTGTATGAATTCAAAAATATATTTTTCAAAAGAACAAAACACCATGGATATATTAAACCTTATTATCAAAGCAATGCGGATTCTATAATATGAAACTAAATCAATTCATTTTGTTTCATATCCAATATTCCAAACAAACTCTTTATCTTGCCCGTGTTCGCGCAACGTTGCCTGCACGTGAGATTGCTCCTGCATAGAAGGCCCATGCCAAAACATTTTTAGAATCACGGGCAACAGGCGCGAGACAAATCAACAATAAAATTTCTTTAAACAACATGAAAATTTCAAAAAATGATACGAATATTCCAGCTTTATTTAAGCCAGATATTCTGTTCGATTTTAGTGCAGGTTAAAGGAGCGGGGTCGCGAGCAAGGTGAATTTGAAGAGGGAGACTTCTTGCTGCATAGAAGTTAAATAAATTTATAGCTATTCAATCGAATTCTTTATTCCAGTTAGAATCTGTGTTGCATTGTGAATTCCCTTTTGTGCTTCTTCCATCATTTATATATTTAATTAGAAGAGCTTTCATTTCATCAACAACTTCAGGATATTTCTCATAAACATTTGTTATTTCACCAATATCGTTTTTGAGGTCATATAGCTGTATCAATGGTAGTGTTGCTGTGTCTTTTCCTGGAATAGGGTAACTCCAACCGCCTGAGTCTGGGCACATCTCTAATTTCCAATCATCTTTTCTGATAGAAAATGATCCGTTTATGGAATGATGAACTATCGCTTCTCTTAAGGGTTTTTTATAGTCTCTACCTAACCAGATATCAAGATTGCTGACACTGTCTTCCGCCTCGTTATCTTTGATACTATAGTTAACAAGATCAGCAATGGTCGCTACAAAATCAGTCAAGCAGACAGGCTCATCCGAAATCGAATTAGCTGCTATTCTTTGCGGCCATTGGATTATTAAGGGTATTCTGTGTCCCCCTTCATAAATATCTGCCTTATGTCCTCTGAAGATATAACTTGGATTATGGCCAAATCCTTTTAATTCATCAAAATTAGCCATCGGGGAGCACCCATTATCACTTGTGTAAATCAATAAAGTATTGTCGTACAAATCATATTCTTTCAGTTTTTCAATTACTTGTCCGATGACATTATCACACATCAACACAAAATCTCCGTACTCGTTAGTGTGTGTTTTGCCAATAAACTCAGTTGTTGGTAAAATTGGGGTATGTGGAGCAGGAAGAGGGAAATAGAATCATGTTTTCGAATTGTAGAGTTGGAGAAGATATTGTAAGGATGTAAAGATTGGATGGCGGCGATTGCGAGAAGGATAGGAAACGGTAAACGAGAACGAGCATGTCCGCTTGGATGCGCAAGCATCCAAGTGCAATATTTCACTTGACTGTCAGAAAACTCTCAATATTGCAATGACGAAATCTTTGATTTCGCAAGCGGACCTTGGACCAGTATTCCTGCCTGTTGTACCTTCTTTTTCAATGATTTTCTAATAGATTTTTTTAATTATTTTCGTCGGGTAATTAATATTTTACCAATTGTTTGTTTTTGTCGTACATGCAATAATATCAGGCATTACAAGTTTTTGTTTGTACTGTAATTATACCAAATTTCTTGAAAAAACTCAACCTGTTTTTACTCTTTATTCTGTGATTCTTACAATGTTAACACATGCTTAATATTTTACTCGTTTTTATATTTGGTTTAGATATATTTTTCGTTCCTGTGTTATAGGTATTACAAAGAATCGGCATGTTTTGGGGGTATCTAAATAATAGAAATTGTATTATAATAATTTTCAAGGTGCGGATAGCAATTCATCTCCCACCTTATCTTCTCGCTTTCGCGAGCAAGGTAGATTAGAGGAGGGAGACTTCTTGCTACAAGAGGTTAAAGTGACAAAGATGGAAATACTTGGCAAAATTTATGACGAGAAACTGCTTTTAAAATACTCAGGAACAATGGAATCTCTAAATACTGCAAGAAGAATTATGCTTCTTGATGGTAAAGCAAAGGGGACAGAAGCTATTGAAGTAATAGGGGGTGGCGGTCTTGAACTTTTAATCCTTGTAGATCGCGGGCTTGACATTGTCAGTGCAAGGTATAAGGGAGTTAACCTTGGGTTTCTTTCGAAGAATGGAATTACAGGATTAAGTGGGATAAATCCTCACGAAGATGAATTTTTGCATTACTTTTCCGGAGGGCTGTTAACCACTTGCGGACTTCGTAATGCAGGGCCGAATTGCAGAGAAGAAGGTGGCGAATATCACCCAATTCATGGCAGGTATAACACTTTGCCAGCTCAGGACATTTCGATAAAATGGATTTCTAAAGATATAGTTGAAATTTATGGTGTGGTTCGCGAAACGGCTTTATTTGGATGCCAGCTTAAGATGTCGCGTACAATAACCATTGACACTTCTAAATCAATTATTAAAATTAACGATGTACTTGAGAATGAATCTGTAAGTGCGGAGGAATTCATGCTTCTTTACCATTTTAATTTCGGGTTTCCAATGTTGCAAGATGGCTGTAAAGTCATGTTTGAAGAGAGTGATCATGTAACTCCTAGAAATATTGATGCCGAGGCAGGAATTGATACGCATACAGAAATTATTGCTCCTGACGATAATTATAAGGAACAAGTCTTTTTCCATATTCAAAAGGGTGATAGCAATAAAGTCGGTAAAGTTTCACTTGTTAATTCTTCACTTGGGCTTGAAGTGACGTTAAAGCAGTCTCTCGAAACACTTCCAGTTCTTGCACAGTGGAAATCTATGAGATCTGGCGATTATGCATTAGGCCTTGAACCTACCAATAGCTTTATCAAAGGGCGCGTAGAAGAGCGCAAAAATGGGACATTAAAGACTATACAGCCTTTTTCAAAGGAATATTTCGAATTAGAACTTTCGGTTAAAGAAATTTAGTAGATAATAATAGTTCTAGTTTCAAAAAATGAATTCAAACACTTTTATCACATATGATATCTAGCATACTTTTGACATCCGAATCAAAAACTAAAATTACCATAAAAATGCAATTTTCAATGAATCCTTTTATATTGAAATACAAAGAAAAGAGAACTAAAGCAAAAATACAAAGAACACTATATTAAATCAAAAATGCATTTAATAGTTACGATTTATGTACATAACTATTCAGATGCATTTTTACGCTAAGTATTGACGGTTTAACATGAATAAAATCCTTGTATAGGCTTATTTTTGTGTGGGATGCCATTGATAATTAAGTTGAAAAAGACTCTAAAAAGGTTTACAATAATGGGTGGTAAATAATTTGAAAAGATAAAAGGCCATAAATCATTACAATAGTTATACGAAAATAAAACAAATTAAATAACGGGTGAAGCTTACTTCTAAGTTAATAATTTAAACTGTTAAGAAAAATAATAGAAATGAGATAACAAGACAAAAAGAATAAGCCGGAACATAAAAACAGAAAATGAAACAGAAAATGAAACAGAAAATGAAATAGAAAATGAAATAGAAAATGAAATAGAAAATGAAATAGAACATAAAAATAGAACATGAAATAGAACAGAGTTAAGCAGAATATTAATCTCAATATAATAAAACAGGACCTAAACTAATAAATCAAAATAAAATAATAAACGAAATAGAATAAAATAATAAATCAAAATAAAATAATAAATCAAAATTAAATGATGAAAAAATAAATTTATGGGAGAGTGTTAACATGGCTATGATGCAAAAAAAGAACATTGAGGACATCGATGTAAAGGAAAAAAGAGTTATTGTGCGTGTGGATTTCAACGTTCCACAGGACAAGGTGACAGGAGAAATTACAGACGATAAAAGAATCCAGGGAGCATTGCCAACAATCAAATATCTTTTGAAGAACCAAGCCAAAGTTATTTTAGTATCACACTTAGGAAGACCAACAAACGGACCTGAAGCAAAATTTTCGATGAAACCTGCTGCAGAACGCCTCGCAAAACTTCTTGGCAAGGAAGTAGTTCTTGCTAATGATGTTATTGGTGAAGATGCAAAAGCAAAGGCTGCAGCTCTTAAAAATGGCGAAATTCTTATGTTAGAGAATGTTCGTTTCCATAAAGAAGAAACAAAGAACTCTCCTGCTTTTGCAAGAGAACTAGCATCAATGGCAGATGTTTTTGTAAACGATGCTTTTGGAACTGCACACCGCGCACATGCATCTACAGCGGGCCTTGCAAATTTCCTTCCGGCAGTAAGCGGATACCTTATCCAAAAGGAATTGGATTTTATTGGAGGATCACTCGCTAACCCCAAAAGACCATTTGTTGCAATTTTAGGTGGAGCAAAAGTCTCTGACAAAATCGGAGTTATAGATAATCTAATTGGCAAAGTTGATACACTTATAATCGGTGGCGGAATGGCGTATACCTTCTTTGTTGCTCAAGGGTTTGGAATTGGCAATTCTCTTTGCGAAGCAGATAAAGTTGAACTTGCAAAGGTGCTTCTTGAGAAAGCAAAGGCAAAAGGGGTAAACATTCTTTTGCCAGTAGATACAGTAATAGCTGACAAATTCGCAGCAGACGCCCAATCTAAAACTGTAGACTCAAGAGAAATGCCTGACGGATGGATGGGGCTTGATATCGGAGCTAAAACAATAGAAATATTCGCTAATGCCATTAAAGATGCCGGAACTATTGTCTGGAATGGACCTATGGGGGTTTTTGAATTCGAAAAATTTGCTATCGGAACAAGAGAAGTTGCAAGAGCAGTTGCAGACTCATCTGCTATATCAATAATTGGTGGCGGAGACTCAGCGGCTGCTGTTGAAATTCTTGGATTTGCAGATCAAGTTTCTCATATTTCTACAGGTGGCGGAGCTTCTCTTGAATTTCTTGAGGGCAAAGTTTTACCAGGAATTGATTGCCTTATGGACAAGAACCCACGTAGAACCTTTGCAGCTGGAAACTGGAAAATGAATAAAGGTGTTCCTTCAGAAGCCGAAAAACTAATTACAGAATTAAAAGTACTTGTTGCTGATGAAGAATCAGAAATCGCACTTGGTGTTCCTTTCACAGCAATTAACGCAGCTCTTGAAGCAAGTGCTTATTCCAACGTCAAAATTGCTGCACAGAATTGCCATTTTGAAGATAAAGGAGCTTATACTGGAGAAATATCAGCTCAGATGCTTGCCGAAATGGGTGTTCCTTTCGTAATCATTGGTCATAGCGAAAGAAGAGAATATTTTGCTGAAACAAATGAAACTGTTAATAAGAAAACTAAAGCTGCGCTTAACTGGGGTGTTCGTCCAATAGTATGTTGCGGTGAATCTCTTACACAAAGAGAAGCAGGAGAGACTTTTGATCACATCAAAACACAAATTGTTGAAGCTCTTGCAGGAATTTTATCAGCAAAAATGGGATTCATTACAATTGCCTACGAACCAATTTGGGCAATAGGAACTGGCAAAGTTGCAAGTGATGAACAGGCGCAGGAAGTTTGTGCATTTATACGTGGAATTTTAAAAGATTTATATGGAGATGTAATCGCAGAATCAACAAGGATTCTTTATGGCGGAAGTGTTTCACCGACATCAGCACACGGTCTCTTTACAATGAAAGATATTGATGGCGGGCTTGTTGGCGGAGCATCACTTAAAGCACCTGATTTTGCAACAATTTGCAAAGGATAATAAAAGGTATCCAAGGTTTATCCAAGGAATCCAACTATAAATGATTTAAATGAAACTGTGGCAATAAACCCCTTCAATAGTAAGATATTGGAAAAACAAAAAGTCCACAGTGTCCAACTCAGCTATAGCTCAAACCGTAGTAAAACGAAATCTGCTTAAATTTAGCAAATGAGCAATAATTATAGGAAAGGAGAGTATGATTTAGTTACCAATTAAATCATACAAGAAATAAATGACAAAACTCTCAAAAAGACCAATAACTCTAGTAATCATGGACGGATTTGGATACAATCCAGTGACAGAAGGCAATGCAATATTTGCAGCTAATAAGCCTAATATCGATTCATATATGGCAAACTATCCAAACTGTCTTGTTCATACAAGTGGTATGGATGTCGGACTTCCAAGAGGTCAAATGGGAAACTCTGAAGTTGGACATACAAATCTTGGGGCTGGACGTATTGTGTATCAGGAATTAACGCGCATAACTAAAGAGATTGAAGAAGGCATGTTCTTTGATAAGAAAGAATTTATTGCAGCAATTAACAATTGTAAGAAGTACAACACAGCATTACACTTGTTCGGATTGCTCTCTGATGGCGGTGTCCATAGCCACAACACACATTTATATGCGTTAGTTGAACTCGCAAAAAGACATGGTCTTGATAAAGTTTATATTCATTGCTTTTTTGATGGAAGAGATGTTCCACCAGATTCAGCACTTGGATTCACACAGGAATTAGAAGCAAAACTTAAGGAAATCGGTACAGGTAAAATCGCATCAATCATGGGTCGTTATTACGCTATGGATCGCGACAATCGCTGGGACCGAGTAAAGAAGGCATACGATGCTATGGTTCTTGGAGAAGGGGTTATTGCAACCGAGGCATGCGAGGCAGTAAAGCTATCTTATAGCAATGAAATTATGGATGAATTTGTTCTTCCAACAGTTATTACGAAAGATGGTGTACCTATTGCTACCATTTGTTCTAACGACTCGGTGATTTTCTTTAATTTCCGTCCAGACCGCGCAAGAGAAATTACTCGCACATTTGTTGATCCTGAATTTAAAGGATTTGAACGTGCTAAAGGATATTTCCCGCTTTGCTTTGTATGCATGACTCAATATGATATTACTTTTGCGAAATTTCCGGGAATTACTTTTGCATATCTTCCAGAAAATTTGAATCATACATTTGGCGAAGTGGTTAGCCAAAATGGATTAACACAACTACGCATAGCAGAAACAGAGAAGTATGCTCACGTTACATTTTTCTTCAACGGTGGTGTTGAAGAAGAATATCCTGGCGAAGACAGAGCCCTTGTTGCATCACCTAAAGTTGCAACATATGATTTGAAACCTGAAATGAGTGCATATGAGGTCGCCGATGAGGCAGTAAGAAGAGTTGAATCAAAGAAATATGACGTAATTATTCTTAATTTTGCTAACTGTGATATGGTTGGACACACAGGATTTTTTGACGCTGCTAAGAAGGCGGTTGAAACCGTTGACTCATGTGTAGGTAAAGTAGTGGATGCAATTCTTGCACAAGGTGGAATAGCACTTTTAACAGCAGACCATGGAAATGCTGAGCAGATGGTTGATCCTATAACTGGAGGGCCATTTACAGCACACACAACCTTTCCGGTTCCATTAATTTTAGTTGGCGCAGGAAATTTGAAACTTAAAGATGGGAAGCTTGCTGACCTTACCCCTACGATGCTTGACTTGATGGGTATTGCTAAGCCGGAAGAAATGACTGGCGAAAGTCTTATTTTGAATTAGATTGTTTGGCATTTATAAAATATAATGATGCTCCGTAACAATTTTAAGAGCTTATAATATAATAAGTGGAAGTTGGTTTGTTACAGGTCAGAGGTAATCATGGTGTATTATTTATAAAAAATAAAAGCAACAACATTCAAATGCTAAATTTTGTGGTATAATACCATTGGTTAATTTTAGTTAACCAAATAGTAAATTTTTGATAATCAATATAAAGGAGATAAGAAAATGGCAAAAGTTAAGAAGTTTATGACCGTTGATGGGAACAATGCCGCTGCGTATACATCGTATGCATTTACAGAAGTTGCGGGCATATACCCTATCACACCATCATCCCCAATGGCGGATTACACAGACCAATGGTCGCAAGAAGGGAAAAAGAACATTTTTGGACAGACAGTTAATGTTTGTGAAATGCAATCAGAGGCAGGCGCTGCAGGAACAGTCCATGGTTCATTAGCAGCAGGCGCATTGACAACAACGTATACAGCATCTCAGGGGCTTCTTTTAATGATACCTAATATGTTTAAAATTGCCGGAGAATTACTTCCCGGTGTTTTTCATGTAACAGCAAGATGTGTTGCCAGCCACGCTCTTAACATTTTTGGAGATCACTCAGATGTTATGGCATGTAGACAGACAGGATTTGCAATGCTTGCGTCTAACAGCGTACAAGAAGTTATGGATTTAACAGCCGTGGCACATCTTTGTGCAATAAAAGGACGTGTTCCATTCCTTCATTTCTTTGACGGATTCCGTACTTCACACGAAGTACAGAAAATTGAAGCTTTAGATTATGCAGACCTTGCAGAACTTGTTGATTATGATGCAGTGCAAGCTTTTCGTGACAGAGCATTAACACCTAATAAACCAATCGTTCGTGGAACAGCTCAGAATCCTGATATTTTCTTCCAGGCAAGAGAAGCCTGTAACCCTTACTATGATGCATTACCAGCGATTGTAGATTATTACATGGAAAAAATCAGTGAATTAACTGGCAGAACGTATAAACCATTTAATTATTATGGCGCACCAGATGCAGATAAAATAATAATTGCTATGGGATCTGTTTGTGAAACAATTGAAGAAACAATAGATCATATGATGGCTGATGGACAAAAAGTTGGTATGGTTAAAGTTCATCTTTACAGACCATTCTCAATTGAAAGAATGCTTGAAGCTGTACCCTCAACAGTTAAGAAAATTGCTGTACTTGATAGAACTAAAGAACCAGGAGCTCTTGGAGAGCCTTTGTTCCTTGATGTATGCACAGCTTATTTTAATAGCGAAGTAAGGCCTGTTATCATTAATGGTCGTTATGGTCTTGGATCAAAAGAAGTTTATCC
>JBBQKF010000086.1:0-12099 GCA_038326615.1 Saccharofermentanales bacterium | reverse complement strand
ATAACCAACAGGGTTTTCCCATAAAGTGTCGAGTTCTTTTTATAGCTATAATAAGGCGAATGCTGTCGTATTTCGGCAAAAACAAAAACAAATAAAAGAATCATTACAAGGGGAATGCCAATTATGATGGTAAGCTTGTCGACGTTGAGCTGGTTTTTTAGGATTTCTTCACTCGCTATAAGTACAAACCATGCGGTAGCAATCGAAACAATAATCCTGGGCAGAAACAGGCTTAGTTTGGTACCCTGCTGGACAGTATGAACAATCATACCTAAAGTAAAGACTCCAAATGCAGCAATTAAAAGCCAGATTGAATTTTCATACCGATTTGCTAGCCAGCAGATAAAAACGCTCAGGTACAGGCATGCAGCTATAATGTTGGAGATTAATGGAATTAAAACAGAGGATGCTTTCAGCTTCATGGCTTTCACAACGGCATGTTTTGCCAGTAGTGCTTTTTGTATATCTTCAAACCGTTCGCTGTCAATGTCGAATTCTTTGTCGAAGGCTGCCAGATCTCTGAGTTCCTCTTCAGGCGTAGAGAACCAGTTGCTATTGTCCATACAATATCCGGGAATCCAGTCCTCGATTTTTTTACTCAGGATTTCATCCAGAAATATATTGTATGTAATATTCAGGTCATCTTTTTTCTCAATATGCTTGCCACTATCCAGGTAGTCTTTCAAATCCTCATAAAATGAGTATTTCTTTCGGATCAGGTCATAAACTTCGCAATGGATTAGCTTATCACGGGTATATGCTGCTAATTTGTGACTAAATTTATTGATGTCGCTGTTGCGATTATTCAGATCATCAAAAAAGCAAAGCAGCAATTCAAAGAAAGTATGTCCATTTATGTTATCAGGTAACTCAAGCATCATGCGATTGTTAATCACGTCACCATAATGCAGGCGATAGCCGGAAATGTTGCCTCTGCTTCGTAAAACTCCTTTTGGCTCTTTAATATTTAATAATGTATAACCGGTTTTCTGGGGATCATCGATGGGGATATACAGTATGACCTTGCTTTGATGAGGACTTACGGAATGCTCTTTATCATAGGTATCGTAATAGAACTCAATGCCATCGTGTGTTAATTGAACAAAGACTGGCACATTTAAACTTGTTGATTCATCAAGCCAAACAAAGGGCGAAACAAATTCTCCGGCATTTGATGCGGACATACTTAAATTCTGAAAATACAAGCCCATCAGTTGTGATTCTAATCTAAGAATTTATTAATCTGGTCACGAAAACTACTTATTTCTGGTGGTACGGGAACTTCACCTGTTGCTTTACTTTTAAGTTTCCCAAAATAATCATCTATAAAAATATCAAGTTCTTTCCAATACAGCATCATTTTATCATAGTCAGTTTCATCAGCGAAGGTGCATATATGGTAAAATTTCTGCATTTTGTTCATCATCCGAAATAAATACTTATTTTCAGAATCTGAATAGAATTTAGACCAAATATATTTTGAAAATAACGATCCTGAATTAGCGTCACGACTAATAACCGACCTCCATCCATATTTTTGTAAAAGAACTGTATATTCACTACTCATATGGGCTTGAAAATCTTTCTTTTCCATATCTTGTATCCTTTTTGCAGAATTAACTAAAAATGTCGTTAGAGTATTCAGATCATAGACTGCTTGTTGAAGCTGCAAATACAAAAACATATTAAGAGATTGGATAAAAAGATATGGCGTGTTTATAGGGTCTGCCCCACGAGAAATATGCCAGTAATAATCAGTCAGTCTGACATCATTATTCCTCAGCTCGTCAATAAAAGTCTGGTTAAATGCAGTTATCGGGAAAACCCATATTTTTTGTAAGGGACCACGGTTATCTTTAATTGAACGAATCAAATCTCCATCATTCGAGCCTAGACGGAATGTGTCTTTAACAAATTCATTCTTCTCTTCTGTAAACCATTTAAAAAAGAATGTTGAGTATTCCCTTTTCCCAGTTAAATCAACATCCAAAAGATAATCCATTAGTACCAGATCAAATCGGACGGGCAATTTAGCATTGCTTAAAAGCCTAATTGTATCTCTAACAGAACTTACCTGGAATATCTTTGTTTTGCCAATTTCTGAAGGGTTATTCCCGAAATTTTCAATTCTTTTTATAAAATTAATTTCATTTTCTTCATCTCCTTGTTTAAATAATTCACAAATAACATTTCCTTCCTCCCAAAGAGTCTTGATATTTATTTCGGCGTCTTCTTTAAATTGATTTAAAATATCCCTTATTAATTCTCCTTTTTTAGGCTTATCATCGACCAGCAGAATATTGTATGAAACTTTATTATAGAGCCCTATCTCTGGTATTTTTTTTATTGAAGCGATACTATCACATTCGTCAGAATAAATGACAGGTGTAACATTTCTGCCGTGACCTTCCGATTTACTATCATTTAAATAATTTTCATTCTGCAATCGTAAATGAAAATCAAAGAATTCTTTGGCATTAGGATCTTTATAAAGTCCTTTGTCTCTAAAAAAAGCAAGTTCAATGTTTGTTTTCACTAATTCTTTTTCAATTTGTGAACTTTGAACATATCTGAACCAAATTGAAGAATTAAAAAATAACGAATTAAAATGTTTTCTGCTTTTTTTATTTGGAAGGTCACTAATAATGACAATAGGTGAATATGCTAATTCTTGAGGGAAATTATCCGAAGTTCGCAAATCAAAGATCTTCTTACATATTTCCCTGAATGTTTCTTTTTCACACAGATCATTTGAACCTATGAATAAATATAGGTTCTCATTGAGAAACAATTTAGAATGACTTTGACTTTTAAATTCAATTAATCCTGAATTTGAAGAAAAATAAAATTTGGGCATAATGCTATCTTTTAAGAAACTCTTCAATATCAATATTCAAGAATTGTTTAAACTTCCTTTTTTGTTTTTCTAACTCCAATTCTTCGCTATTTATGCTATTTAATAGAAACTGAAGGTCTTCTTTTTCAAGTTTTTCAGTAATCCCTATATCTTGTAATATTTGTTTTCTCTGATTAATTCCACTGAAGTGTAGTTTCCCTAGCATGAAATAATGTTCTTTTTCACCATTTTTTAATCCTTCAAAAAAATCAGAATTGCGAATAATATTTGTATAAATATCATTAATTTCTTCATGACTGTACGAATAAATTATTATTTCTTGCTCCTGGCTCTTCCAATATATAGCTGGTTTGATACTGTACGTTGTGCCATTTTCAATTTTATTTCTTAAATCCCCTCTATGCAATAAACCATAGAACTCAATATCCTGAATGTTTTTTTCTAAGATGTTTGCAACTGTTTGCATATAACACAGAAGCCAATAGTCACTTCGTTCTATCCCTTTTATTTTAAAATCTTTAAATCTATTTGGAAAGCTTCTGGCCAAAAAAATATTTCTGTCGCCGTCCTTGCTTAATCTAAAGATTTTATCAAAATATACAGAGCTCTTTTCCCAATCATTATTCTCTTTTAGATTTTCATTCAATTTTAACTGAATCTCCTCTGTTTTATGAATTAACGCACTTTTACTTGTTGGGTATGCTTCAGAATTGGTATAAGTCGAAAATTTGTTTAAAAAATCTGAATAAAAATTAATAAGTGAAAGATTAGATGTATCAGATTGATGAATGAGATCATCAATTAAGTATGGTTTATAATTGGTTGAATGCAACAATATTTGCGGATCGGAAGTTTGACCGTATAAATACTCCACATCTTTGGTGCTTAGCAGCCAAACTTTTTCTTTTTCAGCTTCTTTTTCAGCCATAACACAGTTTTAATTAAATGGTATGTACTTATAATTATTAAAAAACTCACTCAAAACGAATTTACTATCCTCTAAACATCTTTGCAAAACAGAAAAAGGCAAAAAAGTTATTTTTTCTTCTTTGCTGTTCAATCCGCCTCTTCCGCTGTGCACACTAATAAACCGGGGCTCTATTTTATTCGTTTTTAAAACTTCACGAATCTTATTTATCATGTCAGTTCCCGACATTTTATCCAACAAACCAATGTGAATAGAAAAGAAATCGATCTCTGTAATCGAACCCGAATCATATTCACCAAGGGAATTAATAAGCCTATGATCAGTATTTAAATTAAACAGATAAGTGTTTTGCTGTTGCAGAAATCTTTCTTTAATATTTTGCGGCAAAAACGGAATATGTTCTATTTCTGCTTCAAACATATTAGAATGCAAACATAGGTCTGAAGTATGCTTCTTATAACATGCTACATCCAGAAGTTCGATTATTTTTTTCCCTTTAATCTGCTTACTTTCTTTTAGATTAATTATTTCATTTAAACGATCCTGATAAGTAATCTCCTGTGCAATAAAGCAGGCATCTATAAATTTTTCCACATCAATTTTAGCCTCCAACAATTCAATAACATAAGAATCAAAGCACATACCGTCGTTTTTATATGATAATCTTTCATCTATGATAAAAATGACGGTATTATAAGCATCCAAAATATTCCAATAAAGATCATGTAACTTATTTTCAATAATATTATTAGTAATAGCATAATTATTAGCCTGAAACTTTTGGAATAAATTAAATATCTGGTTGGCACCACTGATGCTTTCCAAAATGACATCTGGTTTTCTGTAATGATTTATCCGTTGTTGTTTGTTTGGAGAAATATGTTCTTTCAGATTTTCCTCAGATTTAGAAAGATGGTTTACAAATTGAATTTTCGCATTACGATCGTTAGGTATAATCAATTTCACTAAATCCTTTAGAGAATCAATTGTTTTAGATGTAAGACGATCGAAACTAATAATGTGATTTTGAAAATCATTATACTTAGATTGATAAAGCTGTTTACATGAGTTTGTTACTCCATCGTCATTAAACAAAATTCTGGGTATTCTTTTTGACAATGCCCTTTTCATATTTGCAGAGTCTCCAAATTTTGTTTTTATATGATTGTCTTCAAGAGCCTGTTCTATTGCATAGTCTTTCACGCTGTAGATCGAACCAAATTTAACAATCAAATTGTCTCGAAGTAAGGTAAATATATCTTTGTCATTTAACTCAACCAGATCTTTGAACTTAGGTAATGAAAATCTATATCCAATATTCGCAATATTATTGTCACTTTCATTTTTAACATCAATAATTGATAGCACAGTTTCATCTTTTGCATATGTCTCAATTTGATTGAGTTCATATCCTTTCATCCATAAAATGGAAATTAAAATTTCCTTAAGTCCTTTATTATCCCTGTTTATTGACAGATAATCCTCATCAAGCATCCGAATTCCCTTTAGATTTTGTTGCAAATTCACTAAATTTGAAATTTCACGAACCCCATTTTTAGTTGAAATTTCTTTCAAATCATATGCATTACTGGCATTATCATAGATAGTAATTTGATACTGTTCCTTATTCGACTCTATTTTAATACTAATCAATAAATCCTTATTGTCAAAAGGGCTAAAACCATGCTTTGCAGAATTCCGAATAATGTTTTCGAGTAAGATAAGGAATGCATGTCTGCTTTGTTGACCACAATTTACAGCAAAATCTATTTCATAGAAATTAGTGACATCTTTGGCTATCCAGGTAGAAAATACATAATTAGTTTCATCTTTTTGATTTCCAGATTTTGCTTCATTTTCTAAAATGATCTCGATATCAATGTTTTTCAAGAGATCATCCACCGCCCCGGTTTCTCTTCTTTTAATATTTTCAGACCTAACAATGTTCTCCAAGAGAAAATTTTTTGTCATTGGTTCCGAGTTGTGACGAACATCAACCGCATCAGGTGTCATTTCATCAATGACATCTTGTTTTAAATTTAAAGGTCCAAAAGGATATTTATCATTGCTATTAATATTTGCAATAAAATCTTGCCGCTCCTGCACATAATGTAAAAACCAAGCTAGTCCCTTGATATCTTGAAGGTATGTCCACTTTTTATCTTTAGCTTTTTCTTTTTCGTATATATCTAAGAGTTCCTGCCTTGTATAGTAAAAAACGTGGCTGCCTAAATTATGACTCATGTTACGAGACATAACTGCAGCAATCGCAGATTTTGTTGCGCTACTCAGCGCACTTTTCTCATAATATCTTTGCGAGGAAGAGAGCAGCAGCAATACCAAAGATCGGGAGAAATAGACTACTTCATCTTTTTCGCAATTGGAATCCATTCCTAAAAATATGGAGCCAATATTTTTATATTTCTTATTATCCGAAACAATTCCTATAGGTATTACTAAAATCCATCTTAGAAAACCTCCCGCATTGCTTATTAGTGACTTTCCTTTATCTGCTAATTTAATATGCAAATTTACCCATTCTGACCAATGAACTTCAATAGGTTTGTTATCAATTATTTCAGAATATTTTTCCCCTCTGTTCTTCGCATTTTCTACTGCTTTTTTATAAAAATCATCTATTTTAATATCATCAGATAAAAATTTCGGACTAACTTTTGTTTCACTTTTTGAAATATTTTCTTTAATCTCATGAAGAAAAAAGCTCTCAGAGTATTCATCATCTTTCGAATCAGGATCGGTTGTCTTAACTTGACGAGTTCCATCTTCATCATAATATCCGGGAATCCCTTCTTGGAAGATTGTGTGCGGATATAAAGTGTGGTCACTGGAAATAAAACCTTCCAATATTGATTTATAGATCAGAAAGTTGTTATTTGGGGGAACAATTGATAATGTCGCAAGACCTTTAGGTGGTAATTCAAAAGTTAAATCTATATAACAAACATTTTTTCCTAATCGCTCTTTCTTTAACCAATCTATATATGCTTTTTCTAAACCCTTCTTGTCTTCTCCATACAGCTCTAAGGGTGGGAAGTTGCTATTAATCAGCAGTTCATCTCTTGTGGAATAAAGAGTAATGTGTGGTTTTTCAACTTGAGTTGCCATAAACATTTTTTTAAGTGCACTAATTTTCATTAATAGGACACAGGAACTAATAATAAAATAATGGTGCCCAGCCCGAAATGAGAAAGAAATCACATTCCGGATTGGGCTCATGTTAACCTATTTTGATAATGGAAGTTCTTCTATTTTTCCTGAATCATTTAATCTGGCTAAAGTGATCGTAGACATAATATCACGGTCAGCATCAAGATTAATTGTTCCGTTAACACCTGAGAAAGGCACAGTCTTTTTAAGTGTTTCAGTGCTTACCACCCCTGCGGATTCTGCGTAAGCCTTTACGATCATGGTAGCGTTGTCGTAAGCATAAGCAGGAACGTAAGTGGGTTTCAGTTTATAAAGTTGCTCATATCGGGCACGCCACTCAGGGCCACCATCTACTTTACCCGGAATATCAAAAAGCGGGCAAACAAAAACAATATCCTTTAACTCTTCAACCTGGGTTCCTCCATATAGAAGATCAACAAAGTCCATAACAGAAACCACCTTGCCTTTTTTCACCATATCGGCTGCGCGAAGATCGCGGATAAAAGGCTGAACATGGAAAGAAAAGCCGCAGATATACACAATATCAGGGTTTTCAGCTTTAATTTTTGCGGCTATAGTCTTGAAATCCCTTTGGTCAACCTCATATCTCTCCCTAATAATCTTAATGCCTTTTGCTTCAAGTTGTGGTTGTATGATTTTGCCAAATTCTTCTTCTGCATACGGAAAATTTAATTGAACAACATAAACCTTCTTTGCTTTCTGGCTTATAGCATAGTCAATCAACAAAGGAGCCTCAATTTTGCCGTTAGCCATTACCCTGAATCTGTTTGCTCCTTCTTTGGTAATTAACGGATCGAATGCTGCTATAAAATGAGGTTTCCCGGTCTGATCAACCTGGTTGGCAAAGGCATTTACAGGAATTGTAGAAACAGAAATAAAAACATCAAATCCATCAAGTTTTTCTTTCTGAAAAGCCGATATTGCCTGAGTTGCATCACCTGCATTATCCTGGAAGTTTACAGTAAAAACAGTGGGATCAACTTTGTATTTCTTACAAGCATCTTCAATCCCCATTTTAAATCCATTTGGAAATTGACCGCTCCAATTAGCGATAGGTCCACTTAAGGGGATATTGACCTCAATTTTAACTTTCTGCTTGCCCTTATTGGTATTACACCCCTGAAGCAAGAAACCTCCTAAGATAAGCAGCGAAAACGCTACTATTACTGGTCTGATTTTAGTTCTGTTAGCCATTTTTTTTTGTTTAAAATTACGGATTAATAATATGAAGGTAAAAAAATAATTTTTGCGCAAGAAGGATCAGGATGGAACAGATGCTCAAACAGAGATACAGATTTAACGTCTAAACCTGATAGCGGTTCATCGTAGAGGACTAATTGTTTATTTCTGGTATTTTGTATTGTTGCCAAAGCAATTCGCTGCTTCTGACCTCCACTCAATTGATTAATAGATCTCTTAAGAAGAGGTTCAATATCCTCAATTATGTTAGTTGCACCGGCAAGTTTCAACATTTCGTTGCCAGTGATACTTGAAACTAAATTATTGTTTGCCGTGATGACTTGCAGACCTTTTCTTACTCTCTGATAAGAGTTGGAGAGTTTATTCAAATTCACACCTTGAAATATAATATCTCCTGATAATTTAGGAATTTCACCTGAAATGGTATCAACCAGCGTGGTTTTCCCCCAGCCATTTGCTGCCTGAAAAAGAATAACCTCACCACGGTAGACCTTAAGTGAAAGTCCGTAAGTATCATCTCCATTTTTCCACTCAATTTTATGCGTGTCGCGCATTACCTGCAGATTTTTTAACTCCAGGATAACATCTGAGCCTGATTCATTAAAGCCATCAGGTCGGATACGAATTAAAGAAGCATCGTTGGGCAGAGGGGATACGCTAACATAAGCGTTTAGAGGAACTAAAAAACCATATTGATTAACCTTATTATTGTTTTTGGTATTTATATCCTTTTTATAATCTGAATGGTCAATAGGTGAAATTGTAAGATTACCATTTTTAAGACACCAATCAGTTGTTGCCAAGGGAGATACTAAGGGAATATTTAGAAAATGTTCAATGATTACTATGGTTATTCTTTTCTCCAGGGATAATTTCCTTAAAAAATCAATCATGGATGAAATACCATTTAAGTCTAATCCAGAAAAGGGCTCGTCCATAAAAAGAATGCGTGCACCAGTTGCAACAGCTCTGGCTATAGCAAGACGTTTGGACTGACCAAGTGATATTTTACCAGCTTTATTCTTGATTAGGCTTTTTAAGTCGAAACTTTCCAATAATTTTGTTGCATCCCTTGTTATTTCAAGCTCCTGCCTCTTAACCTCTCTAAATTTCACTAACGCAAAAAACGGGTTTTCGCCTGTTTGACCACTATACGCAACAGTAACATTATCTTTAAGCGATTGTGAGTTAAACAGTCTAATATCCTGCCATGTGCGTGTTATCCCCTTTTTGGCAACAAATTCTGGAGAAAAATGATCTAAAGCATTCAATTTCTTCCACCAGGAAATAGGAAAAAAAAACTGAAAGGGTTTATTATTTGTGTGGTAGTGTAATGACCCCATGTCAGCTTCAATGTTGCCGGTCAGAATGTTCAAAAGCGTGGTTTTACCTGATCCGTTGTCACCACGAAGAAGAACTATTTCCCCTTCGTGAAGCTCAAAACAAAGATTGTTTAAAACGGACTGTCCACCAAAGGATTTACATATACCAGTTGCTTTGAGTAAAACAGGAGTTTCAGCCAAAGTCTGACCTATGTATCCATCTATTGATATTTTATTTTCGTCATCCATCTCTCAATTCAATTTTCCATTACTTCCTGCAATACCCCAAGGCCGGAAATGCATAAAAACTATCAACATAAAACCATAGATCAACAATCTTATATTACCTGCAACCGTATCTGGAAAATCTACATACCTGAGAATTTCTGGAATTAATATAAGTGTGGCCGCTCCTATTATTGGGCCTAAATAATTTCCAGTACCACCAACTATAACCATACTAAGTAAAAGAATACTGCTATTTAAAGATGCTGATGATGGATCAATATAACCAACGTAACCAGCATAAATCGCCCCTGCAATAGATGCAAATGCACAGGAAAATGCAATAACCTGCATTTTAATCTTGCTGGTGTTCTTCCCTAAACTTCGTGCTGCAAGTTCATCTTCCCTAATGATATGTAATAGCCTACCCCAAGGGGATGAATTCAATCTCATGATAACAAATCCGCAACCAATTGCAATAGCTGTTGCAAGTAAGAACATTGTTATCTGATTATTAAAAGCAAAACCAAGTAAAGATGGAGGGGGTATGTTCATTATCCCATGGGAGCCATTTGTCAAATTTGTTAAAGTACCAATCTTATCCGAATTATCTGACCAGTTATTTAAAAGGGTAAAAACTATTACCTGAAAAGCAATAGAAGCTAAAACAAAAAAATCGCCTTTTAGCCTCCATGAAGATACCGATATTAGCAAACTGAAAATGAGTGAAACAAATATGCCTAAGAATATACTTAAAAAAAAATCAAATCCAAAAATCAAATTAAGCAAGGCATATGAATATGCACCTAATGCAAAGAAAGAGGAATGTGCAAGTGTTAATAGACCAGAATAGCCAACGAGCATATTTAAACTTAATGCTAATATTAAGTATATGTCAATGTATATGAGTATGTGTAATATATAGTTCATATTAGTAAATTTAAACGGTAGATTCAAGCCTGCTTGATTTGCCCAATATACCCTGAGGGCGTAAAAAAAGGAAAATAGCAAAAATCAAAAAGGTAATTCCATCCTTCCAACTTGCCGAGAATTGCCATGCAACAAATTCCCTAAGCACACCCATAAATAATGATCCCACAACTGGACCTATGAATGAATCCTGCCCTCCTATAATAATTGCAACTAATGCTATTAATAAGGCCTGCAAACCATAGTAAGGATCAATGCCAACATCAAATGCTATTAAGAGGGAACTTATACTTGCAAAAAGACCAGCAAAGCCAAAAAATATTACTCGGTAAAACTTAACATTATAACCTAAAAGTGAAAAAACTCTCGGATTATTAACCATAGCTCTCATCCTCAGCCCAACACCTGTCCTATTCAAAAAGTACATAAAGGCAACAATTAGTACTATTGTAGTGATGAGTGTGATCCATTGAGCTTCAGTGATAATAATACTACCAATATGGGATACTTTGCCCATACGTATTGGAAGTGTCTTCGTGTTTGTACCCCAAATAATTACAATTAACTGCGCAATTACAATGAATATTCCTAAAGAAGAAACTAAATGAACCGTTTCGTTCAATCCCTTTTGTGAAATCCCTGCTGCGTTTTTTCTGGAAAGTGGGCCATGATTTATTATCTCACATAGTATTGAAACACAAATGCAAATAATAATAGAAAGTATAATTGCTAACCACCACTCAATACCATGATTCATTAACGCAAATGCAACATACGGTGCTAAAACATAAACACCTGCTAGACCTAAAAAGAGAATTCTGGTGGGTAAATAAACAGATTGTAAAGCAATGGCTAGTAATGCGATTGATAGTCCTGAAATAATACCATATATAAAAATCTGCATGTTACTACTATTTCAATTTTTAAATTAGCTATTGAACTTCTTTTTCAGAACCATTCAGAGAACAACCTGGGTACAATATTAAGATTGTCTTAAATTGAAGCAAATATAATATAATTATATATCGAATTACTATTCCTGTAACTAATTAAAAATTGATTTTTATCCTTTTGATATATAGACTTTTTATAACAGGCATCTGACATTACTGTGGACAACTAGGCTTAATTATTTAAACCCCAAATTCATACTTTAAAACTTTTGCAATTTCGGCAAAAAATTCTGTTGAATACCCATAGCAATCATTTGTGCTATTTCTTTGCGGGAGTATTCGAACAGTTTGGTGCCCAGGTCGAAGATCAGCTCCAACTCGGCTTTGTTGATCCTGTTGTCGATAATTGCAAGCTGTATCAGATAATTCAGCATTTCACCTTTTTCCTGGGGATTCAGCTCCAGGATTTTCTGAAGTGACTTCATGAAAATCTCCCGGACTTTCTCAAAACCAGCACTACTCAAGCCTTCGAGGAAATCTTCCGGGAAAATCTGG
>JBBQKF010000085.1:0-12113 GCA_038326615.1 Saccharofermentanales bacterium | reverse complement strand
CTGTTATGTCCTTGTATGAATTTCATGTAGTTAAGGTACAAAACAGACAGTTTCTGCAAGAATCACCGGCCTCATAGTTATGAACAAAACGGATAAGTTTTTAGACAGTCTGACGGCCCGGCGGTTGAGGGAGTAAACGTTACCCGACGAAAGCACCGTGTAGTGTCCTGAAACTTTAGCCGCGAATTACTCCCGGTGCAAGGAGGGTATGGCGCAATTTTTGCCAGTCCCGGCGAACGATAAAGCTGTCCCGGATGCAGGATCTGTCCAGAGCCGGAAAAGAATTGGCAGAAGTGTGCAAAGTTGATTGTCACGATAAAGTTGTCAAGGTGGCGAGCAAAAATTGTGACAAGTTTATTACCTGAACCGACCGTGTTAGGCGCCGGAGCAGGTTAAAACTGTCCTGATGAAAGAGATTTATCAATTGTCAAAAGGTTATCAATCTTTTATACAGCGAATTGAAAATCCTGGCATGCCAATAGCATAACCACCAAACCTCATATATTCAGTAGAATAGGGAACTCCGGCATAGCGATTAAAAGAAGTAGTCCACCAGAAAGCATGTTGTTTTATATCTGTGAATGTGCCGTCAAGATTTCTTCTGCCTGATGGAAGAGCAGTAAATCCAGTTTCATTTGTTGTGCGTTCACTCTCTTGCATCCAATGCGCCACTCCTGTCTCTTTCAATTTGCCACCTGCATAAGGACCTAGATAGTCAGTTAATATAGTCCATTCTTGTACTGTAGGTAGGTGCCAGCCGTAAGGACATAAAATATTCGTTGAAGCTGCTTTCCAATTATACAATGCTCCATATACGTCTTTGTTCTCTGGTTTATTATCGTACCAACAGTAAGCTCCGGTTGGCCATGTGATCCACTTTGTATTGTCCGTAACCAAATAGATAGGATCTCCATTTCTATATTTAGTAGTCTTAAGATTCTCCTTTAGCCAGACTTGTGAGCCAATTGCAACAGTATCATATTCATTCCCGTCACCGTCAACTGGTAAACCGCTGTGATTTTTATCATTCTCACAACTCGGAAAAGTCAATAATCCGAGTAGGATTATTGATAACAAATTGTCTTTGCTTATCTTATTCATATCGGGTTTTTTATATTATTAGAATAAATTCGCATTTTAAATTTTAAGTTTCAGCAAAATAGGATACATATAGTTAATGAGCCATTCAGTTATCTATCATATTGTGCAAATGACCCATACTCTCAAGTTGTTGAGATTTAAGTATTTGGTCGGCATCCATTAATGCTTAACTACAAGCCGAATTGTAGATCTTTTGCCTAAGTAATTGAGGTTAATAAAATATAGCCCTTCAAGAAAACTACTTGTGTCCAGAGTATATGGGAATCCTTTAAATTCCTTTTTAGATTTGATTATACCCGATTTATCAACAACTGTTAAAATGCATTCTCCATTGGTGCTAGAACCATTCGTTCTTAAATCAGAAGTTTTTGCAACTTCTTCAGTCAAATTGCTTAAAATAGTATTAATCACTACAGAATTGTTTGATGGATTTGGATAGGCCATAAAATAATCACCACAATTTGCATCACCAAAATATACATTTTTGACATTTATGTTTGAACTACAACATGTCGTTGCGTACACCTGAAGACAACCATATGCATAGTCATTTGTATTAATTGAAATATAGTTACTAGAATGATAATACTCTGTCCAACCGTATGGTATTATCCAGTCTAAATTGGAGGTTTGACATCCATAGTCATTATTATTATAATATATTGTATAACTGCTATTAGGGCATAAATAATAAAAATCACCAGATTTTTCAGCTGAATTGCCATAGGAGTCAAGCACAGAAATGGAAACTAAATCCTCTCTTGGGCCATTGATTGTGAAGTTAAATTTGTATGTCTTTATAGTATTTCCATTATACTTTAGTTGATATTCGATCTTACAATTATTCCCGATGTATGAAGAATTCGGAATCACATTTGCTGTATTAGTAGTCCCTGATGTAGTTGAAGAAAAGCAATTTGCTGGTGTTACATTCCATTGAAGAGTAAAACCCAACTCCGATAATCTGTTAAAATTATTCAATGTAAATGGTTTACTTCCACAAACATATTTGGATGTTGTATCTGAAATATATGGGGCAGATAAAGGATTATATCCATCACAAAATATTGTGTCGGGGTCTGAATCGTCATAATCCATTTTGTTATATCCGGTCCACCCAGTTGGAGGATATTCATCCAGTCCCCATCTATAAAAACCATCATGATCATAATCTACAGCTGGAGCTCGAGAATATGCATCAATCCCACTCTCATATTTACAAGATATATACTGTGGAGTCCCATTCTCAATCTTGACGGGATAAATACAATAAAAATATGGATCATAATTAAAGAAATCAATATCGACAAGTCTCTTTGTAGATGCTGCACCAGGCCAACTATCTTTTATTTCCCATAATAAATCATTTGTTGAATTCCATCCTGTTACTAGAACTGTGTGATTTACATTATTATTCTGAACACCAGGATGCAAGGAATAACCAATTCTATACCCTAGTTGATCAGTTCCATTTGACATCATGATTATTGGTCCATGATCCATAATTGCTTTTTTAAGGTCTTGAGCATTACCAATAGGAAGTGAGGGATTGGAGCCAAAAGATTCTCCCCATCCAGGTATTTTTGCTTTAACAGAATAAGAAGTAAACTGATCACATTGATATCGTAAATAATATGGAGAAGTTTGGTTAATTGGGCTTGATGGGTATGGCCAACTAGAATCATCAACCACTCCACTAAATTTAAAGAATGACATTGCACTTCCAACGCTACTCTCTGTAATTCCACAAGTTGAATAAAGATTACTTTCGGACAAATTTAGTTCTGAACCCGTAGTATTGAAATATATCTGGATCATGGCTTCGACTGCGGCGACTGTCGCAAAAGATCCACAAGGACCTTGTTCTCTTTGATCTTTTGCATCAGAAATATAGTTATAACGATGCCTGCTACTCCAACTAAAATAAGCAGGTTGAGCAAATAATGAGTACCCTATAAAAGAAAAAAATAGTAATAAAATAGCTTTTTTCATGAATATTCAGTTTTGTGGATAATGATAATATATTGTATAAAAAATTCATAACTTACATAGATTCATAAACTTAACGGTAATTATATTAAAATTAACCCTTTTTTTACAATTTACAAAATATTTGTTCGAATTGTTAAATTGCGATAAAGATAATTGTCAATTTATTGGTCTAATTATGGCATTATTGTTAGGCGCCGGAGTTTCCCAAATCCCGGCACGCGGGTAGTATTTGTCACGGTACCAAAAGCTGTCCCGTTAAGAGAGTCCCGGTAAAGTGGGTGATGGTTGTCAGGGTGCGATAAATTTAAACAGAACTGAATCAAGGCTCAATAGAAAGCAAGAAATATTATTGTCATGACAAATTCTCTAGCGTAGACTGGCTGGGACAATGCACAACTCTGACGCCTAACGGGAGTCTGTCTAATAACTCATTTAATTTCTCCCTATCAGGATTGTTTTAAGCCCTTTTAAGCCACAGTCTGTTTCTCAATGCAAGATTTACCCTTGTAAAGTTAATATCTTCAGAAATCAGTAATTTGCCTCTTAGCAGTTCAAAAACAGTCAAAAACATTGAAACAAGTATCCTCAGATACTCCTTCAGCACATCTCTTGTCAAAATATTACCAATTCTTTTTAAGTTGTATGCGATAAGCATAAACCCAACATCGGAACTGGCCCTACCGATTCCCTTCTTTGTAAGAATATAACTGAATCCCCATTGTCGTTTTATTGTTCCATAAGGATGCTCAACTATTGCCTGACGGCGTTTATAAAGATGCTCCTTCTCAAGGGTATTTATCAGGTTTCTTTCGTAGTATTCTGCGTATTCGCTACGGTGAATGAGTCTTTCCTTTTCTGATTTTGTGCACTGTGAGTGGACAGGACATTTTCTGCATGCCTTTGTTTTGTACTGTTTAAACAAGCTGATGGCTCCACTGCTTGACCGCTGCTTGTACCATGATCCATTGGTCCGGAGAACTTGTCCCTGCGGACAGGTATATGTGTCTGCTTCTTTGTTATAGATGAAATATTCGTAGTTGTAATCATGGTTTGGCGCCTGGCTTGTGGATGGCAGCCCAGGCACTGCAACGATTGTCTCAACTCCCAGCTCCTGAGCTATCTTAAGTTCTGAGCCGGTATGGAATCCTTTATCGTATAGGACAGTAAATTCATTGGTTCCGAGTATGCTTTTTGTTCTTCGTACCATGTTTCCCATTGCTTTGCTGTCGTTCTGGTTTGTGACCTTGTAGTCAATAGGGATACAGTTCTTTGCATCAACTGTGGTCTGTACATTATAAGCTATTTCTGTGATGTTATTGCGGATCATTATCTGCTGGCTGTCAGGATCTGAAAGGGATATCTGTGATTCACCGGATTCTTTGAGTTTCTTTTCCAGGGCCAGATAACCGGCTTTTCTCTCTTTCTGTTTTTGGATCTCCTTCTGGATTATCCTTTTGTTCTCCCCTTCGCTTTCGGCAAGAGCAGAGGAGTATTCATCGAGTTTGTTATCTATATATGCCAGATGCCTGTCTATCTTAGACTGATTGAAATTGTTCTTTTTACTGTTCTGGGCTCTGAGCTTAGTACTGTCTCCGGCTATGAGCTTGCCTCCGATAAGATCGAAATGTTTTGCAATCTCAACAGTAGTACGGAATACTTTCCTTATTGCTTTTTCATTATCCTTCCTGAAATTGGCAATTGTGTTATGATCAGGCCTTAGGCATTTTAAAAGCCACATTACTTCAATATTTCTGCCGCATTCTTTTTCCATATCCCTTGTGGACCTGACTTTATTCATATACCCGTAAATGAAGAGCTTTAGTAGGTCAGATGGGTGATATGCCGGCCGGCCGTTTTCGGGGAAGTCAATTCTGAATCCGTAATTTTTAATAGAAAGGCTCTCCACAAAAAGGTCGATTATCCGGACTTCACTATCATGGTCAATGGATTGGTCCAGAGAAACAGGAAAAAGGTTGATCTGGGTTCTGTTATGTCCTTGTATGAATTTCATGTAGTTAAGATACAAAACAGTCAGTTTTTGCAAGAATCACCGGCCTCATAGTTATGAACAAAAAAGAGTAGGTTATTAGACAGTCTGACGGCCCGGCAATATGGGTAGGTTGTGTTACCCGACGACAGCACCGTGTAGTGTCCCGGAACTTTAGCCGCGAATTTCTCCCGGTGCAAGGAGGGTATGGCACGTGTTTTTGTAGTCCGGGTGTAAGTTTTATTGCATGCAGGTGCGATCGCGGTATAATGCTTCTAAGTGGGCGAGATTGAGTCATGGTGCAGAAAGTTGGCAAACGGGCAGCTGCGCAGTGTCGCGGTATAAGCTGTCCCGGAGCCACAAACTGTCTTGGTATAGAGAGCTTTATTACTTGCAGTGGTGCGTATCCGGGTTTAAGGTTTGAGACTGATCCCGGCAAACGGCTCAGAGTCAAGCAAAAAGCATGACAATCAACTTACCTTTATTGACCGTGTTAGTGGCTGGCTGTTAATTTTTAATTATTCCAAATCTGTTATTTTTTCTATCAATTATTAAGATTGCATTTTGGAATATCTCATTACCTAAAATGCCATAGAGATATCTACCACTAAGGGAGAGAGCGTTTAATTTATCTGTCCCAATAATATCAACTTGTCCAAAATCATAAGGTCCCATAAAAAGGTGCTTTTTTTGCTTTGGTACCTTGGCTCGGTATAAATAAATCTTTTGGCCCCATGAGTTTGCTGAGTCAGCGATTTCTATCTCCCTGCCCTTTGAAGTTTTCTTTACCCTTCGTGTGCCAGTTAGAATCTGAAAAGAACTTGAGCCCGTATCATAGAATAACCGTACCTTCTTATCACCAATCCTAAATGGAAGAATCACAGGAAATTTATTTAAATCAGAGTCTTTTATAAATGTCGCCATGTTTTCCATTTCGCCAGTCAACTTACCAACAATTGCAATGCTATCGTGAACAAAGTCAATGATCAATATATTATCGCCTATTATGTCGTAGCCAAGTGTTCCAAATATTGGCAGATTAGGAGGAAGTGTATCCTGTCCAAAGTTCCTAAGGATTGGTATCCTGTCCGAATGCAGATGTACACCCTCGTTTAATGCAATATTTGCATTTATGTATGAATATCGATCTTTATTGAAAGAAATATTCTTTAAAATTTCAGGATTATTTTCCCCAAGAGCAGTAATGGTTTTTAGGTAGAAAATACTTGAGTTTGACCCTAGATCAAATTGCATTTTTAATTGCTGGCTTACTCCCTGAATGTTGACAGGCAAATACATTGCACTTTTTTTCACTTTACCATTAGCGACAGTATCCAAACTCCAGATAATGGGTGAATAGTGTATCCTGTCCGTTTTGAGGTTAACCTCGTTAAAATTCTTTACTGTCATTTTATTTCTGATCACACCACAGGAGGACATCAGTATTTGTGACACAATAATAAAGGCAATTAATCGTAACATCATATGAATTCTAGGTATTGATGATTGTAGTCTTATATCTGAGCTCAGGATATAGGGACGCTGGCCACTAACGGTTGGCGGTATGAAATCGTTGGGGATTGCGGGCTACTTTCCTGGCCAGTTACACCGAACTTGATGCGTGGTAGAATGCTTGAATAACCGCTTAAACCCCAATGTTTTATACCGCTTGTTACCGCCTGGTGTTTTTTACTCAATTCCAAATCTACTTATTTATAATTATCAATTTAACCTATAGCATATTAAATATAAAAGCATGTATAAATCTTGCACTCGTGTAAGCTGCATAAGATTGATGTGAATCATCCTTGTTTTCATCCCCAAAATCACATACTGATTTAATTAATAAGGCTTTTGTCTGACTAAAAAAATGACAAGCTAAATATAAACCATAGCCTTCCATATCAATTGCCAATAACTTGCGATTAGGTTCAGATATTGAATCCATTAAAGATTTACTAGCAACGACATACGAACCAGATGCAACTGGTCCAATTTTAGCTTTTAAAATATTTTTACTTTGAATACCTTTGTACGATGATTGAATATTTAATAATTCTTTATTGTTGCGAATAAAGTTATGTAATTTAGCCATAAGGTTTTGGTCAGTAGGATATTGATGCGGCTCAGGCTTAAAAACAAACTCACCTAACGAGTTTTCTTTCATTTTTCCAGAACCATAGTCAGTTAAATTCTCAGCAATTATAATATCACCAAATTCTAAATCTCTCCCTTTAATTCCAGCACAAATTCCATTCATAAATAAATACTTAATATTAAATTTAGCAATTATCATTGATGAAACTGATGCCGTTGCTTGCATTCCCATTTTATTAATTGAACAAGCTAATATGCGGTATGTATTGCCATTTAATGTGCAAAGCACACCCTCATGGTATATATTTGGGTCATTTTCAACTGCAAAAGATTTCCAATCACATGGTAATTCTAAAACTTCTTTAAGTTCAGGATTTTCTAATGCACTTATAATTCCTATATCAAATTTTGTTTTTGCTTCAATTGATTCTTTGAACCTATTCTTTATAGAAATTAAATGACAAATTTTGCTTTTAAGTTTGTCTTTCCAACTATTATTAGTGTAACTAAAATTTATCAAATGCCATAGCTTATCTTCGAATGTGTCAGTGTGGGTCTGAATAAGCTCATCAAATTGTGAAAAACCAATAATATGAACAGGTATATGAATATCACTATTAAAATAAATTTCACTAAGAAATTTGATGCTTTCTTCAGCTGTTGGTTCAGAATCTAAATCACGAGGCATAACCAAATCTAATAGAAGTAAATCATAATCATTTTCATATAAGATTTTTCTACCTTCTTTAATTGTCTGCCTTTCCTCAATAAATTTTAAATCAATATTACATTCATCATTAAGGAATTTCTTAATAATTAGTGTTTTTTCAGTAGAATCATCGAGTATCAATATTTTAATCATATAGTAATTTTTTAATTGCTGTTTTTAGTTCAATTGACCATTCAAGATTTGTATGTGTGAAAAATATAAAACCACAATAATTATCTGGATATTCATTCTTTAGTTCATTGTGAAGTTGGTCTATTTTGGTTCCATCTACAAAATTTGCATACATTGTTACAACGATAACTTTTGTGGGGATATCACGCAAATAAATTTGTTTCAAAATATTTTTACCTGCTAAAGGTTCAGGCTCACCGCCAGATTCTTCATTTGATATATCATATGTTTGCATACTCATATCTAGCAATACAAGGTCGTATTTTTCATAGTTTAATGCAATTTCTTTAGACGCTGAGTTGTAAGAAGTTTTTTCTTCAAGCTCTATATCCTTAAATTCCTCTTCTAAAAAGGATTTGATTTTTTCGAGTTTTAAATGGTTATCCTCAACTATTAGAATTCGCCTCATTACTTATTAGATTATTTACATTAATTACTGTTTCAATTATAAACTTTTGAGGGTCATTTGTAACCAATCTTATTAGATTCTCTTCATTATTTAAATCATACTTTACTATCTTAATCGCTTTACTGATACCAGATTTACGTTCTTCAATAAGTTTGGTCGTATTTATTATACATTGACCATCTTTTATCATAATTGGAATATCCATTTCACCATCTTTCCGCTCATTAGTAAAGATAAAAATTATTCCTTTTTCACTATTTATTGTTTCAAAAGAGAATTGTTTTCTATTATTATCACTAAATGCTCCATACTTGAACATATTATCTAAAAATATTCTAAATAAATCTGTGAAATGAATATAATAATTAGATTTAATTTTAGGATTTACAGCTAATTTCATGTTACATTCTGCGAATACTTTTGGATAACATTTCTCAGTATTATTCCAAACAATATTAAATACCCTTTCAATATCAAAATCATTAATTGAAGAACCACTACGTCTGAACCAAGAACTTATTTTACCTATTTTATTTTCTATAATTGTGGTACAATCAATTAAATTGGTGAATAATAGAGGTAAGTGCGAGTTTGAAAACTCTTCTTTAAGCTCTTTGTCAAGATTATTAAAGTTATCTGAAAATTTATTATTTAATTCTTCATTGAAATAATCTCTAATTAAATTAAGGTTTAAATCAGTTCTTTCCCATATTATATCTATTACTTTTTGGCTAAAAGCTTTTACATCAGTTTCATTTGAAAGTTCAATTGCATAATTATAAAGTTCGTCTTTATCAAATTCATAATTAAACAATCCGTCACTATTTATACCGTCTTTTTTAATTTGGATTTTCTGTTTATTTATGTCTTCAATCAATGTATCGATTACCAACGAAAATCTTGATAGAATTTCATGAAGTTTTATTTTTTGAGAATTTGAAAGTCTAAAGTTGGGTTGATTCCAAAATTTGCTTTCTTCATAATTTTCAGAATTTCCAATTCTACTTAGAATTAAATTATGCTTATCGATAACTGGTCGAATTTCACCTTCTAAAACACCATGTCGTATTCTAGTACTCAAATAAGCTACAATACCAAATTTACTGAATAGATATTTCTCTAGAATTGAATCAAACAATTCGTGAAACACCTCCAACAAAGCACTGTCTGTATATTTAACTTCGGTTTCATTATATTTTTCCTTGCCGTCAAATTTGTAAAGAGCATAAGAGTTTTTCGAAATCACTAGAATTTTCTTGTCTTTAAGAGAAAGTTTATAAATAGTTTTATATCTATTAAATAAACCCTCAATTTCATTTAGTTCATAATTGATAATTGCTTGGTCATTTGCATATATCTTACTTTCTTCTAATTTCTGTGTGCCTTCATATACAATTAACTCATTTGAAATAAGATTTAATTCTTCTTGATAATCCCTTACCTTCAATGGAAATTGTTCTATTAAATGATTAATTATAAGAAGGCGTTCAGTAAGAAGTTCAATAGTAGTATTCAAATAAATCGAATGCTTTAATGTTTCAGAACTACATACTGTATTATAAAATAACTCAACTTTTAGCAATTCTATACTTAATTCTTTATCTAATAAATCTGAAGGTTTAATAGCAGCAAAAATTTTGCAATACTGTTCTAAAATGAAACTTTTCTCGGTGTCATCATTTGAATTTAAGCTTACAAATATTGGCAAATCAATTGTCCGCTTAATACCTTTATATCGGACTTTTCGAAGTATTTCCAATAATTCATTAGAATTTATTTTGCTTACAGAGTTCTGGTTAGAGATATAATTATCAACAAATAATTGAATTGCATCATTATATTCCTCTAGTTTAAGTAATGCGTCAAACCAATACTTTAGCGCCGTTTGAATTATTGGTGCATTTTCAACAAATGATGTTAATATATTTGACCATTCTGTTATAGATTCCGAATATTTTTCTTGATTAAATAAGATTTTTGCTTTATCAATTAAGTAAAGTTCCTTACTGATACTGGATTCTTCCGTTATCTCATTATTCAAGTAATTCAATCTATGTTTTATCGATATTGAATTCGTAAAATATTTTAATGAGATATTTAAATATTCCCTAGCTTTATCTTCATTATTGTATAATGATGTAAAATATGGGTCAAAACAATTAATAGAGATAAGTTTAAGATTTCGATTAACATGATAA
Organism: Saccharofermentanales bacterium; assembly: GCA_038326615.1. Taxonomy (GTDB): domain Bacteria; phylum Bacillota; class Clostridia; order Saccharofermentanales; family UBA5734; genus JBBQKF01. The sequence continues at coordinate 1,428 of JBBQKF010000085.1, read as the reverse complement.
TTCTGTTCTTTCTTCAAAAAATAGTCAAGACAGGGTGCAATATCAAAAGACAATATATTTTTATTTACTTGATAAAGGTTATAAATTAAATCTCTGCGAATTTTATTGCTTGATAATAGTTCAAATACTTTTTTACTAATATGATTTAATAGGGATTTTGAGTCATTTGACAGATTTGAAATATCTTTTTTTAGATTTATATGACTCATTGCATGAATAACAATAAGGTCAAAATTTGAAGGATTATCAAGTAAATATTTTTCACAATCTTCTATAGCCTCATTATATAAACCTGAATAATAAAGGTCTAGAATTTTAATATGATTAATTTGATAATACTCTTTTATAGCTGAGCTTGAGTCAAAAAGATATATAAGAGGTAATAAATTTAAATCATTTGTTTTCCGATAAATGTATCTTGCAGTAGTGAAAATAAATTCCGCCTTGGGTTGATTGAGTGATAAAACCTTTAAGATATTTATCAATATGAGATATTTATCAATAATAGAATTACAACTTTCAAATAGTACGATTGCAGAATAATCAGATATATTATAATTTTCGTAGAAATTTAAACGTAATAAATAATATTCTCTGATATCGTTTTCAAACTTATTTTTGTTAATCCTGAAAATTGAATTTATATCACTGTCATATTTGTAAGCTGACAAATTACGCTCTGTTCGTAATGATAAGAAATGTGATAATGTTCCAATCATTCCTTTTTTATTAGCGCAGTTAATTTCTGAAAGAAATTCTTTTTGTTCCTCAGATTTGTTTTGATATTCAAACAATAAGAATTTTGACTCAATATACCAAAGAGAATAGCCCGTTTCATTTAAAACCGTATCAAGGATAGTTTCGGCTTTTGCATAATTCCCTAAAAGAAACGCCTTTTCAAAATCCTTTTTTAACAATAAGAATAGAGTTAATTCTTTAGAGTATTTTCTAATTGATAATAGCGCCCATTTTATTTCATTTTCAACAGATTCTGGTTTAAAAAGCGTGTCACTTTTACCTAATTCTTCAATTGTATTAGGAAGTGGATTTCCATAAATATTAAATTTTAATGGTCTTATTGTATTAGAAAGTCCATCAGCTAACTGACAAAGAATCTTGAATTCAAGTGTATTTTTAAATGTTTGTAAAGTATCTTTCTTCTTTTTTGAAGATAATACTTTACTTATCACATGATGATACAAATTATTGTCGTCGTTTTTCTTCATTTATTTAATTTCTCACTTTAATAGCTCTCATACTATGTCGTGTGTCTTTTTTACACTTGGCGGTAACTAGTAAATAGCAGCAAGTTTATAGTACTTTAACAGTTTTTAACTTTCCTCAATTTGTCTTTTTCCATTGTGTCTTAAATATTTGGTTTTGCAATATGACAAAAATAACGAATACATAATTAACAAAACTATTTAT
>JBBQKF010000084.1:0-12541 GCA_038326615.1 Saccharofermentanales bacterium | reverse complement strand
CCTAGCAATGGCATGTCTACCACTTCCCACCAGTAAGGTTCTTTAAAGGCCCAGTATGGCTGCATATTTGCGATGATACCAAGTTCCCCAAACCTTGTAATATCTTCAGGTGCTACTAACTGAAGGTGGGTTATTACGTTTCTAAATTCCTTACCTTCATTTGCAGCTTGTGCTGCTTCAAACGAATCAAGAGTTTGCTTTGTAGCGGCATCTCCAATCGAATGTACATGAATCTGGAAATCATTTTCAAGTCCATAAGTAAATGCGGCTTCCATTTTTTCTTTGGTCCAAAGAGGTTCACTTACAAAGTCTGCTCCCATACCTCCCTCTTCAGTGTATGGCTCAAGCAAATATCCCGTAACGCCTTCAATAACACCGTCTGCAAAGAATTTCAAGCTTCCGTTTTTATATGTTTCTGTTTCGTATGATTTTCTTTTTTCAATTGCTGCATCTATCTGAGCCGTTGCATCTTCATTAGGAGAAATCACCGTATTACAAAATACATACATATCAAGTGTTCCCTCTTGGTCCATCTTTAAAAACGGATCAAGGTTAACTGCTGCAGTTATTCCATTTGACATTGATGTCATACCAGTATAACCGTATGCCTGCTGCATATCTAAAAATGCAATATATCCTTCTAAGTATTGTTCTTCCGTAAATTCTTGCTCAGGGACAAGATCTATTGCAAGTTCCTTCATTGTTCCCCAAAGCTCGCCCGCCTCTGTTTTCTCAACTGTTCCCCCTGCCGGCGGAACTGTATCTTTTGTAACGCCAGCAAACTCAAAACCCGCGCTATTTAGCCATACTATATGACCATCATAGGAGGTTATTATTACTGGTTTATCAGTTATTTCGTCTAATCTTTCTTTTGTAGGCCCCTTGGCTACTTCCATTCCTGAAAATGCGCCAATTGAGAAACCTTCACCAAAATATACATCCATATCAGGATTTGCATCAACATATCCCTTTATTGTATCTATGGTTGCCTCTAAAGATAATACGCCATTTAGATTTATTTGGAAAAGTTCTGCCATCATAGTACCTGGCGTATGAAGATGGGAATCTGTCATTCCTGGTATCATCATTTTCCCTTCAAGATCATTTACTATGGTTGCATCACCGATAAATTTTTCAGCATCAACAGTACTTCCTGCAAAGATAATTTTTCCATCCATTACAGCAACCGCCTCAACCATTGTATCAGCTTCATCTGCTGTATAAATAACACCATTCGTCCATACGGAATCTGCTGTTTCCTGGCTAGATCCACAAGCTGTAAAAGATCCAATAACCAGTATCAGGACAATTAATATAGCTATTATTTTTCTGTTCCTCATCCTTTTTTTCCTCCTAAGCAATTAATAAAGTAGTAATTGATACCTTGAATAATCCTTATGATATAATTAAATTCGTTAAAGAAATTTTATATAACATTATGGCTTTGAACAAGTACAAAATTGCTATATATTTATAACAAATTTGTTGACAAAAAAGGCAGGGTGAATGGAATTCCATTATAATTACATATAGGAATGAAGCCCACTAAAAATATAATTACCAAAGAATGTAAAGATCACCGCAATGAAGCCTAGTATTAATAATAAAGCACTCTTTTTTCCTTGCCATCCTTTTGATATTCTAGTATGTAGATACGCTGCATAGATTAACCAGGTAACAAGACTCGCAATTTCTTTAGGGTCCCATGACCAATATTTCCCCCATGCTATATCAGCCCATAATGCACCGAGAACTATTACTAATGTCATAAATGGGAATCCAATAACCACTGAGTGATAACTAATATTCTCAAGAGATTTACTGTTTGGAAGCAAAGTAATTTTATTATTATTCTGGATTAGAGAAAATAATGAAGAAATAAACCCAATGGTAAAAGCACCATAAGCGATCACAGCTGAAGCCACATGTGCAGAAAGCAAATAACTATTTTGAAGTGCAGGAACAAGAAAAGATGCTTTTGCAGACAGGGTATTTGCATATAAAATCAGACAGATAGCTACAAAAATTCCAGCGGAGTTTAATATAATAGTATGATATTTCCATGAAAAATAGACACTCATTATTAAAATCCCCCATGCAAAGGCGACGGAAAATTCGTACATACCTGTAAAAGGACCATGTCCAGTTTCAACTACTCTTATTATTAGAGATGTACTGATAAAAGCAAAGCTTACTATTGTTGTAGTAAGTGCTGTTATTTCTAATATAGAAAACGCACTTGGTCCCGAATCACTTTTTACAACAGAAGCACTTTTTTTCATCTCTGCTGTTTTTTTTATAATATAAAATATTGATATAGTTATAGAAACAAATAGGCTATATAGGCCTGCATTTAAGAATAATATTTGAAGATTCAACTTGTTACCTCCTTTATTAGATCAAGATTATTTTCCAATTCAGAAACGAAAGATTCTAGCTCGTTTTCTAATGTAAATTTCTTTACTGAATTCATTTTCATCAATATAATAGTACTATTTTTGGGGGATGAATCTAGTGCAACCCATATCTGACAGTTTGGGAAATAGAAAACTATAACAATTCCAATTAAAAATAAAAGAGACCCCATCCAAATGAATATATTCCCTGGGTCTTTGGAAACAATGAATCCGGAATATTGCAGCTTATCCATTAACGTAAATGTAAGATTTCCCAGCTTTTGAGGCACATTATCTCCCAGCTTTTTTCTTTCCACTAAAACCATATTACTGTCATATAATTCTATACCTATTTCATCCTCAGCTATAGATGTATCTACCCCATCTAAGGTGTTTCCAATTACATTAACGATATACTCCTCTTTTAGTTTAAAATCCCCTTCCGGTCGCTGTACAGAATCTTCTAGACTTACTCTGGACAATACCACATTATCATTAAAAATTATCCCACCATCGGAGTCTTCAATTTTCAACTTTACAGCCGGTCCAAAAAAACTTTGGTAAAACCGGACTCCTTTGTAACTTAATGGATGATTCACTCTGATCCATCCTTTTTTAACTTCCTTACCATTTTCATATAGTACTGCCTCACTTCTATAATCCTTTGGTGTTCCATCTTCCCAATATTCATCAACAAATGATATCAAAGATAATGAAAGATTCGTACCATAACCAACCTCTGCTTTATTGCTTTCTATAACTACAAAATCCTCTTTTTGAAATCCAAAGAAACTTCCCAATAATATCCCTAAAATAAACACAAAAAGACTCAAATGAATTGCATAAGTCCCAAATACTGAATAACGATTCTTCTCTCCTGAAATAAAGATATTATTTCCATCCTTTGCTTCTATTAAATTATAATGGTGCTTATTCAATATTTTAGATACTGTAGAATAAGTTGATTCTATTGATGATTTTGATTTATGATTTAGACAAAATTTACTATTCTTATAAAAATCCAAATCGGTCTTCACCTTAACTTTTGCAAAACTGGATTTCAATGAATTGAAACGACTTAAGGAACAAACTGATATATTTATCAGTAGTAGAACGACTGTGCCAAGAAACCATATAGAACGGAAAACATTAAAAAAGCCCCAAAATCCAAGAATTTGTGCAAAATCACCAAATCTCCCATGGGCTACATTCTCAACCCACCAGGTAGATCCATCTGTTGATGCAGAAAATTCATGTGGAATTTGGGGTAAAAATATTCCTATAAGGCAGAGAATTGAAAGGATGAACATTAAAACTGCAGCTAGTTTTATAGATTTAAACCATTTTGTCAATATTTTTATCATAATAATGTTCTACCTCTAATTTGATTATTTTTGCATTTTTATTCCTGTCTAGAACGTGAACCTTGCATTTGACTTGATTGTCATGGTTTTAATATGATTACAGTTATAATATGTATAATAATTGACAACCCTAAAAGTATTGAAACAACACGGTGTGAATAAAACCATGAACCCCTTTTCTTATTTCCGATAAATTTTCCGTAAATCCCCAATACAATTTGAATTATGATAAGGCTAATCGTTATAATACCCGTGATAAAGAACCCCACATGTATTAGTTCTAAAAGCAGATGTAGAGATATTACTGTGATAAGAAAAAATGGTACATAGGGATGAGTTTTTATGACTGCTTGCATAAACCCAATGAATCTTTTTCGAAAAGGAGAATTTTGGGGTAAATTAGAAATAATTTTGTGGTTAATAACCTTCACAAAATAATCCATTACCATCCATAGAAATCCAGTAACTATGATCCACCCTAGTATTCTGCCAGTGATATGAATTTGATCTTCAATACTCATTGTATCTCCTTGTGCCTATATAATCTATGGTGTGACATCTACTGAAATAGTCATGATAACTGGGACATCAAGGGGAGTATCATCATTATTTACTAACTGCACTGAAAAAGTATGTTTACCTGGTCCAATTTTCTTCCATATATATTTAGTATCCGTAGATACAGTTGACGTGCTAGTAATTGCAGGGACTCCTTGATCAATAGGTGGCTCCTCATCTATATAGTAAATTAAATGTCCTTCTCCTTTTCGATTAATAACGCCCATATCTGAACTGCTAATTATAAAGTTATTAATAACTACTGAAATAATAATATTTCCTGATGGAAGTTGTGAACCATTTTGTGGGGTTATTACCACTATGCTAGGATCTCCTTTTGGTGGACCTACCATGACAGTTATCTTAGTAAAAATAGGTTTAGGTAATGGACTCTTGCTATAATCTAATAGCTGAGCAGAAAATGTATGTTCACCAGGTGTAACATCTTTCCACACATGTGTCGTATTATATGATATGGCATATGTGCCAGCTCGACCTATAGGAAGATGTTGGTAATAAGTTTTTACAGGAGCATCCATATAATAAATAATATATCCTTTTTTAATTAAGGTAGGATCTTCTCCTTCTTTTAATAGTTCAAAGTTAGAAACATCTGCTCTGATAGTCACATCCCCAGCGCTTAAATCAGTTGGCTGAATCTTAATATTAATTTCAGGCAGACTAGACGATTGGCCGCATGCACTCAAAGCAAGAATCAATGATAACAACAAGAAAATTGTTGCCATTCTTATGTATTTTTTTGATTTATCAAATTTAAATTTGCACATAATCTCAATATCCTTTATTTTTTTAAATTAATATATTATCTTTGATAAATAAATAGCACCAAAAATTGCCTCCAATTAATTGCGAAATAATATATCATCCAAACGAATATGGCTGCAAAACTTACCCATAGAAACATTGTCATGCCACCATGTCCTTCCTTGATTAAGTCCCCAAACTCTTCAGCGTGGGCTTCCGTATCATGTACGGAATAATTGCGTCCTTGTATGATGAATAGCCAAAGAAAGAAAACTGATAATATTACCGTTACCGTTCCAATCCAAAAGGAATTTGCAAAAAAACTTGTTAATTCAGGCATTTAAATCATCCTCTCCGCTTTCATTTTTGGGCTTTTTCAATCCTAGCATCGTATACTTTGGATCTTCTATGTCTTTAAACTGATCCGTTTTTATCCCCCAAATAAACAAACCTACAAAAATTGCGAATATGGCAAACCCTGTGATTGTCATGGCCAATACTGCTTCATCTATAACCATAAGTCATTCCCCCTTTACTCTTTTAAATTTTTAGCAAAATTATCTGTGTAAAGATGTATCCATTTACTATTATAATCATCTTTGTTAGAGAACCCTTGAATGTAAAATATCAGATCATATATCTCATCATCACTTAACGCTTCCTTCCATGGAGGCATATTCGTTGTTTCTACTCCTTCTTTTACTTTCCAAACATATCTACCATAATTTGTAAAGTCAGAACCACTTTCTGTAAAATTGGCAGGAACAGGGTTTATATAACCACCATCAGATTTTATGGATGCAGGCCCGTTCCCCTTGCCATCATTTCCATGACAGGCCGCACAGTACATGCCAAATAGACTTTCACCTTTTAAAAATTGGGATTCTGTTCCTGCTATTGGTGGTTTTATATTGGTTTCACTGTTAAATTTGTCCCCTTCATTATCAGAAACACCTCCTGAAACTGTACGATAAGCACCGTCTACAAAACTCATCTCATAAGTATTCAATTTCCATATAGTCGCATCGTCTAAGGACCATCCCCATGGAGGCATCAATGTTCCCGGTACTCCCTCATGTACCCTCCAACTATGATAGGCATCTACAGGCGAAGGGAAATTTGAAATACGTTCATTTATATTGGCAGGATGTGCCAATGCTTGTCGCGCATAGGGTCCTTGTCCATTTCCTGACCCACCATGACAAGGCAAGCACTTTTGAGTATATATTGCTTTTCCTTCTTCAAATAATTTGGCCCATTCGGCTCCATCAGCTCCTGAACCGGTATATTCTTCTGTGTTTGGATCATAACTTTTCATTATATTCATCATCAAAGGTCTATTAGGATTTTCATCTCCACGATATTCAAGAGGTATCAAAGGTTGGAATGACTGTATTTCAAGATCTTCCCCGCCAAGGTTTTGAATATAAGTGATTAGATTGCCTCGATCTTTATCAGATAAAAAACTAAAAGGAGGCATGATAGATCTTGGTGAAACAGATCTTGGATCTTCATAATGATATACATGCCATTGTGTTGGACGTTTTCCTCCGATTCTAGCAAGAGAAGGGCCTGTCCTTTCAGTACCAAGGAAGTTTGGCGTAGAATAATGAGTATCACCAGGCTGAGAAACCTCCCCCATCGCCCAATCAAAATCTCTAATGAATTGATTGTGACAATAGAAGCAACCGTTTATTCTATATATGCTCTCCCCTGCTTTTTCCTCAAAACTAAGTTCATGTGCGGCTATTCCATCACTTGGGGTGTTAGCTGTATACATAAACGGCATGACTACAACCATGAAGGTCATAATAAAAAATCCCCCTAGTCCGCCAGCATAAAGGATAGGTAAATTTATACCATTTTGGCTTTTTTTCATAAATTTTGAGTGGGCTAATTCTGTCACTGCTTCGGGCCTGTCATGATCTTCTGCTACCACTGGCTGTTTAGCGGAGATGAATGTCATAATTATGTTAATAGCAACCATATAAGCCCCTACAACAACTATTCCACCTGTAATAGCTCTTGTTATGTAAGGGATACGAAGACTTGGAAGACTTTCTATGACATTAATATGCATCCACCAGTTGGCATTAGCAACAATACCGGTAATTGTCATTGCCGAAAAGAAAAAGAAAAATCCAATAGCAGCCGTCCAAAAACTGAGATTTAATAGAGAGTTGCTAAATATCCGGGATCCTTTTAAATGAGGTACCATCCATAAAGCCAATCCTGCCGCAAGAAATCCAAATCCTCCAAGAAGAGTTATATGTGAATGTCCAACGGTCCATTGTGAAAAATGAAGATACTCGTTAGTAAAACGAAGTCCTTGCATAGAGCCTTGAACAGAACCAATAACATAACTTGCAAACCCAAATAGAATGAACATAAGCACTGGATTTTTAATGGCTTTGCCCCAAGATCCTCTCATAGTAAGGATAATATTCGTTGCAAAAGCAAGTACTGGCACCAACATTAAGACGGTCATTACGACAGCTAGTGTCTTTAACCATTCAGGAATTGGCGCCTGTAAAAGATGATGTGAACCGACACCAGTATAGAAAAAAGCTATCCCAAAAAAACCGATTAAGGATAATACATGGCTATATAAAGGGCGCTTAATCATTCTAGGGATTGCATAATATATGGCGGGTATACCTAAAGTAGTAAACCATAGCCCAAGAACATTATGTCCATAGTACCAATTAAAAAACGCATCTTGAATACCATTCAATGAACCAGTTGCCGGATGCCACATAACATTCCCAATAAAGTAAAGGATGGGAAACCATATCATTGTTCCAGCATAATACCATATACTTACATAGAGCTTTTTCTCTTTTCTATGAACAATAGTACCTAATACAACTATAGCTAATAGAATTAGGGTGATCATTACAGCAACATCTATTGCCCATGGTAGTTCAGCATATTCTCTACCCTGTGAGCCACCAAAAAGGATCCAAATAATTCCTACAAAAATGCCTACATTCCAAAATATAGGTGTTAAGAAAGCTAATCTAGGTTTGTAGAGTTTCACAGCGCACAATCTAGGGACTATATATATCATAGCACCCAGGAGACCTGAAGAAACAAAACCAAATAAAACGCCATTTACATGGGCAGGCCTCATAACACCGAAAGTAAGCCAAGAAGCATCTCCTAAAAATGTTGGCCAAAAGAATTTAGTCGCAAGAATTAATCCAAAAGTAGTAAAGACAGCAAACCATGACGCTGAAAAGAAAAACCATAGTTTAACTGATTGATCCCCTTCTTTATGACTAATTATATTTTCTCCATATTTTTGATCGCTTCCCGATTGAGGATATTTATCTGCGGGATTCTCATTCATTATATTTTCTTTTATATCAGTCATCTTTGGCCTCCTTACAATATTTTCACTTTAATTTTAAGCCTTTTTATAGTTGATAGCAACAAGAAAATAGCTTATATTTCGACATTATTTTACATTTTTCATTTCAAATGAGATTGTAAAAAATTTTCATTCTATAAGTTATAGTAGTTGTCAGAAATGCAAAAAAGGATTATAGTTGATTAAATAATTTATAAACAAACGATTAGTTTCCTACTTTAAAGATATCGCACGAAAATATAGCCCACTGCTGAGGAGAATGCGAATATGGTTTCAAAAAAGAATTTGCTTGGAATTTCTGCATTGGTATGGATGATTGCAGGGTTTAATGTTTTAAGATTGGGGATTTTAGAATACCGAGAATATCTTTCTATTTTATTAGTATTTTGGACTGCCTTAACATTCCTTCCTTTTGGTTTTATGTTTCAAATAATGGCAAGGAAAAACACAATAAGAATTCTATCTTTTACACAGGAAAGAATCATGTTCTTTAAATTTTTTCCTTTATATTCCTATATTATTATTACATTTATGATGAGCTTTGGCATTTTACTACGGAATAATGATTCTGTGCCAAGGTATTTTATTGCATTTTTTTATACAGGTTTAGGTGCTGCATTGCTTTTAGCAGGCATAAAATTTTCATATAATTATCTTCGATACAAGTCGTTATTTTACTAGTTCCTTTTCCTCTTCTGTTTCAGGTTCATCAATAACAATATTATGGGGGATCTTTTGTTTGTCTCCATCTATGCAAACAAATGTAATGAAACCCTCAGCAACCTTGATATCAGTGTCATTTCTCAATGCTTTTGTGTATACTGTCAGGCTAGTCCTTCCAGCCTTCACTGCCGATGATATAAATTTGATCATATCACCATTGAATGACGGCGCTAGGTATTTCATGGAATGAATTTCAACTGCAACAAGATGCTCAGCTTCACCATATTTCCCGTAAAAATCAGATGCGCCCATAAAGGTTGCTTCTGCAAACCACTCCGCCATCCTTGCAGCAAAAAGCGTATCATGATGATTCATATCCTGGCCAGTAACCAATCTAGATGTTTCAAATTGTTTCATATTTTCCTCCTGTAAACTCCAAAGCGATAAATTTTTCCATTGGATTCACCCATCTGTAGCACTTCCACTACAGCCTTGAAAACAGTTGGATGTGTATTACCTGCCTATCATTTCATTATAAACGAATTGATTGATTAATCAAAGGGGAAAAAATAAATGGAGATCGGATATTTTATACCCGATCCCCACATAATAATTAAAACCCTATTTTACTGCCTCCATTGATTTCGCCAGTTCAACAAGTGAAGTGGTTTCTTTTAAGATAAGGTCTTTGTAGATAATATTCTGGCTTTCGATTGCCTTTTGATAAACAGCTATTTCGCTTGAGAAATCAGATCCTGTTGTATCGTATTTTAAGTATAAAGATCTGGTCGCTTCGGAAACATCAGCCATGGTGAACATTTTGCCTGTTCCCCAGAACAAATTACCTTTGTTATATTCAGGATAGTAGTAATCGTTAAGGGGCTTTGTTACCTCTGGACTAAATGAATAGTTATACCATTCTATTACATTGTTTATTGTCCAAGCATATTCATCAACTACTTTATTGATATTTCCAGCCTTTAGCTCAGTTATTATTGTTTTCATGGTTTGGATATTTTCTTGTGGCGCCTCATGAGGAACAATTGGACGTTCATACATTAGGCCAAGCAATGCGTCCTGCGTTTGCTTAAAGATGGCAAGGTTGCTGGCGTTCATTTTTTTTGCTTTATTCCAAACAACCTGAAGTTCAGCATCACTTGCTCCAGCTTTAACTAAGCTTGCATAGTCTTTGTTTATTGCAATAACGGCATTATGATTAGCCTTTGCGGAAATCCCATATGCTTCTAAAGCTCCTTTAAAAGCCGTACTATCTGCTCCGGCAGCCTTTGCTTCATCTTCATTGAAAGACGCCAGCATTCTTTCGTATTGAGGTGTAAAATCTAAGTTGAATGCAGGAGTTTGGTCTATTGTTAGCGCCATTGCACCATAAAATGAAAGATTAAACTTAAAGACATCTTCATTGTATGTTGTTTTGTTGTCAAACTGTGTATGATATCTTTCATAGTAAAATGGGAATACATCTTCTCCATCAGCTTGTACCAAGAATGTGTTTATGACAGAAGGTACTCCTGCAGCGTAATAGGAGAAGTCATCTGAATACGTATAAGTTTGAGCGCCATCTGTTTTAAAGCCTTCAGGGAAACAATTTACAGGTTTTGGCGCATTTTTATCATTTTCCGCAAAATCTTTTATCAAGGTGTAGAGCTCTGGTGCAGAGGTTGCACTTGTATATTTTGCGAACTCATAAGCTGGAAGTTCAAAGTTTAAAAATGCCAATGTCTTGCCTACCCATTCAGGATGCGCTTCATTGATCATTCTCCAAGCTCCCACTGTCCAGTCAAATGGCGTATCCGATGCGCCCCATTCTTCTGCACCATGGATAACGAAGACGATGTCTCTTTCAGGTGTATACCCAGAATCAATCATAGCTTTTGCCATAGTAAAGTCAAGGGCTACAGCCATACCATTATCTTGAAAGCCATCGAAATATTTATCGTAGTGAGACCCGACTATAATCATTTCGTCATGATTCTTGCCAGGAATTTTACCCATAACATTATAGGAAATTCCATTCTCTTCAACTATATTGTCAACCCTAAGGGTTGCAGTTACTGTTCCAGCCTTAAGTTGTTCTTTAATATAATCAGCATCATTTTGACTAATACTTACGGTTGGGATTCCTGTTGGCCCACATATATCTTGGCTGTTAAGCGCATCTTTATTTATTTCAGAAAAACCGCTTATGTTAGCAGCCATAATTGCAGCCGCACCTTGGTATTTCGCTTCCATCATTGGATAAGTAATCCACCAATCAGCTCTCTGATCGATGTCTACCAGAACTATTTTGCCCTTCACATCTATGTCTTCTGTGTAATCCCACATGGTTCCTTTTCCCATATATACTATTTCCGCACTTATTCCCTTTGCCGGCGTTGCAGCTGTTGCATAGGAATGTGGTTTAATGACTTTATCCGTTCCATCTATTGTAAGAGTAGCATCATTAAATTGCCATTTATCGACTTTAACGCCAACTTTTTCAACATCACTTAACCCAATCTTTTTCATTTCAGACGCTAAGAAAGTCGCAGTCGCATGTTCTGCATCACTTCCTGCTGTCCTTGTTCCAAGGGATGAGGATTCATAAAGCGGATTTTCAGCCAGCTCTAAACCCAGCTTATATGCATAGTCTATATCCATCGCTTTGAAGTATTTAGTAAATTCAGCATCTGCTACAGGTGATGGTGCAGGCGGCGTTACAGGTGGAATTGGCATAGGTGATGTCCATTCACCTTTTTCTGGAATTGTAAGACTTTGGTTTGGAAAAATTAGATGAGGATTGGCAAGGGCATTTGCTTTTGCCAATTCTTGCCATGTTGTATCATATTTTTCTGCGATTTTCCAGAGCACATCCCCAGATTTTACAGTATAGGTGGCTGCAAAGGCAAAATTCACGCTACTAATTAATAAGACCATGATTAAAGCAGAGGATAAAATTTTCCGTTTCATTCGGTTACCTCCAAAATATAATATATTTATGCTATAATTAATATAAACATACTATACAATAGTATTTATTTTATCAATACTATATTTGTTATTTTTTAATAACGAATTTGCTGCTTTTTAACGAGAACGGAGGCCTAATAATGAAGAAAGTTATAATACTTGTTTTGATTTCAAGTATGGTTTTGCTATTTGGATGCGCAAAACAGGGTGAAACTAAAATTGTCTCAAAGGAAAATCCCCAAAAAATATCTGCTGAAGATGCTAAATCCATGATAGCAGAATTTCCAGAGGTTATTATTGTAGATGTAAGAACACAAGAAGAGTATGCAGAAGCCCATATACCTGGTGCTATCTTGCTTCCCCTTGACTCAATAGAAAAAGAAGCAGAGGGGATATTGGTTGATAAAAGTGGGAAATATATTGTTTATTGCAGAAGCGGCAATAGAAGTGCAACA
>JBBQKF010000083.1:0-12879 GCA_038326615.1 Saccharofermentanales bacterium | reverse complement strand
GGGATATAATCTTGAAAATGCATCTGACTTTAAACTGCTAGACAAGAAAGTTGTAAACGAATGGCGCAAGCTAGGTGAGCATGACACTTTTTTTCGAGCGCTCTCTGCGTGGCTTGGTTTTAATCGTAAAAGTTTTCTTTTTGAAGTTCCCAAGCGTTCAATTGGAAAAAGTAAATGGTCTCCCCTTAAGCTTGCAAGTTTAAGCGTAGATGCTATAACCTCATTTTCGGCACTGCCTTTGCACATAATTACAATTCTTGGGGTTACTTCTTTGATTTTGTCAATTATCATTGGAGTTCAAACCTTTATTAAGTGGGCATTTGGAACTTCTGCTGATGGATTTACAACAGTTATTCTTCTATTGCTTTTAATTGGTGGACTTATTATGATAAGTCTTGGCCTTATTGGCATATATATTGCTAGAATTTATACCGAAGTAAAAGCACGTCCACGTTACATTATCTCAAAATCCATTCATCTTGGCTTTTCGGAACCAACCAGTGAAAGTAGTAATCAAAATCAATAATCAAAATTATGAAAAATTATGAAAAATTATGAAAAATAAATTGAAATTTCATTAATATTTTAGGTTGAAATTTAATTGGATTTAATTGGATATAATTGAGATTTAATTGAGATTTAATTGAAATTTTATTGGGATTAAATAAAATAAAATAAGATTCCTATTGAATTCTGATAATAAAAAACGTACGATAATGATTTTGTAAATTGATTGAAATGAAAATTTTCTAGATTAAGGGCTGTATTAAGTAAAATTTCACAAAAAAAGATATTATAGCATTAACAAAACCATTGAGATTAAATGCTATAATAAGAATTGTTTTATTAATTTTTTAAGGAGATTATCGATGCTTGCTGTACTTTACCTTATCGCTGCCTTTCTTGTTGGCTTTACTCTAAAGCAATTGTTAAGAATTGAGACATTGTCATTATTTACCAGAATTTCAGGAAGAACGAATAAACTTCCTCCAGAGTGGACTTTTGATTTTCCATTCTCCCTTATAGTGGGTGGGACAATACTTACAACTCTTCATTATTATATCTCATATTTCTTTTCATTCATTCTCCCTGAAACAGTTAACCCTTTGCTTGCAACAAATTTATTAATGGTATTCGTACTTCCGGCTTTTTTCTTAATTTCATACATGAAAGCCCTAAATAAGAGGCATCTACATTCTATTAGCGAATATTTCACATCTGCTGATTCATTTTACTGGAAATCAATTTGGTTCTTTGCGCTTTTCGGTACCTTTTTGATTTTTTATAGTTTTTTCGTTTATAAAGGAATGCTTCGATCGGGTTTTTCTGTTTTCGGAGACTTTGCTCCACACACCGCACTTATCAATTCATTTGCAAAAGGAAATAATTTCCCGACCCAGTATCCTCACTTTTCTGGTGATGGAATCAAATACCACTTCTTCTTTTTCTATCTTTGCGGAAATCTTCAATACCTTGGAATGCGAATCGATTTTGCTATGAATATTCCCAGCATATTAGGGATATTGTCATTTGTTTCGTTGCTTGGATGCCTCGGAGTTCTTTTGACAAAACGCAAGTGGGTATTTTTTCTTGCACCTTTTATGCTGTTCTTCCGTAGCTCATATGCAATTTTTTCTTATCTTCAAGAAATTTTTTCAAAAAAAGGCTCCACGTTTTTTAGCATTATCGGAGACATTTTAAATACAAACAAATTTATCGGACTCACACCAAGAGACGATTGGGGATTATGGACAATGAACGTTTATGCAAATCAACGCCACTTTTTGTGGGGATTTTCAATAATGTTAATTATCTTTTTTGTTTTTTTACCGTCGCTTAAAGAAAAGTTTAATTTCGCGCCAGATGGTATTAAGTTCGGTTTAGCAAAAATTAAACCATTGAATACCAACGAAGACCTTGCCGAAAATATAAACAAACCAGAAACTCAAATTTTTGATTTAAACTCATTCGCCGCAACTTCAATTGTTTCAAATAAGAAATCGTCTTTAGAAACGAGTCTTTTAGAGAATAACAATGATAATAATTATAACAATGAGAGTGTCGCCTTAAAAAAATCGTCTCCGAATTTCTTAGGGAATGTCGTTTTCTACTTCACAAATCCAGAATACTGGAAAATATCAAATATCCGCGAATTGATTCTTTGCGTTGTTCTTATTGCATGCCTACCATACTGGCACGGATCAATGTTGATTTCGTTACTTTGTATTTTGTTCGTAATGGCCTTTTTCGCCAGAAATAGACTTTCCTATATCATCGTTGCATTAGCAGGAGTTATGTCTTCGTTTCTACAGGCAGGATTTTTCTCAGGAGGTGCAAAAGGCGTTGCAAAAGCTCAATTTTTGTGGGGATTTATATCTGTAGATAAATCACTCCCTGGCGTTGCCTCATACTTGTTTCAAGTAATTGGAATTGCACTTGCCATTATTGTCGTTTTGCCTTTTATTCAAACAAAACGAATCAACAAGCGGTTTATTATCGCCTGTATGGCGCCAATACTGTTTGCGCTTTGCATATCCATGACACCTGATGTTACGGTAAACCATAAATATGTAATAATCGCTGTTGGTCTACTTAACATTTTCATCGCTGACGCTCTCTGCACCCTTTGGCAGTTTACTTCAGATTCCCTTAAGGCATTAAAGAGGCCTGTATCAAAAGCATCCCGCATTAATTCTTTTGTACATGGCCGTAGTAATGAAAATATCGATTCAGTTAGCGATAATCGTGTAAGTGACAATGAGCAAAATATTAATTCGAAAAAGACCCCAGGTCAAAAAATTATTGCATTGATTGTTTCTTTTGTTTTGTCTGTTTTTGTCACATTTTCATTGTGCGCAACTGGTGTTGTTGAATTAATCGGCTATGTTAATAAAAACGTCAACACCGTTGGAATAGATTTAAATTCCCCATTAACAAAATGGATAGAGAAAAATACATCACCTTCAGATGTTTTCCTCACTGCACCATACCATATGAATGAGTTTTTCTTTTCCGGTCGCAAAGTTTTTTATGGCTGGGCATATTTTACCTGGTCTGCCGGGCATGATACTGTAACGCGGGAAGCTTTATGCAAGAAAATGTTTAGTGGGTATGGTGGTGATATTGCAAGATTTATTTCTGTTGCTAAAAAAAATAAAATAAGATACATGATAATTGATGATGATTTATTAAAAGAAGTCAATTATAATCTTAACGTCCAGTTTTTCAAAGCAAATTTTAAAGTTGCAGCAAGTTTCCCTTCATCGAAAAATGCAACCATTTATAGATTGTATTAAAAGGATCAGGATTTGACAGCGGATTTAATTGGCTCGAAAATACCTTGAGGTTGCAGAATACAGTGGAAATCCAATAATTTCTTCATTATCCCTTGGAAAGATTGTACTGATATATCAAGAAGATTTTAATGAACTTTTGGACTTGAGAAATGGTGCAGTTCCAAGTTTTTATTATCGAACATTAACCGTAAATCTAATGATTTACGTATTTTTTGAAAATTTTGTACAAAGTGCCGTAATTTTGCTTTTAAAAGTGTTCCTATTTTAAGCTAAATAAACAATAATGCCTCTTTCTCTTAGATCTTTTTCGGGATTTTGGGGGCTTGTTTTCGTATAATTATCAGATTTATACGCAAAATTGAAGGTTGAAATCTGCGATTTTTGCGTTTGCCAAATATACATGATATAATAACAACGAATTATCTTGCTTAGAAAGAATATTACCAAACCATCAGAATATAGGAGAGATGAATTTGATAAGAAAAAGCAAACCAATTCGAGGGTCCAGGAAAATTCAATTACGTGAGTTCCCATGGGGAGCTTGTATAAAGTATTTTACAATTTTCCTTATTATTGGAATCCTTGGATACCAATTTCTCACTTTACGTGTTCACGCAACAAATTTAGCACAAAGTCAACAGTTGAATAGTAAGTTAACAACGGATGTTTCTTTGTTAGCCTCCGATTTACAAGAAGAGAGGATCGCTTCCTTATCTTCTTTAGTCGAACAATCAAATGATTTAGAACAGATGAAAGTCCAAATCGAAAAATTAACAGCAGATTTAAGTAAAACCAAGCAAGACAATTCAGATCTATCCGCACAGCTAAAAAGCGTCAAAACCCAGAATGATGTATTTCGAAACAAACTGGAAACGATGCTCGGTCAAGCATCCCGTTCGGGGAGTGAATTAACGCCATCACCTATAGGAAAATCAGGACTAACACTTAAAGAATTGCAAAAATTAACCAAAGGTAGTACTCTTGTTGGAATTGAGCCGGCATTGTTACAAATTGAAACGACATATAACTGTAATGCACTATATGCATTGGCTGTCGCAAAACTTGAGACAGGCGGAGGTACATCAGAACTATGTCGCAACCACAACAATCTATTTGGAATGAGGGCAAGAAGTGGATGGATTTCATTTAAAACAAAGGCTGATAGTGTTATTTCATTTGGTAAACTAATGAAAAACAATTATTTCGGTAAGGGTTTCAATACCCTTGCTAAAATCGGTCCCCGCTATGCAGAAGGCAGCACAACATGGGATGACAAAGCAAAATATCATATGACAAATGATATGCGAAAATTATTTCACTAATAATTTATTATCAATTAAAACTTTGTGCTAAATAAGCCCGACAATAAATTGTCGGGCTTATTTTTTCTCTTCACATTTCTATCACATTAAAAGATTAAACTTACGGCATGCTACAAAAAGTTATTAGTTTTACAAATATTTAAAAAGTAGCATTTTAAATAGAGGCAATAGCAAACTCAATTGAACAGAGAATTAAACATTTAATATTTCTGCCGTCGTATAGTAATAATGCTGCTTACGCGATTGAATACATTGCTTAACCAAATAATGAAAGTAATACTCCTGCTGCCACTGCTGAACCGATTACTCCAGCTACATTCGGCCCCATTGCATGCATTAATAAAAAGTTCCTCGGATTCGATTTTTGACCTTCGACCTGCGAAACTCTTGCAGCCATTGGAACAGCAGATACTCCTGCAGATCCAATTAGAGGATTAACTTTTCCACCGGATAATATATACATAAGTTTCCCGATCAGCAATCCGCCAATTGTACTGAAAATAAATGCTAGCAGGCCTAATCCAATTATCATAAGCGTCTGTGGTTTAAGAAAATTTGCGCCATTAGCAGTCGCTCCGACAGTTAATCCTAAGAAAATCGTAACTATATTGATTAATGCATTTTGTGCTGTATCAGATAGTCGGTTAACAACACCTGATTCCCTAAACAAATTTCCTAGCATTAGCATGCCTATCAAGGGTGCTACAGATGGTAAAAGAAGCACGCATAATACTGTAACAACAATCGGAAAACAAACTTTTTCCATTTTGGAAACTGTTCTAAGTTGAGTCATAGTTACGTTTCGCTCTTTTTTTGTTGTTAGTAGACGCATGACTGGCGGCTGTATTAAGGGAATGAGTGCCATATATGAATATGCTGCGATTGCTATCGCGGGTAACAAATGCGGTGCAAGTTTTGATGTAAGATAAATTGCTGTCGGGCCATCCGCTCCTCCAATTATTCCAATCGATCCTGCTTCCTGCGGGGTAAATCCAATAGCTACTGCTATAACAAATGCAACACTAATTCCTAATTGTGCTCCAGCTCCCATAAAAAGGCTGCTTGGTCTTGCAATAAGAGGTCCGAAATCTGTCATAGCTCCAATACCTAGGAAAATTAGCGAGGGATAGATTCCTAACTTAACTCCCAAATACAAATAGTAGAGTAATCCTCCATTTTCTGAAGAAGTTGGTGATCCCATTAGTCCTCCCATTGGAAGATTAATTATCAAAACACCAAACGCAATAGGAAGTAATAATAATGGTTCGAATTTTTTAACTATTGCCAAGTAAATTAACAAACACGCAACTATTATCATAACAAAATTCTGCCATGTAAGAGCAACAAATCCTGAACTCTTCCATATAGATATAATTGAGTCAATAAACATTTTTTAGTCTCCTTCCTATCCGATTAAGACAAGCGAATCGCCAGTTGATACAGAAGCTCCTTTTGATACAAGTACCTGTGCAACAACACCATCAGAATATGCAACAATTTCATTTTCCATTTTCATTGCTTCAAGAATCATAACAATATCACCTTTTTTTACTCTTGCTCCGACGCTAACTTTAATATCAAGGATTGCTCCGGGCATCGGTGCTTTAATTAATTCTCCTGCACCCTGTAAAACCGGAATGGTTGTAGTTGGTTTACTTACAGTAGCCGTCTCCAAAATAACTGGATTTGCTATGGATTCGGGCGAAATGTTTTGTGTAACAATTGTTGTTTTTAGGAGATTTGCATTTCCTTTTTCAACTTCAACTTCGTATTCTTTATTGTTTATTTTTACAACATAAATCATCGTAATTCCTCCTGATTATCTTTAAGTTTAATTTTCAATTGCCTTTATTGATTTAAAACAAAGCTCTGACAAAGGGATCCCTGACTCATCACTCACGATAGCGATAATCATTGCAGCAGTAGGTTCATCCACATTATGCAACTTCAATTCACCTGCTGAATACAAAGGCTGTATCTCGGCGATAGGTCTGGTTTCGATATTTTTTATAGTACTCAGTTTCCTTTTCTTTTGAGCATTTTCTATTAACCCAATTCCAAAAGAAAAAAGTTTTATTAGTACAAAAAGAGATGATAAAACTAGCATAACAATTGTTATACAAAGTAGTGCAACCAAAAAACTTTCACTCGTTGACATCTAAATCCCCCCTACTTCATTTTGATTGTATATGTTACAATCTTGGATTCGCGTTCTTCCCTGTCCTGAAAAAACTTTTCTGCAATTTGCGGAAAAACGATGTAAGATAGAACATCTTCATCGCTTCTTGCAAGACTGCCAAGTTTGATTTTGGTGCTTTCAAATTCGGGCTTCAAAGTATCCGCAAATCTTGTAGTTATTGGCTTTTCGTCTCCTAAAACCCTCTTGATAAGATCCTCATCGACTATTCCGGGCGCTTTTCCGTATTCACCCTTCAAGTATGCTTTCACCTCTTTGGAAATATTTTTATACCGTTCGCCAGAAAGTACATTTGCTGTCGCTTGAACTCCTACAATCTGGCTCATTGGAGTAACTAATGGAGGATATCCTAAGTCTTTTCTCACATTTGGAACTTCAAATAGAACTTCATCTAATCTGTCCATTGCGTTTTGTGATTTTAATTGTGAAATCAGATTAGAGAGCATTCCTCCCGGTACCTGATATGCTAGTGCATCGGTCTCAGTTCCAAGTACAAAAGCATCCATCAATCCGGAGGTTATGTATTTTGTTTTTAGAGGTTTGAAAAAGTCGTTGATTTCCTTAAGAACTTTTTCATCAAGTGTTGATGTATATCCCATCTGTTTAAGAGCATAATTCATAGTTTCAGTAGATGGCTGCGATGTACCTCCCGAAAACGAAGAAATTGCAGTATCAATACCATCACATCCAGCTTCAATCGCTTTAGTGTATGTTATTGGTGCAAGTCCTGTTGTAGAATGAGTGTGGAGAAAAACAGGAACCTTAACTGAATTCTTTAAGGATTTAACGAGGTCGTAAGCTTCCTGAGGACCCATAATGCCAGCCATGTCTTTAATGCAGATAGAGTGAACACCAAGCTGTTCTAGTTCTTTTCCCATTTCGGCATATTTTTCGAGACTGTGAATTGGGCTTGTTGTATAACAAATGCATCCTTGAGCATGTGCGCCTCTCTCAATAACTTCGCTAACTGCTACTTCAATATTACGGAAATCATTCAATGCATCAAATATACGAAAAATATCCATCCCGTTTTCTACTGATTTAGCAACAAATTTTCTTACGACATCATCTGGATAATGTTTATATCCAAGTATATTTTGTCCTCGAAGAAGCATTTGAAGTTTTGTGTTTTTTACTTTTGCTTTAATTTTGCGCAATCTTTCCCATGGATCCTCATCTAAATAGCGCAAGCAAGAATCAAATGTTGCTCCGCCCCAACACTCTAAAGAATAATAACCCACCTTGTCCAATTTCTCTAATATTTCTTCAAAATCAGCAAAGGGCATGCGTGTAGCAATTAGTGATTGATTTGCATCTCGTAAAACAGTTTCTGTAAAATTGACATTCATTTAAATATACTCTCCTTCATTAAAATTATTTTATTATATTAAAAAGGCAGGTCTCCACTACGGAAGCTCCCCACCCTTAAAGCTAAAATCTTGAAACAGTTTCCTGTCCAACCGAAATTTTGTTTATTAACAAGTACGATTATACTCAAATATGTATGCTTAGTCAAATAAAATTTATGCTTTACTATTAAATATATTATAGATTATATAGAATACATAATAGCCAATTAGTATTATTCCACCTAATTTTTTTAGTTGCTTTTTTCGAATTGACAAAACCACTAGAAGAATTGTTGCTCCAAAAACGATTATGAAGTCATAAATAATTCCTTTATCGGGAACAATTGGATTAATAGTAGAGGAAACACCCAATACAAGAAGAATATTGAAAATATTACTCCCTATAATGTTTCCAATGGCAATATCAGATTTTTGCTTTTTTATTGCAGTAATAGTAGTTACCAGTTCAGGAAGCGAAGTGCCAATTGCGACAATGGTAACACCAATAACAAATTCACTAACACCAAATATTCGTGCAATCTCAGTTGCTGAATAAACTACCAATGCACCACCCAAAGTTACTCCAAATAAGCTACCCAATAAAATAAATGACAATTTAAGAATTGAATCATTATTTCTCTTTGTTGTTTCGTAATCAGAAATATCATCATCATCAACGTATAAAGTATCCTTCTTTCGAGTAAAAATGTACCAAAGAAATGCTACAAAACAAATGAGAAGAATGGCTCCATCGATCCTTGATAGTGATCCCCCCAAAAATAGTAATATTAGTAATAGAACTTGAACTAAAATTGAAAGAGGAATTTCTTTCATCAAAATTGTTTTTCCGATATGAATTGTAGACATAATTGCTGCTATACCTGCAACTAATGCTACATTTGCAACCGCACTTCCCAAAACAGTTCCTAATGTAATATTGTTTGTTTTTGTTATACCTGAAAATATTCCGATTATTAATTCTGGCGAACTTGTTCCAAATGCGATAATTGAAAACCCAATTATGAATGCTGGAACTTTAAGTTCTTCTGCAATTGTTGAGGCAGAATTTATCATTAAATCTGAACACTTTATTAATAATATAAATCCTAATATTATGAGAACACTATTTACAATCATAAAATCTCCTGTTAGTTTATAAAAGTACTATGTGGTAATGGTAATCGCTATACCTATCAGCCATAATCCGAAAATTGAATTCGATTTTTGTATACTATTCTTTATTCGCATTAACTACCTCCTATTTGCTATCTAAATTTTAGAATCTTCCAATTGATTTGAAATTGATGTAATTATATCATACTTTGTCTTTGTTCTTAAATCCCTTCTTTCAATTTACATAAACTTCCTCTTTAATCAACTTTACTTGACTTTAATTATTATTGGTATAGTATTAAGACATAAGTATATTAATTTTAAATGGCAATGGCATGCAGCCAAAAGGAGAAAATCAAATGGAAGAGACAATTCTTAAAGCAACGAAAAGAACCGACGCACCAAAGACAGTCAGAAAAGCCGGGTTCATTCCAGGAGTCCTTAATGAATCAGATACTACTTCTACCTCAGTTCAATTCGAAATTTCAGCATTAAACAAAATAGTTTCCAAACATGGACCAAATGCAAAAATGTGGATTGCAATCGACAATAAGAAGGAGTTTGGATTTATTAAAGAAATTCAAAGACATCCGGTTGAAGGCAAAATAATACACATCTCTGTACAGTTAGTAAAAATGAATCAGGAAATAAAAATGCATATACCAATTTCGTTTCATGGTCATGAGGAGTTAGAAAAGCATATTTTAACTTTGCAGGTTTACAAATCAGAAGTTGAAGTAATTGGTAAAGCATCATTTATGCCAGACTCAATATTAGCGGATATTTCAAAGAAAGAGTTAGGGGATGATGTAACATCCGCAGATTTCCACTTTCCAAAAGAAATTAAAATTTTAGATAAAGATGACGAAATTTATGCAGTAGTTAAAGCTGTTAAAGAAGTTGTTGAAGAAGTAGAAGAAGTCGCACCCGCAGCAGCACCAGTAGCATAAAGTATTTCTGTAATCAACTATTAACTTTCAAAGATTCTTTCAAAAACACCTTCCTGTCGATATTTTAATAGTATCACTGGGGGTGTTTTTTTCAAACGCTTATTCGAGAGATCATAGAATTTTTTATATAGACCATCATTATTATATAGAGTAAATTCGTGAACAAACTGTCAATATATTTAAAAAAATCACTACTTAAGAGCAACATAACAATTTATCATATTCCTATAATGCGTAGTTTTAATATTTATTCTATGCTTTCAACCTGAGTTTTAAGAACATCAAAATCCTGGTCATTTGTTATTGGATTAAATTTATAAGATTTCTCTTTTTCAATTAATGCCAAATAGCTTTGTATCAATTTTGTTCTGTAATTAGCATTTTCCGAGTTGTAAACAATATATATGCCTGTATCTTTAATTGTATCCGTTATTTTCGCCTTGCCATTTTTAACAGTTATTGGAACATCTTTGATTCCATCATATCCTACTTTAATTGCAGAATTTGAATTTCTTAGATATAAAGGCAAATCCAGCATAAAGGGGCCTGTCCTGTTTCCTGCCGAAATATATTGATTTGAAGAGACAGGGTATTTTAAATCAGTTACAAAAAGAATTGCAAAATCAGGACCCGCCAAAGTATTATAATCGATATCCATAAAAACATTTTTCCAATAAAATGGCACTGTTTGTGAGATTAAAGGACCAACCGTGGAAAATTCCCTGTTAATTTTCTGTATTTCGTCAAGACTGCCTCTGTTTTTTGCTGCGCTTCCCCCTGAAATATTAAACCAATACAATGATAGTGCTCCGTTTGCAATTGCCTGATAAGCCTGAATTCTAGTTTCAAACGAATTAGACTGCGATGGGCGGTTCACTCCGAAGGGGCTAGCCCATCCGTTTGATATTCCTTGTGTCCATGCTGCAACTGGATTAGGATAGCTTATTTTATTAAGCGTCCGCATGTAATCACCAATCGTTTCAAGAGGAGCTCCCCATGAAAGCTGTTCTACATTTAATAATCCACGTATGTTTCTCTTGCCATATTTTGTATAAGTTCCCCACCGATCAGCGTGAGGTGCATTAATTCTGTAAGCATCGAAATGTTGATAATCAACAAGGCCTGCATATTTGTAAAATCCTGGTTCATGATTTAATGTAAGAGTTGTTGGATAACCTGACATTCTGTAAAATGCATAAACATCGTAAATTTCCTGCGCTGATTTATTACTTTGCTGTGGCTCTCCAAACCTTTCAGACGCATGAACAAATGGCAAATTTTGTGGAGTACTGAAATTTTCTATATATGGAAGGGTGTCAAACCGTTTCATCGGGTATTTGGCTAAAATGTCACTCTGGTAAAAATAATTATCTGACCCTCCATGAACTGTATTAAAGTGCATAAACTTAATTGTTTTTCTAAAAGCTTCACTGCCAGCTAAGAACTGCGATCCCCATCCCATACTTATATCAAACTCGTTAATGACAGGTTTTATCAAGTAAATTAATTTTTGAGATTTCCCCCCCGATTTATAATTTACTTCGATTATGCTTTCCCCAAACGCAAGTATTCCCGTCTGCAAAGAAAACCCGCTCATATCATTTGATTTTATGGAATTTGACACACCAAACCAACTTAAATTTTTATGTGTTAAGGGTTTTTCCCACCAATGGGTACTAACAGAGCCAGAAGATGGCCAAAGATTTACAGAATCAACAATTATCTCTTTATCTGATTTGTTTTCAATATACATCAGAAAGCCGTCAGGAATTCTATTATTTTTAGAAGAAGTAAAAGTTATCCTTGGCGAAAGCACTTTTGGTTCATTTATATGAATCTTTTCAGTTGTTACAGCTCCGGTTCTGCTATTTGTAAACCTAATATCAATGCCATCCTTGTAAAATCTGTCGTCAATTATATTAAGCGTGTATACATCCATAGATTTTGCCGGAATATTTGTTGTGAAATTTAATTTCCCCCTCAAGTCAGGGGTATCTGCCCAAGTGACAATCCCCTCTTGAATTAGTTGTCCTGCGGTTTTACTGTTAAAAAGAACTTGCCCTTGAAATTCTCCAGTAGAATTATCATTCCTTACGAAAATTTTAACAAGAGCTCCCATATTTTCAGCATATACTAAAGGATTTGCTCTGTCATAACTTGGGATGTTCCCAGATGCATAGTGAGGAGTTACACTAACACCCTCAATTCTAGGAGCAGCACTATTAGGAAAAGGGGATGTTTCGGGTGAAGAACTCGTTGAAGTCTCTGCCTCTATTTCTGAAGTAATTCCTGATTCTATTCGCGAAGTAATTCCTGATTCTATTCGCGATTTATTTCCTTGGCTGTAAGGAAATGCGGATTCAATTTTCGATGAACTTGATGTTGTTTCATTCCGCATGCAAGAAGAAAAAGTAAAACTAAATAAGATAAGGAGAATTAAAGTTTCAATCAATTTTATTTTCATGGCTTTCCCTCACCTAAATAAATATGAGTTACGCCTGCAAAATGATTTTGTATATAAACAAAGCCTTTTCGATATTCACAAGCCATAGTTTACTCCTCTTTTTTCCCTGGTACAGTTTCCATTCCAAACATTGCAAGCGCTTGGTTAACTTTATCGAGACGCGTTGTTTCCTTTCCTCGTTCCAGCTC
>JBBQKF010000082.1:0-12934 GCA_038326615.1 Saccharofermentanales bacterium | reverse complement strand
GGATGTAGAACTACTTGTATTTCCTCTTCAAAATGTATATTGATGTCAATATTATATATTTGCTTTAATTTATATATTTGTTTTAATTTGTATATTTGCAGTAATCTCAATATTTTCGTTGACATCTATATTTGGTTGATGTCTATATTTGTGTAGATATCTCTATTATTTATAATTATATTTATTACAAGAAGGGTCATCCCTGACCCTTCCTTGTAATAAACGAAGTTTAGTATTAACCTCTGAGTAATTGTAAAACTGCCTGAGGAGCTTGATTTGCCTGTGCGAGCATTGCAGTAGCAGCTTGATTAAGGATGTTATTCTTTGTGAATTCCATCATTTCTTTAGCCATGTCTACATCGCGTACACGGGATTCTGCTGCCTGAAGGTTTTCTGCGGTATTATCAAGATTTTTGATGGTATGTTCAAGTCTATTCTGAGCGGCACCAAGTTTACTTCTCTGAATTGACACCTGTTTAATTGAATCATCGATTGAAGCTGTCAGCGCATCAGCTTTTGCTGCGGTATTTATAACAGTACTTACTGATCCAGAAAGCAATGCTGTCAATTTAGTGGCAGCTCCTACAACTCCTGTTCCAAGAGTTGAAGAGTCAAATTTACTAAACGAAACACTCATTTTCTCTGAACTAACGCCATTAGCACCAATGGCAAATTGAGCAGAATCCGATCCATTAGCAGTAGTAATTGAATCAGAACCTACAGCTGTTAAATCAGAAATAACATTAGCATCAGTTTTACCACTAGCACCTGATATCGTCATTTTAATGCCAAGTTCACTAAAATTTAGGCCCATTGTGCCATCTGCGCCAATTGTGCCATCTAATGTTATTGTCTGCGCCACTGAATCACCGGAGCGAGTTGCGGTTAACTTACCAAGAGCTGTAGAGGTAAATGTGTAGGTTGTTCCTGCTTTTGCACCATCTACATTCAGAGATGTTATTGCAGCTGCTGCTCCAGTTGCTAGAGTAGTACCCGCAACTACTTCGGATGTTCCAGAAACTGTTGCTCCTCCCAAATCACCATTCAAAAGTTTCTTTTCGTTGAATGAAGTTGTTTGTGATATTCTGTCAATTTCTGCTGTTAAGTCTTGCAATTCCTGTCCAACTGCCTGGCGATCAACATCACTGTTTGTGTCATTTGCTGCCTGAACTGTAATTTCTCTCATTCTTTGAAGGATTGAGTGTGTTTCACCTAAAGCGCCTTCAGCTGTTTGAATCATTGAAATTCCATCTTGTGCATTTCTTGAAGCTTGTCCTAAACCACGAATCTGTCCTCTCATCTTTTCGGAAATTGAAAGGCCCGCTGCGTCATCTGCTGCAGAATTAATTCTATATCCTGAAGACAATTTCCCCATTGATTTAGCACCTGCAGTTGAGCTTAATGAAAGATTTCTTTGTGTGTTCATAGCCATCATGTTGTTTTGAATACGCATATTTTTTCTCCTTAATATTATTATTTGGCTTCCATGCCATTTGATATGAATAGGATTTGTATAATTAGGGCGCGCTCCTTTTTTAACTCCTCTTTTTCACTCATAAACTATATCGTATATTTATAAAATAACTTTAGGCTTTTTGTAAGAATCTTACTTATTTGATTTCATTTCAAATATTGAAAATAGCAAATTATAATACCTTATTCATTTTACGATAGAATCGGTATATATTTTACAAAGTAATAATATAATGTTCGATAAGATAAGATAAGATAAGATAAGATAAGGTAAGATAAGATAAGGTAAGATAAGGTATGTAATTAGTCGTAGAAATAAATCAAATAAATCTACAAGACTATAGTGTTTACTCAGTCTAACCAGATATTCTTGATTATATAAAGCAAGAATGCACTGCAACTCCCTAAATTGATATTGTAGAAATAGTGATTTCTCAATTATTTCAATATGATAACAGATTTATAATACTTACTGAGTAAACGCGATAATCATTTAAATTTATTGTTTTTTAGATAATTTTGTCATGCAAATTATGTCAATAAAAGCTAACGAAAAAAATTCTAACAAAAAAGAGATGCATAATTGCACCTCTTTGGTTCACGAATCGACAACGGTTTTTATTAGGGTTCACGAATCGACAACGGTTTTTATTAGTATTATTTCGTTATCCTTAAAATTATTTCACGTTTTGGATTTGTCAACAAGCGATTTCATGAAAGCCATGTTTGCCTGTATTGCTTCTTTGTTAGAGTTTGAAACTTCAGTTAAAAGTTCAGCACGCAAAATTTTCATTGTTTGAGGAGCCTCAATCCCAATCTTTATGCGGTCGTTGTCAACCTCTAAAATTGTTATTGAAATATTATCTCCCACTAAAATCTTTTCATTTATTCTGCGTGTTAGTACTAACATCAGTCGCCTCCATGCATCTTTAAACTGATTATATCAAAAATAGGTTGCCGTATCTGATAATTACTTCCCTCGGCTAAAACCTGGCGGCCTTCTCCACTTGTTGTATTAATCAAAATTGGTGCTGCCATATTAGCTGTCATCTTAGTAACTTCCTGCGGTATAACAGATACAACCAAGACTAAAAGATCCTGCTCATTCTCGATACTTAATTCTTCCATTATTGCATCGTCTATAATCGGTGAGTATGAACAATCAATATCAAATGGGCTCAATACAGGTAATGATATATCTTCGTCAACTGCTTGAATCCACATAAATGGTTTCGTTTGCTCAAGTACTATTATAACATATCTTTTTAAATTTTCAAAGCCTGGAATTCCATTATTAAATGTAATAATTTTCTCATCTTGAACATCCAGTTCTCCAAAGGTTGATGTTTGTAATATCATTAATTATTCCCTCCGTTTTTTATGAAATTATCTTTTACTAGTAAAACTCTTTAAGCTATTATCAAGCAATTATTTCAATTTATCTCAAATAGTCTGCTAATGACTGTTGTATTATTTTATTTCCTATTGCAAGAGCCGTGTTATATGATGCTTCTGTCATTTTAAGCCGCATAATGACTTCTGCGGTATCAATATCCTCGACATTTGACTTAACTGCTTCAAAATTATTTTTGTCTAATTCATACCTAGATGATACAAGATCCAGCCTTTTTACTCTTCCGCCTATCTCAGTTACCTGGCTCAATACATCTTCTTGCTTGCTTTGAAGCTTTCCCACATAAGCACTTAGATTATTTGAAGGCATGCCAGCCTTAATGTCGCTAATCAAATTATCAAGGACATTGAACATATTCGTTTCCCCAAAACCAAACAAATCAACTCCGGTAATTGATGATTTAGTTGTAATTCCTGTTCCTATTTCGTACTCAATATTTTGTGATTGCAAATTTGTTATCGTAGCTTGAGGTGCAATTGATAAGTCTATGGCATTATATTCAACTTTCCCTGCGACGACTTGGAAAGGTGGCGATGATGTATTATATCCCCCAAATATATACTTATTTCCAAATGATGAATTACCTACCTGAACAAGATGGTCTCTTAGTTGTTCAATATATTGTAATGAAGCTTTTCTATCTACATCACTATATGTATCATTGGATATTTTTAATGTTTCTTCATAAATTGATTTAATGACTTCATTGACTTCCATAACCGATGTCTCACTTTGTGTAAGCCACGCTTTTGCATCATCAATATTGCGCGTATGCTGTTCGATTCGATTAAGTTTCGTTCTAACAGAAAGGCTTGATATTGCGCCGATTGGATCATCAGAAAGTTTAGTAATTCGTCTGTTCGATGAAAGTTGTGCCTGATAAACGTTCATGTTTGACATATTTTTGTTGAGATTATTCAAATAATTCTGTGATAACATATTGTTTGTAATTCTCATTTATATCTTTTACCTTTCATAAATATATATTAAAAGTAAACATTATCTTCCTACCATACCTGTTCTATTGATTAAGACATCAATCATTTCGTCTATTGCTGTTATCATTCTAGCAGCAGCTGTGTAACTATGTTGGTACTGCATTAGGTTGGTCATTTCTTCATCTAGAGATACGCCGGATATAGATTGACGTTGCTGATCTATGCTGTCAAGGAGACTTTGCTGTCCACTAACACGATTAATCGTATGAGACGCTTCTACTCCTATTTCTCCAACAAAACTTTCGATAAATGTATTAAAACCCCCGATGTCAGGTATGTCAGCTTTGCTGAAGATTTGAGCAAGTGCTACTGCATTTTTATTGTTTGCCTTCTCGTAGTCGTTAACTATTTCATTTGACGATAATGCAATTTTATATGAATTGCTTACTATGTCAGGATTTATAGTTATATTAAGTGCTGTAATTGGTAATGGGTTCCCAAGCGAATCCTTCGGTGCAACAAAAAAATTGATTCCTGTTTGCGAAATAGTTCCAGTGTTTGTATCTAGCATTGTCCATCCGCTTGCATGAACAGAATTAAAGGAGTTTGCTAATGCAGATGTAAATCGATTAAGTTGTTCGTTTAGATAAGGTATACCAATATTTTGTGGAGTATTTCCATCTCTTAAATCCATATACGCTTTAAGGCTGCCACCAATTATATCAACTTTTGTAATGCCATTGTCCCAATAAATTTCGTTAAGTGAATTTACCTCTCCATTCATAGGATTAGTTTTATTTTGAATAACGCTAAGCGATGTTACCTGATCATGATTGACAAGTAGTTGTGAAGGATTTCCTTTTATTGATACTTTAAAATTTCCATTCCCGTCTTCTTGTGTTTCGACAGGAACCATTGATGAAAGTTCGTCAAGGAGTTCATTTCTTTTGTCTCGTAGATCATTCGCCTTCTGTCCTGATAATTCATATCTGGATATCTGGATATTAATATCTGATATTGTCAATGCTATGTCATTTATCTTTCCAGCAACAATTTTAATTGACTGATTTTGTTCAATTTGTTTTTCGGAAAGCTGTGATGCATAGTGGTTAATTGTTTCTGTTAGTTTTAATGCATTTTGTAGCATGTTAGTACGATTTTCGCGACTTACAGGATTCTTTGATGCTTCCTGAATACTAGCAGTAAACTCATTCATTGAGTTTAGAAGTCCTTTGTCCGATAACTCATCAAATAAGCTCTCAACATATGAAAGATTTTCCGCCTTAGTACTCCACTCTTTATGTAAGCTGTTTTCGTTTCTAAATTGCCTGTCAAGAAACGGATTTCGGATTTGATCAACAGTAACTACTTCAACGCCAGCGCCGGAAGCACCTTTTGTTGCTGATGAAAAACGACTATAACCGACTTGTGGTTCAATTGATACAACCTGAAGCCTCTGTCTTGTATAGCCTTTCGTATTTGCATTTGCTATATTGTGTCCAGTAACATCAATAGATTTCTGAGTTGCTGTCATCGCTTTTCTTGCAATATCCAAACTGCCAAACGTACTCATTTTTTCCTCACATTCTGATATCAACTAACCTTGGCTCAGATTCGTTAGATTTTTTAATTGTCCCATTAACTTCGTAAGAATTTGTTTTTACACTAAGAACTGCCTCTTCAACAACGTGCTTAATATAATTAAGATGAATTTCTATTAAGTGTTGATTTACACCGTTTACTTCATGAATTTCGTCAAGAACGTTAAGAAATGATTTTTGCAAAGCTTTAATATGGTTCTTTTCAGATTTTTCGCTTTTAGGCCAATTTTTGAATGTCAGCTTTTCGGCTGGTACACCACAAGCATCTGATGTTGCTTCTATAATGTTTCTTCTTTCACACTCGATATCCGATAGTTTCATTAGAAGAAGACTTTCACCTTCTACAACATAGTCAAGTTCATTAACATCGCCTCTTGTTATTGCCTCTTGCTTTTTCTTTGCAAGTCGCAACAAGTCTTCATAAACTATTTTTTGTTGTTCCATGTTCATAGTTAGACTATTCAAACAATTCTGCATAAAATCACCTCTGTTTCATCATCTTCTCAACTATTTTATCTACATCTATTTTGTATGTACCGGCCGCAATCTGATTCATTATTCCATGAACTTTTTCGGTTGAAACAGAATCGCTCCTATTAGCCTCCTGCAACAACTGCTTATATATCTTTGCATTAGCAGACAATTCAACTTTATCTTTTGCTAATTCAGCAGTTGGATTAGCCTTTTGTTGTCTGATTGCTTTATCGTAGCGACCTATGGCTGATGACATTATCGCTGGATTGATTCGCATATGTTTTACCTCCAAATTTAATTTAAGTGTTTGATTTATTTTCTAATATCATTTTCTATTGATTTCATCTGATCGGCTGTAGATATTGCACGGCTTAAAAATGTGTATGCCTTTTGCGCTTCCATCAACTGAGTCATTTCTTCAGACAAGTCAACATTTGAATTTTCAATATATCCTTGTAAGATTTTTGAACTATTATTTAGTCCCGTTATTGGGGCTCCTGATGAATCGGTTGCGAGGTATGATGTAGCACCTAATGATTCAAGCCCTAGAGGATTTGTAAAATTGTAAATCCCAAGTGTTGCTATTAATTCATTTGGAGTTTTATTGTTTGCCAATTCACCTTTTGAATTAACACTAATTTGTTCAATTGGGAAATTACACTTTATCCTGTTACCATTCTTATCTAAAACAAAATCTCCGCTCATTGTTGCAAGATAATTTGAGCCATCAACAGTCTTCGTAGAAAACGATCCGTTTCTTGTATAGGCAACTTGTTTATCGGCTCCCTCAACTGCAAAAAATCCATCACCTTGTATTGCAATATCCAGATTTCTATTTGTCTGGTCTAAAAATCCCTGTTCGAAATATTTGCTTTGCCCTGCTACTAAAACGCCATATCCCAGTTGTAGATTAGCTGAACTTCCTGCAGCCGAAGGATCAATAAGTTCGCTATAAACAGCATCTTTCAAATTGATACGACTTTTCTTATATGCTGATGTGTTTATGTTGGCAATATTATTTGCTATTGTGTCAATATTGCTTTGTTGGGTTTTTAAACCGTTTACTGCAGAATATAGTGATTGGCTCATAAAATTGCTCTCCTTTTCTTAATAAAATATTTACAATTCAATATTAGTATTACAACCGGCCAATTTCACTAACTGCTTTGCCTAGTTTTTCGTCTTGCATTTTTATCATTCTCTGATTTATTTCAAAGCTTCTGGAAATTTCTATCATGTCCACCATCTGCTTCGACAAATCAACATTCGACCCTTCCAAATAGCCTTGTTTTATTTTGCTACCAGTATCATTAATTATTTGTGCATTATTTGCAGAGTATAAATTGCCGCCCTCTTTACGTAACCCACTCAAATTTTCAAAATTAACCAATTTTATTTTGTCTAATCCTGTAACAGTTTTCATGTTTCCATATGAATCAACTGTAAAAGATGTATTATTTACATTGATTGCTCCATTTTGCCCTTGTATCTCATACCCTTCTTGTGTAACCAACTTACCTTCTGAGGAGACAAACCATGTACCGGCCCTTGTATATCTCTCCCCCTGTGGAGTATTTACAACGAAAAACCCATCTCCATCAATAGCAAAATCAGTTGATATCCCTGTCTCTTTAAGCATTCCTTCTTCAAATGAGGTAACAATTTCGTCAACATGTATTCCGTTATTCAAAACGCCTACTTCATTTAATGGTCCGAAATCACTGTTGCCATTCATCCTATGAACCATTAATGCCTCAAATGACGATGATAATAGCATATCTTGCTTAAACCCAGGAGTAGTAGCATTTGCAAGATTGTTTGTAACAACATCCATTCTTTTTTGCTGTGTTACCATGCCTGTTGCTGATGTATACAATCCTCTAATCATTTTGTATTCTCCTTATCTATATCGTATTTAATTAATAAAACTTTAATAATATTGTAAACAAAAATTTTATTTGAAACTTTTCATCCTTGCTCTTAGTTTTGACATAACACTTGAATGTATTTGGCATACTCTTGACTCAGTTACCCCAAGAACAATTCCTATCTCTTTTAGTGTAAGTTCATCGCTGTAATATAGACTAACTAGTAATTTTTCTCGCTCACTTAGTTTTTCAATTTCTCTAGCTAAGTTAGATTTAAAGTCTTGGTCTTCAAGACTATTTTGCACACTACTCTCCGCTGCAAACCTTGGATCTTCTTGTACTGTATCCTGTAATAACTCTTCAAGATGGACTACATTAAGAAAATGTGACTCTTTTAATATTTCATGAAGGTCACATTGATTAATATCCAGATGCTGTGCCACTTCTAAATCAGTTACAAGTCTTCCTTTTTCCTGTGATAATTCATCGTATGCATTTTCAACTTTTTTTATTTTTATGCGTAGATGAACAGGTGCCCAGTCTAAAGAGCGCATATAGTCAATAATTTCGCCACGGATTCTTATTTGTGAGTATGTCTCAAATGATGCACCTTTCGTTGGGTTAAACCTGTCAATTGCATCCATAAGACCAATAATCCCACAACTAATCAAATCATCATATTCATTAAAAGCTTTTGTTGTTTGAAAAAGTCTGTTTACCACTCTTTTTACCAATGGGACATAATACATGAGCAAGGTGTTTCTTATTTCTAGATCCCTAGTGCGTAAATATTCCTGCCAAAGTGCTGCCAAAGAATCTTTGTCCATAACTGCATCCTCAGACGTATATGTTTTAATCGCTTGTAATGTATTCATACTTGTATGCAAACCATCCTTTCAGATTTGATTTCAATTGTTGACTCTATCTCGCTATATGATAAAACAGTTAAATCAGGGGCTAATTGTTCAGTCATTCTTTTAAAGTGAGGTCTTACAGATGGTGATGTTAGAACAATTGGATTTATTCCTATCTGCATTGTTTCTTCAATAGCTATTCTTAGTTGCGTTAGGACCTGTTGAATTTGATCAGGACTTAAAGCGACAAATGAACCTGTCTCAGTTTGTCTCAGTTTCTCGAGGATTAATTGCTCAAGTTTTGAGTCAAGAGTAATGACTTGCGCTAATCTATTCTTAAAATGTTTTATACTTATTGCTCTTTTTGACCTTTGTCTTATATGTTCAGTTAATGAATCACAATTTCTAGTAACTGATGCAAAATCTGCCATTGTTTCAACTATTGTAACCATATCGCGTATTGACATAGACTCTTTTAATAGGTTTGATAATATCTTTTGAAGGTCTCCGATAGAAAACAATTTTGGAAATACTTCCTCAACTAAGGATGGTTGTGAGTCACGCAAGTTGTTTATTAGACTTTGAACTTGCTGACGATCGAGCAATTCATGTCCATGCTGCTTTAGAATTTCTGTTAAATGCGTTGCAATTACTGATGGAGGATCAACGATTGTGTATCCATGTAATTCAGCTTTTTCTCTTTCTGATTTTGTTATCCATAATGCAGGCAACCCATATGAAGGCTCAGTTGTGGGAATTCCTTTGATAGCATTGTTATTATTATCTGTGGAATTCATAGCAAGAAAATGGTCAGGTATTACTTCAGATCTTGTAACCTCATTTCCTCTTATCTTTACTACATATTCATTGGCTTTTAATTGTATGTTATCTCTAATACGAATACTTGGAATTACCATGCCAAGTTCCATAGCACACTGTCGTCTTATCATTATTACCCTGTCCGTCAAATCCCCTCCCTGCTGGGCATCTGCGAGGGCTACCAATCCATAGCCCAATTCCATCTCGATTGGCTCGAAATTTAACAGTCCATATACATTTTCGGGTCTAGCAATTTCTTGAGTGACTTCTTCCTCTTGTAAATTTGAAAGCTTTGCTTCTTTTTTCTTAATATTGTTTTTCAATACTAAACCGAGTGTAAATAATAATCCTCCTAGCATAAATATTGATAATTTGGGAAGTCCAGGTATAAGACTCAAGACAAATAACATAGCACCAGCTATAATCATTATGTTAGGCTGTGCTGAAAGTTGCTCCGTTATATCATGTCCAAGATTGTTTTCTGATGCAGCCCTTGTTACGATAATACCTGTAGCAGTTGAAATTAATAGTGCAGGTAATTGACTTACCAGACCGTCGCCAACGGTTGTAATTGTATATTTTTGGAGTACTACCGAAATATCAAGTCCTGATGTTAACACACCGATTACAATTCCTCCAACAACATTAATAACCATGATGATAATACCAACAATTGCATCTCCCTTGACAAATTTACTTGCGCCATCCATCGAACCATAAAAATCCGCTTCTCTTTGAATTTTCTTTCTTCTAGCTTTTGCCTGTTCATCGTTTATCAGTCCTGTGTTTAAATCTGCATCTATTGCCATTTGCTTCCCCGGCATAGCATCTAAAGTAAATCTTGCTGCAACCTCTGATACACGCTCTGAACCTTTAGTTATAACAATAAATTGAATCAAGACGATTATAATAAATATAATAACTCCGACTGCAATGTTACCACCTATTACAAAATCACCAAAAGTTTTAATTACTGCTCCGGCTTCGCCACCGTTACCTAGAATTAATCTGGTAGATGAAATATTAAGTGCAAGGCGAAACAATGTCAAAACAAGTAGCAAAGGCGGGAATACAGAAAATTCTAATGCTTCTTTGGTGAAAATTGCCATTAGCAAAACCATTAATGCAATACTCAGGTTAATAATAAGAAAGAAATCCAAAAGCATTGCATTTAAAGGAACAATTATCAATGCAATAATAATAAGAATACCAGCAGCAACTATTATATCAGTATATTTCATTATGATTCGTTCCTTTCTTTATTAGCTTTAAAATTTTAATGATTTGATTTTAGCAACATAAGCGAGAATCTCAGCAACAGCTTGAAAAAGGTCTGCAGATATAGGTTTACCAATTTCTCCCTTAGCATATAATGTTCGTGCAAGTGGTCTATTTTCAACAATAACGATATTGTTTTCTTTTGCCTTTTCCTTAATTCTTTGGGCTAGAAAGTCCTGTCCTTTTGCTAAAACAATGGGGGCATTGTCAATCTTAGATCTATATCTTAAAGCAACTGCAAAGTGTGTTGGATTTGTTACTATAACATCAGCTTTTATAACTTCTGACATCATTCTCATTGCACTCATCTGCCTCTGCTTTTGTTGTATACGGCCTTTTGTCTGTGGGTTTCCTTCAGAAAGTTTTGTTTCTTCTTTTACTTCCTGTTTTGTCATTTTCAATTCTTTCTCAAAGTTCCACCATTGATAAAATATATCAAGTACTGAAATGATAATTAAAACCATAATTGCCTTAATTGCCATACTCAGTGCGTTTCCGAAAATCATTGAGGTAGCTTGTACTATACTTATATTCAACAAAAAAGGACTTTCTTTTATGTATTTCATAATGTCAGGGTAAACTGTCGCAATGACTATCCCAATTTTTAAAAGTGATTTTATCATTTCAGCAACTGATTTAAATGAAAACATACGTTTTAATCCATTAAAAAGGCTAATACGGTCAAATTTAAAAGCTAAAGTTTTCGTGGTAAACAGAAATCTTGTTTGAGCCAATTGAATACCAATAGTAAACACAACAAGAATCCCAAAAACAGGCAGCAAAATCGCAAGTCCTGACAATACTGCACTTAAAAATGTATTATTCAAAGTTGGCATTGACAGTGTTTCGCCATTAATAATTGCGTCGTTATAAAAGGAATCCCTAAATATTTTTATTGTCTTTTCCCCAATATAACCTCCTAAAATTTTAAGTGAATAAAAGAGGATCAATAAAACTATAGCAACAGAAAAGTCATGGGTTTTAAGAATATTTCCTTTTTCCCGCTGATCTTTTCGCTTTTTGTCTGTTGCTTTCTCAGTTTTTTCGCCAGACTGTTGCATTTTTATCCCCCCCTCTCTTGCAAAATTTTATTTGATTAAATGTTCTATTGCTAGCACGATGTTACAACGCACTAGTGCAAGGTTATTAACAATTTATCAGTTGCCATCATCATCTTTTCAAAAACATTATCACAAAACCCGATATATAAAGGCTGTAAAAAAAGTAAAATCGCAAATCCCGCAAGAATTTTAACAGGTATTCCAACCATATAAGCATTCAATTGTGGAATTGCACGTGTTAACACCCCCATAATTGCTTCAATAATTAATGTTATCGCAACTATTGGCAGCATAAGTGTTATTGCAAGACTAAAAGACAGATAAAATTGATCAATTACAACTTGTGCAACTTCAGGTCCTAATTTTGCTTGCCCTACAGGAATTGTTTCAAAAGTATGAACTAGTGCTTGTATTAGGTGTAAATGACCATTTGCAATTATAAAATATATGAACATTATTGTGTTTAGCAATGAACCAGATATAGCAGTTTGTGTATTCATCTGAGGATCAAAAACGCTCCCAATTCCAAGTCCCATGGACACATCAATTACTTGACCTGCAATTAACGCAATGTTTAAAAAAAGAACTGTTATAAACCCCATTAAAAGGCCAATAGCCATTTCCGTGAAAATTCTAAACACATAAACTAGAATTCTGATTTGTTCAAAGCCAATAGATTCTGAAATTTTTTGGGTATCCTGAATCATCGGAATTACAAGGATTGTAATAATTACGCTAAAGCCAACTTTCAATTTGGCAGGAACATTTTTACGTCCAAAAACTGGTGACAGAATAAACAAGCTTGCTATTCTGACAAATGCAAGAAGGTAAAAAGGGAACTGATTTTGAATTTGAATCAATGAGTTTATCATTATCACATCTTTCTGTATTTTCTATTGAAGATAACGTAATATTGAGGAAAATAGGTCGTCATTATATATAATATTTAAATGTTATAAGGTCTAATTTACAACAGTTGCTATATTCTCGAATAATTGTATTGTAAACTGTACGAGCTTTGTTAACATCCAACCCCCTGTAATAATCAGTGTTGCAAGAATTGCTAATATTTTGGGGACAAAACTCAAGGTTTGTTCATTAATTTGTGTCATTGCCTGAAAAATCGAAACAATTAGCCCTACTACCAATCCCGC
>JBBQKF010000081.1:0-13082 GCA_038326615.1 Saccharofermentanales bacterium | reverse complement strand
ACCCGATAAAAGTCCAGAAGGGTTGGCACAGGATTTTTTTCAGGATCCGCAAAATAGGGCTGATAAGTCATCTTGCAGGCACGGTCAGCGACTGTCTTCTGAGCGGCGGTCAATCCGCCCATCCCTCCGGCCAGCAGTTCGCATAGGGATAGAATGAACTCGGATTTTAGCTGCAACGGGCTGTCGTTATCAGCATAATCCATGGTAATGTCCATTGGATTGATGTGTGCATTGCTTCCCGCTGAAATGTGTATGACTTCCCCGCCGAATCCTTTTGCCAACGGTGCGTATTCCCGTTCCGGATCAATGATCAAGACTTCGTCCTGTGTTCCTAGAAGCACGTTCACGATTTCCCTTTTCGCTGAGAATGATTTTCCCGAACCCGGCGTGCCCAAAATGAAACCATTTGGATTCTTCAAGGTCTTTCTGTCGAACATAATCAAATTTCGACTGAGCGCATTCAATCCATAATAAAGACCGTTCTCCTGAAATAACTCCTGTGTCGTAAACGGTATGAGGACTCCTGTGCTAGCCGTGGTCAGTGTCCGCTTGATGTCGACATTGTTTTTCCCTAACGGCAGCGCTGCATTCATGGCATCTTCCTGGAGAAAGTCCAGGTAACCGAGTTTACAATTGTTCTTCCTTGCTACGGCCATAAGCTGATAGACGTTTTCATTGAGCACATCCAAAGTTCTTGCCGAGGTATGTACCAAAACAGTCACTTTGAACATCCGCTGGTTCTTGTTTTGCAGGTCATCCAGAAGTTCCTCTGCTTCAACCAGCGAGTATTTCAACTCATAGGGAATCATTTCTACGTCATACCCTGCCTTGATTGCTTTTTTCTGTTCATCAATCTTCTGCTGCTCCATGAAACTGATCTTTTTGCGAACCAGAGAAAATGCCTGATCCTGTTCCACACTATTGATATGGAGAGTGATTGTCATATTGCAGGGGATATCGGATAATTCTGTAATAAGTTTGTCCGTCAAGTCCGGTGGCAAGTCTTTTAGAAAGAGAGACTGGCCATAGTTGTCCCCGAATTCGTAATAATTCTTTTTCGTAAAATCAAAGGAGTCCGGTGCGATATAATCCTTGGTGGTCAGGCTGCTTGCCAACAAATAATCATAGGAAAACAGGAACGGATCCCCGGGATTAAACATACTGTGCAGAAACTCTAAGCGTTCCATTCCGGACAGCAGCTTGATGTCGCATCCCAGCTGTTTGAAGTTGCTGATGATATCCGTCTCAATGCGCGCAAGTGTCGGAACAGCGGCCTCGTATGTGTTGGCGTGGATGCCAATGGTCAGAAACTTCTCGCGGACGATAGAGTTCTGTCCCTGCAAAGCCTTCTCTGAAAGCATTGCATTGTATTCCCTGCGGCAATGGTCTAGATTGTCTTTTCCCAAGCCTACCGGCAGGAGCATCTGCGAACGAAAGTCATCGTTGTCAATATGTCTATTTTGAATAGTGATCTGCAGATTGATAGATGGCTCGAAGTAATTGAGGAACTCACAGTAGCGAGAGAAGATTTCGACCTGTTCCTCTCGCTGTGCAATCTGATAGTTGATGTCGGCAAACTTGATGCTCTTTGAGTAGAGACCTGGTTCTACTTCACAAATCCCATCCTCAAACATCCTCCGGTATCGGATTGTTTGCTGAGAAGTCCTTGGCGCTGCCGCTTTTGCGTTCTGGCGTTTTCGCTGTGCGTTGAGCTGCGCGGTAGTCTTTTCGAGCTGTCGCAATTTCTCTGATTGCCGTTTTGCGCGCTCTCTCTCGGCTTTTCGCTGTGATTTCACCATCTGCGCATTCTCTTCGGCCTTTTCTTGCAGCCGGTTCTTTCCCAATTGAAGCATTTGTTCGCCTCCACGTCTTGTCTTTTGATTCATTTATGGGTTTCATCTCATCGAGCAGCAGACTGGTCTGATACCGTCGCCGGCGATAGCCGAACATATGCCGAATCATCAGTCCCATGTATTTTTCGAAGGGAAATCCGTTTTTTTGGATGAAGCCGATGGCAAAGATGGGCATCACCTCAAAAATAACAATGTATCCGGCCAAATCTTCTCCCCATACCTTCGCAGTAATTAAGTAGGTTGTCACGCCAATGACCAGTGCCGCCGCAAAACTAAGGAGTTGGCGGATGGATAGGCCGAACATGATTTTTTCCTGGTATTCCATGATCTCTTTTGGAATCCGTACTTCTATGGCCATCTATATACCTCCCCTACATCGCATTACAGATAGACTTGGCCCACCTGCCACTGGCAAAAATCGAAATCAGTAAAACAAAGGAATAGCCGGCCGCAATCATTAGGGATTTTGAAAAGTCGGCGGCATCGCTGATGTCACCCATGGTCGAGTTGGCAAACAGCAGCGGAAATATGGCGATAACCAGAAAAATCAGCACACCCTGCAGGCAGACGGCGGCAAAACTCTTCAGGAAATTTTTTGCTACACCAGAAACCTCAGCATTCGGCAACGTGGCCAGAGGAATCGGTGCAATGCCCATCATCAC
The DNA here is from genome assembly GCA_038326615.1 of Saccharofermentanales bacterium. Taxonomy (GTDB): domain Bacteria; phylum Bacillota; class Clostridia; order Saccharofermentanales; family UBA5734; genus JBBQKF01. The sequence goes on along the minus strand of JBBQKF010000081.1, from coordinate 10,567 downwards.
ATAGATTTCGATGATACGTCCCACCACAATGACATTGATGATGACCATGACAAACTGGACAATGAAGTAAATGAGGGTTACTTCCACACTGGTCATAAGTTTGACTCCGAAATCCATTCCCTCAATGTTAGCCCGGATAAGATCGATATTTGCAGGAGTCAATTGACTTGTCCCTGTAATTGTTCTTCCAATATTAATGATCAGTTGTGAGGAAATGCTGTAGATGGCCTCAAGAATCAGTTTGGTACTGTCAATGGCCACCTTGCATAGGACAATCTTAAACATAACCTTAAACGGGATCTCGATTCCCATAGTTCCATGGTTGCCTTCTGTCCGAATGGTGATGTTGTACATTTCAAGAACCATCAATAACCCCAGAATCACATTGGCAACCGGCATGACAGCGTTGCTCACAATCAGCATGATGCCATTGTAGATTCCCGCATGAAAGCTGGCTGGGTCGAGGATCAGATTCCCACTGCCTGCGGAGATTACGAGGCTAAAGACCGACAGTATTTTATTGATGATGTAATCTTCCAATGTCGTCTCCCCTCAACAGGAAGTGTCGTAACCGCATTCTGTTCGATACGACACTTCCCTTTTTTCTCAGGATTTTCCCATTTCTCTTTTTCATTGGCTGTCCATCATCCGCCAGCCGTCAGTGTGGTGAACAAAGCAGATGCTGCGAGGATCAATCCACCACCAACAATTTGCCAGATGCCGGACTGCAGCGCCGGACCATTTTTGTCCTTTAGTGCACCGGCGAGTACAATAACCCCCCAAATCAGCCATAGGCCGCCGCCGATAAGTGTAAACTTTGTCACCAATGTCAGTACCTGATTCAGAAGATCCATCTTTTTGCCCTTCCTTTTCTCTGTTAATTTGTTCTATCTTAAACACCCTTAGAGGGCATTCAATTCCTGTAGTTCTCCCACTTGGATGACTTCTGTAATATTTTCGAAGAAACCCTCCGGTGCTGGGATGTCTCTTGTCCCTACTGCGTAGCTGTTTGCCTTGTTGTAATCTGAGAGGAGCTTGTATCGGACATGTCGCTTTATGTCAAATTTCCTGCTTCTGAAAGGCTTTTCACCACGGATGGAGACGATACATTCACCACCACTGAGACGCCCCACTTCATCGGGCGTGATAAGATCCCGTCCGATGATCTGGTGTTGGAGAGAATAGGAACCGTTCTGGCCTTTACTTTCACTCATTCCACGGTGGTCGATTGTGGTCTTTCCTATCATTTTCGAGATGTATTCCAGTGTGCTCTGTTCCTTGCCACCCAAAAACAGCAGCGTGTCACAGTTGCCTGTGATAGTCTCCCAATTGTCTTTGTACAGACCCTTCAGTTGAGCCACATTCTGCAGAACCACATTCACGCTGATTTCCCGACCACGCATCGTGGCAATATAGGTCTCGAAGTTCGGTATCTGACCAATATTGGCAAACTCATCGAGCAGAAATCGCACATGATAGGGAAGTCGGCCTCCATACTGGTTGTCTGCCTTGTAAAACAAGAGGTCAAACAGCTGCTGATACATAATGGCCGCCATGAAGTTGAATGTTTTGTCTGTATCGGGCAAGATGACAAAGAGTGCCGTTTTTTCGCTACCGAGCATGTCCAGTTCAATGGTGTCATCTGCCACAAGGTCATTTAGTTTCTGAATAAAGAACGGAGAGAGTCGTACACCAAGAGATACCAGGATGCTTTTTGCTGTTTTTCCTGCTGCGAGTCGGTAGATGTCATACTGTTTGCAGGCAAAGTGATTGGGGTTTTCCGCTTTCAGTTCCTCAAACATAATGTCCAAGGGGCTTTTGAAGGATTCATTGTCCTCGCGAACCTCAGCCATCCGAAGCATTTCCATGACAGTCCCCATGCACCGTTCCCCCGGTGCCGCTTCGAAATAAACAAAGCCAAACAGAGCCTGCAGAAGAGCTGTCTCAGCCTTCTCCCAGAAATCGCCGGACGAACGGTTCTGTGCAGAGTTTGTATTGGTGATCAGGTTATTAATGAGTTTGAGAATATCTTTTTCTTCACGAATGTATTCGAAGGGATTGTAATGGTCACTTTGCTCCATGTTGATGAGGTTAAGGACCTTTACTCGATAGCCGTTTTCTGTCAGCATCTTTCCGCATTCTTTGACAATGGATCCCTTAGGGTCAGTTACTACATAGGAACTGTGCATTTGCATGAGGTTCGGCTTCACGTAGAATCGCGTCTTTCCGGATCCGGAACCCCCAATGATGAGAACATTATTGTTTCTCTGTGTCTTCCAAGTGTCCAATGTCATCCGTTCTGTCTGGGAAAAAATCATGTTTTTATCGAAATTCTTCCTGTCCATGTAGCGGTTGCTGTCTTCCGTTCGGCCCCAGGAAGCCGATCCATGCTCTACCCCGTGCATGTAGTTTTTAGAACCGGCACTATTGTACAGTACCACCAGCCACACTGCGGCGAATCCGACCAGTCCAGAGAGAAGGCTTGTTTGATTCATATCAAGATGAACAGGAAGCCCTGTAATGGAAGGCAACAGCGCATCGATGGCTTCGCTCGTTCTGGTCAGGATGTTCCCCTGTTGTCCTTGAAACAATTCAGCAAGCCGGTTAAACAAGAAAAAGGCAGTGCTTGCAATGAGAAATATAAAAAAAAGTTGCGCCTTCTTCATCTTACCTCCTGCGGTCTTGCAATTACCGGATGTTGTCCCGGAATAGCGGGTGTCTGCTGCTGTGCCTTTTCGACGGCAGAACGCATCCTGTCTTTTATCATAGGTCGCTGAGATCTATGGAAACTGTTCCAGGCATATGTGCGCAAGGCGGTTTGTATCTGGCTGATGTCCCCACCCTTAAAGTAAATGTCGTATGTTCCTGGCTCTGCATTTCTTGCGGTTACGGCGTAATCTACACCGTAACGGCGAAGTTCCCGTTGCATACCGCGAAGATCCATTCCAGCAATGGGTATGTTTTCGAGTGCACGGTTTTTCCGATTAAGTTTCTTGATGCTCTGTTTCCCATAGGTCTGTATCTCAGAACGCATCGAATACCGCATAATGAGGTCATGAATCACTTTAGCTGTTATAGCAACACCCTTGTAGGTAAATTGCAGTGCTTTTCCCTGAACCTCTTCTGAAAGCAACATATGAACTCCTTATGGATTTTTTATATTATATGCACAGCTATTATTGCACTTTCTGTTTCAAAATGATATACTTCTTTTAGATATCTGTCAATATTTAATCTACTATTAAAAAACAGATTTTTAAGCTGCTCTACCCATCAATAAAAATTTATGAAAAAAAGTATCTCCATCACCAATGAACAACGCCTTAACAGTTTCTATTGATCTATTGTGTCCTATCCTTTAGGCTGATTAAGATATATGCGAATTTACTGTTCTTGTTGGTTCCTACTATCAATTTTAAATTTTTTTGTCTTTGTAAAACCTTTTAAGCTAACTTTTTTATTAAACCCTTTATAATAGCAAAAAAAATCTGCACTAAAAGTCCCCAATATCTGCACCTAAAGTCCCATATTTTCTGCACTAAAAGTCCCCGATATCTGCACTAAAAGTCCCTTTAACTGCACTAAAAGTCCCATTTTGATTTATTTACTATCCTAAAACCATTGCTATGAAAGGATTTCAGAAGCCGAATTCGTCCCTTTAAATACTAAATACTACAAAGACCTACTTAAAATTCTAAAATATAATAGGAAACCGCCGAACCTACTTTTCTGCACTAAAAGTCCCAATCAATTATTTTTATACATATGGGACTTCATATTGCATGAGTCCTACATAAGTGATACGATTCAAATAACATTTTTTCATTAAGGAATAGGGTGATTCAAATGAGAGAAAATGAAACCAGTAATCAAGTTGATGAAATGAGAGAATATAAGATTGTAAAATCAAATGATATCATTCAAAAGGCAAGATTTGGTTTAACGGCACAAGAACAAAAAGTTCTTCTCTTCATTATCAGCCGTATTAAACCGACAGATGAGAGCTTTACTGAACGGTCATTTCAAATAATTGAATTTTGTAGGATTTGTGGAATTGATTCTAACAGTGGAAAAAACTACAAGGATATAAAAAATCTTTTAAAATCTCTCCGCGACAAAAGCGTCTGGGTTAACACTGGTAACGGGACAGAAGTAACCATGGCCTGGCTTAGCAAGGTTACAATTAATAAAAACAGCGGATTGATCAATATAAAATTAGATGATGATATGAAACCCTATTTGCTGCAGTTGAGAAAAAGGTTTACTCAATATGATTTTATTTATACACTAGCTATGCGCAGTCAATATTCAATTCGTCTGTATGAACTGCTGAAAAGCTATGAATGGACCAATTCCCATGAGTTTGATGTGGAAGCTTTAAAGCAGTTATTATATGCGGAGACTTATAAAAACTTCAAAGATTTTCGTAGAAAAGTTCTTGAAATAGCGATGCGAGAAATTGCACTATATTCTGATTTGAATGCATACTACGAAGTAGTGAAAGAAGGGAAAAAAATAAACAAGTTGATTTTCTATATTTCTTGCAAGATAGATCATAATGATAGACTACAAACATTTGACCGTATCAATTCAGTGATAGATAAGAACAAGCCCTCATTACATCAAAAATTTGGAGTGTAAGCAGAGAGATTTCTGGATATTTATTGCCGACAATTAGTAAGATTCACATATGAAGTATTAGAGATAAATTTGCTTTGTTATTTTCTGCACTAAAAGTCCCACATGGAATGAATAGAACAGTAAAGATTTTACGTGCTTGAATCAAGCACGTTGAAAAAGTGGTCGGATATCATTTTTTTTATGAAGAATTGGTAAATTCCGTGGTAACAAAGGTATTTGATGAAATTCTGCACTAAAAGTCCCACATGGAATGAATAGAACGGTAAGGATTTTACGTGCTTGATTCAAGCACGGTGAAAAAGTGGTCAGATATGATGTTTTTCATGAAGAATTGGAAAATACCGTGGTAAAAAAAGTATTTGAAGAAATTCTGCACTAAAAGTCCCACATGGAATGAATAGAATAGTAAGGATTTTACGTGCTTGATTCAAGCACGTTGAAAAAGTGGTCGGATACGTTGTTTTTCATGAATAATTGGAAAATACCGTGGTAACAAAACATTTGAAGAAATTCTAATATAAAAGTCCCACATGAAATGAATAGAATAGTAAGGATTTTACGTGCTTGAATCAAGCACGTTGAAAAAGTGGACGGATATGTTGTTTTTCATGAAGAATTGGAAAATACCGTGGTAACAAAAGCATTTGAAGAAATTCTGCACTAAAAGTCCCACATGGAATGAATAGAACGGTAAGGATTTTACGTGCTTGAATCAAGCACGTTGAAAAAGTTGTCGGATATGTTGTTTTTTATGAGGAACAGGGAGAAAATATTTTTGTTTACATTCGGTGCGAATATGTTTACACTAGGTGTTAATATAGTATATAATTGCTCCATAAATTGCTGGAGGCAAATATGAAAAGATTAACGGAAAAGCCAATAATAATATCACTTGTCAGCGGAAAGGGCGGCGTTAGTAAAACGACGTCTACTGTGAATCTTGCTGCGGCATTGTCGCTACAGGGTGACAAAATACTTGTTGTTGATGTTGATAGGCAAAGCCACTCCACAAAAAGTTTTGATTTGTATGATCCAAGTGTACCATCTGTTGCAGATGTCATGGTTTCAAAAATTGACCCCAGACAAGTGATGAAAAAAACAACTGTCGAGGGAATATCAGTTTTGCCAGCAGCTTATGAGGCACTTGAAAAAGCACAGGATCAAATTAATGTGGATATCAATCGTGACAGGGTGAAGAGACTTAAAATTCTAGAGACACTCAATGAATTCGATTACATATTGATTGATTGTCCTCCAGATTTAGGCTTGCTAACGATGAATGCCCTAGCTGTATCTGATTTTGTATTGGTTCCTGTCGTTGGGGACCGTTGGGGTGTGGAGGGGCTTGATACAATCATCCGGAAAACTGATATCTCAAGAGAAGAATTTAATGAAAGATTAACGCTGTTGGGAATTTTTTTAGTTCGTGACAACAGAACTGTTCTTAACCGTGATATCAAGGAGAGTCTTCGTGAATTTAACAATGATTCTTTCTTTAAAAATACGATCCGACAGAGTGCCTCCATTGGAAAGTCATCCATGTGGAATACGCCGATTGTTGCAGCTTTACCTAACGACCCTGTATCGCAGGACTATATTAATTTGGCAGTTGAAATGAAAGTGAGAATAGACTCATTTAATCGTTAAATAACAATGACCGATTATATGGAAAGGGGTTCACCATGGCAGTTAATAACAATAATCAAAAAAATAATCTAGAGGCAAAGAATGAGGTCAATCCAAAAAAAGTTAAGCAACCTGCGTCGAAGCGCCAGGTTACTTTTGATATGAGGACTACATTAAAAAACATAGATAATAAAGTTTCTTCCATTGATGTGAAGGCAGAATACCTGATAAAAAAGGTTCCCGTTTCTGTAATTTCACTTCATCCGAATAATAAGTTCAGTATGACGGGAATTGACAGTCTGGCAAAGTCAATATCGGAAGTCGGTATGCAGCATAACATCGTACTTCGACCTTTTTCTGATCCTGAAAACCCAGAGATATCTTATCAACTCATTTCTGGGCATCGTCGTTTATTGGCAACAAAGCAAAATGGGACGAATGAAATCATGGCCAAGATTGTTGATCTAGATGATATAGAAACAGAGAAAATGCTTCTGATTCTCAACTTAGAAAATCGTGATTTAAATAACATGGAACGTTCGGATGCCGTTCGACGCTTGGTTGAGCTTGTTGAAATTCAAAAGAAGGCAGGGGTGTCTTTTGAAGGAAAACGAACACGTGAAGTTGTGGCTGAAATGTTGTCAAATGAAGAAAAAAGTGTGTCTCCTGCCCAAGTCGGGCAGCTCAACAGGCTTCAGGATTTGGTTGAAGAATTCAAGGTTATGGTTGCAGCTGGCGAGATATCGCGTGAAGCAGGCTATCAGTATGCACAGATGCCTGAGGAAGCGCAAAGAATGATTATTCAGGCGTTTCACACAGGGAAAGACTTGACAGCAAAAGATGCAAAGAAATTAAAAGACAGTTTGGCAATTGATTTTGAAAAACAGATTGAAATAATGCAAGAGACCATCCAACAGAGGGACACAGAAGCATTAGAATTGAGATCGATTGTCAGAAAAAAAGAAGAAGAAGTACAAAAGATTCAAGCTGAAGCAGCAGAAGCAAGATCAATTTTGTCTATTGCGCAAGAAAATCTACGCATGGCACAAGAAAATGCACAAGAGAACATAGCCAGATTAAAAAATGAAATTGAAGAAAAAGTGATGCTGGAACAGACGGAACAAGCTAAAGCAGAGATTGAAAAGTTGAACCGAAATCTAGAGAAAGCAGCAAAAAAAAATGACGTTGCCATTGCAGGGGCAAAAGAGAATTATGAGATATTAAAGAAAAAAAATGATGACCTTGAGAAGGCACTTCAGAAGAAAATGGAGATCATGGAAACTGATGATAAAAATATAAAAGTTCAAATAAAAGCACAGCAATTGGCGGTGGATTTGATTCAGTTGAGTGACAATAGTGTGAAAATCACAGCAGATACTGATGCAGTTCTTAATAAACTTGAAGAAGTGATACGTAAGTTGGTCGGTGTGAAATTAGACCCTCCGCAATGACACCTTATAAAAAGAGGAAGATGAGGCAGACATGCTGATTGAACGTGATGCTTTTATAAAACGAGTGGAAGAGGAGTTCCAAGACATAAATATTAGGCAGGACATGATGAAAGTGTACGACCATGTGGATGGGTCAAACATTATAAATGATCCAGTTGTTTTTTGTGATGCACTTTTGAAAAAAATGTTTGCTCCAGCGGTTCACTCAGAACCAAGTATGCCTTTGCGATTTATCGGGACACCTTTCGGATCCATGATTTTCCTGGCCATGTTTGGTGGGAAGAATGGAAAACTTCTTTCCATACAAGATGTGATTTCACTTTCTGTCACAGAGGAGAGACCTCGTGGTTTTACAAAACAGTGGATATACCGTTCACTAAAGGGAAAAGAAATTAAGGCAGGACGGCAGAATTTTTACTATGATAACGACGTGCGGATTTTCCTTGAAAAGTAATTCTGAGGGACAAGTCACTCGTTCAAACAAGTGAAAAGGCCGGAGGGGCTTTCTACCGCGTTCCGCGGTTTTCCCCTTAAGAACTTGCTAGAAGTTTAAAACTAGAATAGAATAAGGGGTATACTGGATTAAGGGTAGCAAGCATTGCAAGTGTGGGTACACTTGCGACATTCGTCGTTTCCAATCTCCGATTCGCCCCGACCCCTGTCCTTGCTGGTGCTGCGCCCCAAACCCCGCTATTTGAGAAATGGATGAAAGTAAAAGATAGCCGTTCGTCAGTCAGGAGGGTAATCCGTGGCCAATCGAACAAGAAATATTGGCATCAAGTTTATGGTGACCCCAGAAGAAAAGCAGCAACTCGATGCCAAACTGCTTCAGTTTGGAACCAAGAATATGGGTGCCTACCTTCGTAAGATGGGCATCGATGGCATGGTCGTGAAGAAGGATTATTCGGACATTCGAAAGCTGCTGGGTGAGATAGGGAAGATAGGTTCTAATATCAATCAGATCGCAAAGAGAGCCAATGAAAATCTCCATATACACCAGTCAGAAGTCGAGGAAGTTCTTCGCCGGCAGACAGAAGTGGAAGGTCTCATCAAGGCACTGTTGAAGAAAATAGATTGAATATTCGAGGGTGTACTACATGGCGGTTACGAAAATAAAGGGCATCAAGATTACGGTAGAGAAAGCAATAGAATATATTATTAATCCTGCGAAGACGGATGGGAAAATCCTTGTCACCGGATTTCAGGTTGTGCCTGCTTTTGCTTCATTTGAGTTCAAGGCGACCGCAGAATTGGCGAAAGAGCTGAACGGGGACTATACAAAAACCGGCTCTGCCAATGTGCAGGCGTATCATCTTATTCAAAGCTTTTCAAAAAAAGATGCCGTCACACCGAGTCAAGCACATGAGGTGGGGAAGAGGTTTGCTGATGAGGTACTGCAGGGCAAGCATGAGTATGTTCTTTCCACACATATCGATAAGGGACATATCCACAACCATATCATCTTCAATGCGGTATCCTATCTTGACCATAAGAAATTTCGTTCTGAGCCATACAAGACTGTTGCAAAACTGAGGGATGTCAGCGACAGACTTTGTGCTGAGTTCGGTCTTGATGTCATTGCTGAACCTGAAGGAAAAGGGGTTAGCTACAAAGAGTGGCAGGAGAACAAAAAGGGTAACAGCTGGAAGGCACAAATAAAAAAAGAGATTGATGATGCACTGCGGGTGATGGATGATTATCCGGCATTTCTTGAACTGATGAAGGAGAAAAAGATCGAAGTCAAGGAAGGTGTTCATCTTGCTTTTCGCCTGGAGGGGCAGGAACGATTTGTCCGAGGGAAGACGATAGGGGAGAGGTATACCAGAGAAGGCATACAGCAGACTCTTTCACGAAACGCAGAAAAAGGCAGGACACCAATCGGCCGACTTGTGAATACACCTGTTTTGGGTCTGGCAAAAGCACGCCGTGTTCCTATGCCCATCGACATGCAGATAAAATATGAAATTCGACGGCAGCAGCTGAAGGAGACAAAGGATCTGGCCGAAGTGCTGCTTGTTCTTCGAAGAGAAGGCATCAAAAGAGTTCCTGACATTCATATCAAACTGCGGGATCTTCGCAAGACGACTCTTTCATTAAAGGAGAGCGTAAAGCAGCTTGACTTGAAGAACAGGCAGTACAAAGAAGCGGCTAAGCACTTAAAGAGTGTACTGAAGCTTTTACCCATATGGCAAGAATATAATGAAAAAAAAGGGAATGCACGCAAAGCCTTTTATTCGATTCATGAGAGTGATCTTCTTGCTTATGAGCATGCACAGAAACAACTGCAGAAAAGTGCTGTTAATAGCACCGTTGATCCGGACAAGGTCGTCGTTCTTATAACGAACATTACCGGCCAGATTGAAGCAATACGAAAGCAATCTAATGAAATTGAGAACCGGGTCAAGGTCTTACAGTCTGCTCAGAAAAAAGTAGAAGCTATGATGCCTGGGGGTAATCATAGAACACTTGAAGCCGTGGAAAGGAAGGAGCAGAGGGAGTATCAGCAAAAGTAAAGTGCACTATTAGCAGACATGGAAACGGAACGGGTTATTCTTATTAATAGTAAATCAGTGCTGAAAAACAGTTAAAATTGGGAGAGGTATAAATACCAGTCTTTTTTTATTCGTTTTACGATTCATTTTGGTGGGAAACTCAAAAAAAGCTAATATACAAATTATATATGCTTATATATAAGTTTCCCAATCTGCCGGACTATAGAAATGATTCAAATGCCTCTACATTTAGCTCCTGATCCATCAAATTGAAGCAGGGTAGTTGCTTTTTACAGATTTTTATAATTTTTAGCCAGAAAATCTTCCTGTTTTAGGCCAATTATTCTTTTCAAAATG
>JBBQKF010000080.1:0-13108 GCA_038326615.1 Saccharofermentanales bacterium | reverse complement strand
GCGTTTACTCAGTAGGACTAAATTGTTCTTACAAATACTATCAAAGAAAGTGGCTTACATTAATTTATCCACAGTTCGATTTGTAATTGCTTATTTTTAGCATGATTCTACAGAGTTTTTCAACCTTTACTGAGTTAACGCTATAGCCATTATTTTTATTTATTTGTAACACATTGTCACAATAAGAAAAATATTGCAATAAAACTTGCATACCAAAACCCTTTCATTTTATATAATGAAGGGGTTATATTTATAGAAATGAAGGTTTCTCTATTTACCATAATTTCGTTTTTTGTCTAGTGTGTTGTATCATCCTGAAAACAACGAAGTATTGCGGAAAACAGACCGTCATTATATATAATATTTAGATGTTACAAGGCACTATATTAATTTTACTTCTGATTGTTTTTTTGATTGAAGGCGAATATAATTAATTTGATAACTTAGCTAGCTCGATCTTGTCAATAAGTAATATTGAGCCTCTCGATAGTTTCAACATTCCATTTTTCTCGAAATATTTGAGCATTCTTGAAACAACTTCTCTTGCGGTTCCAATGTTTTTTGAAATCGCATCATGTGTGAATTCAAGTTTGTCAGAGCTCATCAATTGCGATTGTTCGAGCAAAAAATGTGATAATCTTGTCGGAATACTAGAAAAAACCATCTGATCTATAATCCACATTACATCTGAAAATCTCTCACTCATTAAATTCATTGCAAATTCTTTGACCTCAAGATTAGAGTTATTTATTCTTTTAAAAATCCCTGATGGAATTACAATCATTGTTCCTGTTCTCTCAACTTCAAGATAGACCGTAAATCTTACATTCTTAAGGATACATGAAGCTGACATTATGCAAATATCACTTGGAAACAGTCTATAAAGTGTTATTTCACGACCATCTTCAGAAGTGATGAATGCCCTTATTTGACCTTTTTTTAGCAGTATTAATCCATTGCATTCTGAACTGTTTCTTACAAGTTGAGTTCCTGTTTCAATCTGCGAAACACTGGCATTAAGTAAAACTAATTTTTGCTCGTCTGCAGAAAGGCCATTCCAAAAGAGTAAGTTTTTCTGTAAATATATTTTATCTTCAATGTTTGACAATACTGCCATTTTTTTCCTCCATGATTATTCATCGCAAAATGCAATGGATAAAACATTCTTCTTTTATAAAAATTTCGTTACCTTGATTCGTTATGCCATTTGGGAGTTTTTACATCTTGCACAAAATGTACCCGTATGGATTTTTTCTTTACAAAAAGTCCAGTGACAACAAATTCCATGCCATTTCCACTTTGCATGTGATAACCTTCGACGTTTTTATGCAACTCCCGAACAACTTCATTCCCACCGCACATGATAACGAAATTTTTATCAACAATATTCATGACAGCATCCCTGCCAAGAATCTTCTCATCTTCTCCCGCTATATTTATGCTGACATCAGCTATAATTTTCTTATGAACATATTCAAGCATTGATTTATCCATTACACATCTCCCATAAATACATTTATACCCTTTGAGCTAGTATCGCTTCAATTTCATCAATTTCTCTTGGCACACAATTAGAAATGATTTCACACCCATCAGCATTTATCCATACATCATCTTCAATTCTAAGTCCAATGTTCCATTCAGGGACATAAACGCCTGGTTCTACAGTAAGTACCATCCCCTCTTCTAGGCACACATCTCTGCCGCAAATATCGTGAACATCAAGGCCAAGGTGATGCGAAACATTATGCCAGTAATATTGATTTACTTCTTCAATTTTATTTAAAACTCCTGCAGCAATAAGACTTTCTCCTGCAAGTTGCATACATGCAGCGTTAATATCTTTTATATATGTACCAGGTTTAATAAGAGAAAATGCAAGTTTTTGGCACTCTAATACTATATCGTATACAATTTTTTGTTTTTTGGAAAATTTTCCATCCACAGGGAACGCGCGCGATATATCCGAGCACAAGCCGCCATATGAAGCTCCAACATCAAGTAAAATCATATCGCCTTCCATAATTATTGAGTTGAGATCCGGATAGTGTAGATAATTGAAATTTTGGCCAGTTGCAACAATTGAATCAAATGAAGGTTCACCTAATCCTAGACGACCTAGAACGCCAGCGTATTCGGTTGCGAGCTCATATTCAGCTATCCCAGGATGAGCCGATTTGTAAATTTTCATTATACCCTCGTTTGTTGCTTCAATTGCTTTTTTAATCAATGATACTTCATATTCACTCTTTATCCTTCTTAATTTAGAAAAAATAGGAAAAGCATCTTTAATTTCTATTTCAGGAAAATTTTCATCCATAAAATCTGCAAACCAGACACTTGATCCTGTTGCATTGTCTTTGTCCGCATATATACATCCAGCAAAGTTTGAAAGTTTGCTTTTGAGAATCCCATCAAGTCCTTCAGAATATGTAGTATCATATATTCCAGAAATTCTTGAAGCTTCACTTCTACTAATTCTAATCCCGTTCCATCTCTCTTCATGAGCATCGTGAGTTCTGATGCAAAGCATGAGTTTAATAATTTTATTTTCGCTTTTTCTAATTATAAGGACAGAACCTTCTTGCCGAATACCGGTAAGATAAAAGAAATTATTGTTTCCTTCAAAATGATAGTATTGATCAGCACTTTTTCTTTGTGCTGTTCCTGAAAATAGAACAACAAATGAATTGTCTCCGATTTCGTTAAAAAATCTGTCCCTGTTTTCAAAAAAATAATTTCTATCTAGTTCTATTTGTTTTTTACTCATTTTTTCCTCCAAAATTGATTTGTAATCAAGATCTCTACTCTATTATATATTATATTTGCCAAATTTCAAAAAACATTCTCGATTTTTACATTATATTTTACATTTCTCTTCACTTAAAATATAATGATACTATTGATTATGCCATACATTGTAAAAATTAGTGGTATAGCAATTTCAAATGGAAGGATAATTGAGAAATTCATGAATTAGATTCATGAATTTCTCATGGTAATAAAAATGCAAACGGAAAATATAACGGAGTTGTCTGAGAAGGTTAAAAACGAACTTACTTTATTAGAGAACCTTCTGACTAAAGAATTATCCAAAGGAAATACATTTATTTCAAAAGAAGGAGTCAGGTTACTAAAGGGTGGAGGCAAAAGATTGAGACCAATAATGACTATTCTTTTTGCTATGCTCGGAAGCAATTATAACTCTGACCAGACTTTAAATGTTGCTGCATCAATTGAAACAATGCACATGGCGACACTGATTCATGATGATACGATTGATAACGCAGAAAGCCGCCGTGGAATAGATACAACTTTTGCCAAACATGGGATTCATACCGCAGTTTATACTGGTGACTGGATGTTTATTAAGTCATTACAGTTTATTTCTGGGTCAAACGATGAAACATCAATAAAAAGCGATTTGCTTAACATGTTATCTCAAGCAATGGAGACAGTTTTTGAAGGTGAACTAGACCAATATTATGGTAGAGGCAATATCCCTGAGCTACCGATATACTATTCAAGAATTAAAGGCAAAACAGCCGCGATGTTTGCTGCTTCGTGCGCATCAGGAGCGAAATTAGCCGACCTTTCGGAAAAGCAAATACAAACAGCCAAAGATTTCGGAGATAATTTTGGTATTGCATTTCAAATACTTGATGACCTTCTCGATGTAGAATCCACTACTGAAATCATGGGCAAACCCGTGAAAAATGATCTTGCAGAAGGAATTGTCACCTTGCCATTCATTTTAGCCTGCAAGAATTCTACGAAATTTCGTAAATTAATAAACAGGTTTCTAAAAAATCCTTCCCATGATATACTTAACGAAATTCGTTCAGATAAGGCACTGAAAGAAGGAATAAATCTTGCGAAGGATGAATGCTTAAAATATTTCAATATTTGTATTGCAGACTTAAACAAGTTGCCTGAGGGAGAAGCAAATACTGAAATAATGAAAGTACTTAACAAAGTATTCATTTCTCGTTTTAAATAATATAACTGCATATAATCAATACCGAGATATAGGCTGTTTAAAAAATAGTAAAGTAATAAAAATAGTAAAAGTGATATTAAATAGAAAAAATATTAAAAATAGAAATAATAAATTTATTAAACTAAAACAAATAATTTATTCAGTATGTTAAGTAATGTAATTGCTGAAATATCGGCTTTTACAATATAATTATAGGAGGTTTTATAATGTTTATCAAACTGTTTATGGTTCTCCCAATTACTTTTTATGCTCCGGTCCTTGCCTTATCGTTTTTACTAATTGTATGGATGGCCACGCAGCTTGCAACAACCAAAGCGCGCATCAGAAAACTTCGTGTGACGTTACTAGAAATTGAAGATGCTATTCGTATGCATCAGGGTTGCCAAATCGAAAATCTTCCTTTAATTAGTGAAATTTTCGAGTTCGCTCCTCGAAAATTAGCTATTGCTTATGAAGATATGATTCAGACAAGCATTGATCTTTATCAGAAAAAATGGATTCCTAATCCGCAGGATTTCATTTCGATTCATACGATTTTAGACAATAAAACTGCAAAAAGGCTTAAAGATTTGGGTTTTTTGTATTTTACACTTGTAGGAATTTTGATGTCAGTACTTTCTTTAATATATACCGCTGCATTTTTCGAAACAGCAGATAACTTTTCTGATTTCTTTCTAATCGCATCTATTCCTTCGATATTAAGCATGCTATTTACATTGCTGTTTTTTCTCGAGCGGTCCGAAAATTATACGACAGCGCAAAATTCAATAAGCTCACTTATTCGTTCTTTATCAAAGAAACTTCCTGTTTTTAACGATTATAATGGCCTCGCTCTTCTTATTAATCAATTCCTTGAATATGATCGTAATATGAATAATAGTGTTGAAAAGTTGTGCTCACAGATAGATCGTTTTGTAATGGACGGCCTTAAAAATGCTGTTACCGAGAGCATTGAGCGCACATTACTTGAATCTGTTTCACCGTCTATCGAGAGAGCTACCAATGCAATTGTAATATTAAGTCAGGATGTAGTAGAAAAACAAGAGAATGGCATGAAGGATCTTGCAGTAAAATTTTCAACCGCACTTTCTGAAGAACTTTTTTATCAGTTAGAACCACTAGTAAAACAGATTGAGGAGGTTTCTAATACACTATCGAACTCAAAAAATTATCTAGATATTGCTTCCATGTCATTAGATACCTATAAGAAAAATGCAATTGAGCTCCAGTCCCTAACTTCTAAAACATTATTAGAATACGAAGAATCAAAAGCTTTATTTTCTGATGATATTCATATTATTGCTGGAGCATTTGAACACTTTAGCAAAACAGCTTCCGATTATATTGCAATTGTTTCTACAAATCAGAAATCATTTGAGGACACTGCAAAAGCTCTTAATCGAAGTATGGACGAAAGTCACATTGCTCTTCGCACGTTGCTGGAAGGAATTTTTGCTGAGTCAATGCGAACTCAGGAACAGGCAAATGAGTCGCAAATAAATAATGAATCGTATCTACGTATGATGAAATCACAAATCGACTTATTTTCAGATGAATTTGCTACTCGCAATAAAGAGTTACTTGATGGATTGTCAACAACCATGACTGATTTTGTAAATAAGCAATCCTCAAACCTTATGGATCAACAATCAAATGTTTCTATTCAGTCGGTTTCAATGCTTGAATCAATGGAAAAAGCAACTAAAGACATTAGCATATGTACAAGACAGATTAGAATTTCTTTTGAAGAACTTGAAGCAGCAAGACATCGGGAAGAAGAGATTGCCAGAAACAAAAAGCCCGGACTTTTTGGAAGGAAGTAATTACACCAGCAATTAATTAATTTGAGGTTTCTCATATTCAAGGTAACCTTTTTTGTACTTAATACTAGCCATAATTATAGTGTTCCCTCTGCATGCTGAGTGACGAAATGAAGAAATAAACCAACTTTATATTTATTTTTTCTTAGTTGTGTCCAAATGTCAGAAACTTAGTTAGTTTGATGGTATTTTGTATCATAAACATAGCATTTAGAACAATATATTTATTATATAAGTTGGTTATATAATTTTCACAAATGTGATATTATATAGTATGTAATCGGAATTTTGTTGGTTTTAAAATTCTGTAAACAGGATAAAAAGAGGAGGAAAAACGTGAACATTTGGCATGATATCTCAGATTCAAGAATCACACCGGAGTGTTTTACTGCTGTAATTGAAATTTCTAAGGGCGGAAAACAAAAATATGAACTCGATAAAGCAACTGGTTTATTACGATTAGACCGCATATTATACACTTCAACACATTATCCGACAAATTATGGATTTATACCAAGAACACTTGCAGGAGATGGTGACCCTCTTGATGTTCTTGTTCTTTGTACAGAGCCCCTTCAGCCACTTACTCTTGTTGATTGTTATCCAGTTGGTATGATAACAATGATTGACAAGGATGAGACAGACGAAAAAATAATTGCAATTCCATATCAAGATCCTCAAATGAATATTTATAAGAATATTAGTGACATTCCGCCCCATATTCTTGATGAGATGAATCATTTTTTTAGTGTTTACAAACAACTTGAGCATCATGAAACAAGCCTCCAGAAAGCACTTGATCGTGACGGAGCACTTGAAGCAATAACAAATTCTATAATGGCATACAAAAAGCATTTTCGCTTATAAAGTTGAGAGAAATGAACGATAAAAAACCCGAAACATATGCTTAATCGGCAAGTGATTTCGGATTTTTTATTTGGCGGAGAGAACAGGATTTGAACCTGCGGTACTCGCAAAAGTACTTTCGATTTCGAATCGAACGCCTTAGACCCCTCAGCCATCTCTCCAAGAGAGATACTACCATTTTGGTCAAGCATTTGTCAAGTACAAAATACATTTTACAAACTGACTGATATGTAATATGTAAAATGTTATTACTGATCGTCTAATTATCTTTACCAGTATTTTTAGATTTTTAGAGAAACATTTTTCTTAGAATTCAGATTAATTGACGATTCAATTATAAATTATCACAAATTATCTGTTTTTGTTTGAATTATGGGTTAAAACCTTTATAATTAAACTTGATTTGAATGGAGAAATACAAAATGTTATCAAATAATGATTCTTGTGATGTTATAGTTATTGGCGGAGGTCCTGCAGGACTTATGGCAGCTGGAACAGCTGGAAGTTTAGGTGCAAAAGTAATTTTGCTTGAAAAAAATTCTCGTTGCGGTCTTAAACTATTAATTACAGGTGCCGGAAAATGCAATATAACCAACAGTGCTCAGAAAGATTTGTTTCTCGATAAATTTCTTGCAAATCGCAAGTTTCTTTACCCGTCTTTTAATGAATTCTTCGTTGGCGAACTTGTTGACTTTTTTGAGCAAAAAAATGTTATACTTAAAACAGAACCTAATGGGAAAATGTTTCCAGTAACTGATAAATCTTTAACTATTCTTGAAGCATTTCTTTATTATTGTAGTGAAAATAACGTTCAGGTTATTACAAGCCATCCTGCGCTTTTAATTGAAAATATCAAAAAACCTGCCTTTAGCAACCCTATTCCAGCTGATGAAATGCTTATTGAGAGAAATGAAATGCTATCGGATATAGAAAAAGATTTATATGAAGAACAAGCTTTTACATGGAAAATAACAACCTCAGATTGTGAGTTTTTTTCAAAATCATTAATTATAGCGACTGGCGGACTTTCCTACACAAATACAGGGGCAACAGGTGACGGTTACAAATTTGCTCGAGATCTGTCACATAATATTATTCCTACAAGGCCAGCCCTTGTTCCTTTTGTGACCGCAGAATCATGGAGTCATAAGCTATCGGGAATTAGTGTGAAAAATGCTTTAATAACTCTGTATGAAAAGGTACCAAACAATACGCCATCAAAAATCACTGTGAATCAAGGAGATCTTCTTTTTACACATTTTGGTGTATCTGGCCCCCCCATACTTCTTATTTCTCGAAATATTCCTGATAACGTTCAATTAACTAAAAGTGATAGAAGTTTTTTTCTTCTGGTCGATTTAACACCTGAAAAATCCTTACAGGAGATTCATAAAATTTTATTGAAATCCTTTGACAATAGTCCATTGCGCCAGTTAAAAACTGTTTTAAATAAAGATCTCGGTATTCCACTTGCTCTTTCCTCTGCCATAATTGAGAAATTAAATATTGACACAGAAATAACCGGACAAAAAGTGACGAAGACAGTCCGCAGCCTTATTGTTAATAACATAAAATCTCTGGAGTTTAAGATTATTGAGACACAAGGATATATAGAAGCAATGGTTACCGCTGGTGGTATTTCTACAAAAGAAATAAATCCTGCGACAATGGAGTCAAAACTAAATCCATCATTGTATTTTTGCGGAGAAATCATTGATATTGATGCAGATACCGGTGGCTATAATCTACAGGCAGCAATCTCGACAGGCTATTTAGCAGGAAAAAGTGCCAGCAAGTTATGCTAATTTACGATAAATTTGATATTTAACAATATTTATTAGATTTCATAGCATTAATTTTCATAATATTAGGTCAGGAGTAAAAAGCATTAATGATAATGCTAGTCCATAAAAGTTGGTGAAATCATCATATACTGGTCAATACCAAGAATCTCTCACTGAAATTTTCTGAAGTCTCATCGCCGAACAATACTCAATTAATTATAAAAAGAATACACCGTGCTTTTGACACTCGAACCAGTATTAGATTTTCTCTACGACAACTATTCTAAGACCTAGGGCAAAATCGAAATTGTATAGATAAAATAAAACCCAAATGCTAATATAAAAGGCACCTGGGTTTCATTTTATTTTTTATCCCTAAATCGTCATTAATATTTTATAGAGTTCTCTTAATAGTTGGTTGATCTGATTTCAAAATATGCCTGTGGATGATCACATACAGCGCACTTTATTGGTGCAGTTTTACCTACGTGTAAGTGTCCGCAATTCTGGCAGTACCAAACTTGAACATCATCTCTCTCAAAAATAACTCCATCTTTAAGGTTAGCAAGAAGTTTCTCATATCTTTCATCATGTGTTTTCTCAATTTTTGCAACCATTTCAAATAGGAATGCAATTTTTTCAAAACCTTCTTCTTTTGCTTCTTTAGCAAATCCAGGATACATTTCTGTCCACTCATAGTGTTCGCCTGCAGCTGCAGTAACGAGATTCTCAGCTGTCATTCCGACTCCATCGTGAAGCTGCTTAAACCATATTTTGGCATGTTCTTTCTCATTGTTTGCTGTTTCTTCAAAAATATCAGCAAGTTGGTTGAGTCCCTCTTTCCTTGCAGCGCTTGAAAAATAAGTGTATTTATTTCTTGCTTGTGATTCCCCTGCAAAAGCTGCTGCCAAATTCGCTTCTGTCTTTGTTCCTTTTAACTCTTTCATCTTCTTTTCTCCTTTGACTTTTATTATGCATGGTATCTTTACGAAAGACATTAATTAATGTTTTCCTAGTTAATATTTTCACACTTTTATCAAAAAATAGCAACAACAATTTCTGCAATAATTAAATAACAATTATCAACGGGAGGTCATTCATACGTCTTTATGTTTTAATTTATAAAGATTCCTGCTGTTTATATAATAAATGTAATTAGCGTCTTTATCTGTATCATATGTTTCATTCATAAAATTAAATAATATGATTTTTTTTGAAATCTAATAGTGCAATTGCACGAACTTAATATTTTTATATTGACATAATAACATAAACACTGTAACATGTAAGCAGCAGCTAACAATAAAGCTGCATATTTTGCACCTTCTTGTTAGCCTATGCTAACATATAGAATTTATTATTAATTTACCTAATGTTCAGATAGATAGATAGATAGATAGATAGATAGATAGATAGATAGATAGATAGATAGATAGATAGATAGATAGATAGATAAGTAAGTAAGTAAGTAAGTAAGTAAGTAAGTTAAATAATAATGATAATTGATTTTTTGAATTATTCGGAGGTTTTAATATGACAATGGATATGGTAAAAGTTGGGAAAAGCAGGACAATCAAATCTATAGGTGGTACTGGCGTTCTTAGACGCAGATTACTCGACATGGGGCTTACTCCTAGAACTACTGTAGAATTGATAAAAATTGCGCCAATGGGCGACCCTCTGGTGCTTAAGCTTAGAGGTTACGAGCTTACATTGCGTAAAGAAGATGCTGTGCATATACAACTTTTTGATGAACAAGATTCAGATAGAGCAATTTAAACAGTTGCTAAACAATTGAACTAATATTTAAGAAAGCAAATTTAGGAGTTTTATTAAATCAAAATCTTTTCAAATCGTCGGAGGCTTTAGTGAAAACAATTATTGCATTGATAGGAAATCAAAATTCAGGTAAAACAACACTTTTTAATCAGCTTACTGGGAGCAGGCAACATGTTGGTAACTTCCCTGGCGTTACAGTCGAAAAGAAAAGTGGAGAAATAATTAATTCTAGGAACATGGAATTGGTGGACCTACCTGGAATTTATTCGTTATCCCCCTACACTTCTGAAGAAATTGTTACGAGGGATTTTCTAATTAAAGATAAGCCTGATGCAATAATAAACATTATTGATGCTACTAACATAGAGAGAAACCTGTATCTTACTCTTCAAGTTATTGAACTTGGGATACCAATGGTTATTGCTTTAAATATGATGGACGAGGTTCAATCCTGCGGCAATTCGATTGATGTTGAAGGATTAAAATCGTTAATTGGTGTCGATGTTGTTCCTATATCAGCTAGTAAAAACTGGGGTGTTGATGAATTAATAAAAAAAATAACATTGTCTTCTTCACAGAAAATCAAGCCATCAAAATACGATTTTTGTTCTGGCGAAGTTCACAGAGCAATACATTCTATAGCACATATAATTGAAGAAAAGGCAAAAACCTCGCAGATTCCTCTTCGTTTTGCTTCATCTAAAATTGTTGAGGGAGACAGTCTTCTAGAAAAAGAGCTTGGACTAAACGAAAGAGAAATTGATATCATTTCTCATATAATCGAAGAAATGGAAATCGCTCTTGATCTTGACCGTGAAGCAGCACTTGCAGATATGAGGTATATTTATATAGAGAAAATTTGTAGCACTGTTGTTCATAAAGTCTGTGACACTAATGAACAGAAAAGAACATTAAAAATCGATCGGTTTCTTACACATAAATATCTTGCTATACCTATCTTTCTGGCAATAATGAGCCTTATATTTTACTTAACATTTGGCTTAGTTGGCAGTTTTTTAAGTGATGTTTTCTCATCGGCTATTGACTTTATAATTTCTCTTGTTGATAAGGGACTTACATCTCTTAGTGTAAACGAAACTATACATTCACTTGTTATTAATGGCGTTTTTGCCGGAGTTGGAAGTGTTCTTTCATTCTTACCAACTATAATACTTCTATTCTTTTTTCTATCAGTCCTTGAAGATACAGGTTATATGGCGAGAGTTGCATTCGTTATGGACAAGCTTTTGCGTAAAATCGGTTTGTCAGGAAAATCATTCGTTCCAATGTTAATTGGGTTTGGTTGCTCAGTTCCTGCTATAATGTCTACACGAACACTTGCAAGTGATCGTGACAGAAAAATGACAATGATTCTTATCCCATTTATGTCCTGTAGTGCTAAACTTCCCATTTATGCTGTTTTCACATCTGCATTTTTCCCAGAAAACAAAGCAATGGTTATGATTTCACTTTATTGTATGGGAATGATAATGGCAATATTATCCGGTCTCTTGCTTAAAAACACTATTTTCAAAGGACAATCGGTGCCCTTTATCCTTGAATTACCTGCTTATAGATTTCCTTCATTTAAGAGTACATTAATACATATGTGGGACAAGGCTAAAGATTTCATAAAACGCGCTTTTACGCTTATATTTGTTGCAACGCTTATCATATGGCTGTTACAGAGTTTTGATTTTAGGTTTAACCGTGTTTTTGACAGCAGTAAAAGTATGCTTGCGGCGATTGGTTCGTTTATTTCTCCAATTTTTTCGCCACTTGGTTTCGGCGACTGGAAAGCATCAACTGCACTAATCACAGGACTAACAGCTAAAGAGGCCGTTGTCAGTACATTTGCTGTTCTGACAAAAGTGAATGATACAGGCGCATTGCTACCTATGCTTCAAAAAATGTTTAGTCCTCTTGTTGCATATACTTTTCTGACATTTACATTATTATATATGCCTTGTGTGGCAACTCTCGCAGCAATAAGACGTGAACTAGGCTCATCTTTAAAGGCTGCACTAATTATGCTTTACCAGACAACTTTCGCATGGTTTGTAGCTTTTATTGTTTACAGGGTAGGATTATTAATGGGATTTTTGTAATTGATATCGCAAATAATCATGTTAACTCGTGCAAATTTTAAAGTTAAATATTTGTGGTATTATGGTTTTTGCAAAAACTTATTTACGCTTTTGTGATTCATTGTACGAAATTTGTTAGAGTTTTAAGGATTCAATGTATAAAAATAATTTATAGTTTTAATGATTAACTGTGAGAAAGATTTTTATGATTTTGATTGATAAAAAGAACGGAGAATATTTATGAATATTTATGATTATATACTAATTGCTATATTACTATTAACAGTTGTGGGAGCAATATTTTACCTTATAAAAAATAAAAACAAAGGTTGCTCAGGGTGTAGTAAAAGTTGTGAAGTTAATGATAATGTTACAAAGAGTATCAATAATTCAGATTATATTGCCGGATGTAGCGATTGTTCGTCCTGCAAAACTGCATCATCTTGTAAGAACATAAAATCAAGTAAATTGGAATAATTATTGACTTTATCCTGCTGACAGTTCTTTTCATATATATAGCATTTATTTTATTAAGGCAACAAGCGAATTTATTATGTTCTAAAAAGATTGGGCATCAAAAAATGAAAAATTAACATTCATTTGTGTATTATTTAAATTAAAATTAAAAATTCATTTGCATATTACTAAAAGCATAATTAGAAATTCATTTGCATATTACTAAAAGCATAATTAGAAATTCATTTGCATATTACTAAAAGAATAATTAAAAATTCATTTGAATATTACTAAAAGAATAATTAGAAATTCATT
>JBBQKF010000079.1:0-13452 GCA_038326615.1 Saccharofermentanales bacterium | reverse complement strand
GAATATGTAAACCCGACAGCCAAGATCCGGCGGCTCGTTGACGGCGGAGAATTGTTTTCCATTGTCAGAGGGTTGTATGAAACAGACTAAGTAACAGAGGCGAACTGGCATCTGGGTACCACGTACCGAAACGGCGGTAGGTCGGGATGGGGGGCGTGAAATGTAATGATAGCAGGGGTTGTGGGGATTGAATAAAGAGCTACCGCCGAAATGGTACCTGACACCGAAACGGCGGTAAGGAAGTTAGAACTTGTTATCAACAAAAAATGCAACACAGAATTTGTGAAATCGACAATGGACCGGCAGCAATGCTGGTTTTTTATTTGCCACAGTAACTACTAATTAAAACAGAGGTGCATTAAGTTGCGATTAGAGTGTCTTGGAGATGGTTGATATGCAGCAAAAAATGCGACAGAGGAACCTTCCCCAACGGGTTATTTGTTGGAAATTGTAGGTTTATGTTAGTAAGTGTCGATATTTAGGTAATTGAATTACGAAAAAGGATGGTGTAAGATTTTAATATATGTCAATAAAGAGATTATACGAGAGGATTATTAACATGGCGACGGTCATAAGATCAATAGGTATTACGGGAATTACAGGTTATCCGATTGCAGTGCAGGTCAAAGTGCTTGCCGGTCTTTCAATTATGAATATTGTGGGATTGGGAGATCAGGCTGTTAAAGAAGCAAAAGATAGAATTGAATCTGCATTTGATCAGCTTGGACTCGAATTTCCAAAGAAGAAAATAATTGTCAATTTATCACCAAGTGATACTAAGAAAAGTGGTACCTATTTTGATTTACCGATGCTTATCGGATTGTTGATTGAGACTGAGCAATTGAAACCTGCTGGAATTTTGCTTGATGAAATTGTATTTATCGGAGAAGTTGGTTTGAGCGGTGAACTTAATCATTTCAAGGGAGTGCTTCCAATGGTTATTGAAGCGAAAAAGAATGGCTACTCCAGTGTCATTTTGCCTGGTGGAAGTTTACCTGAGGCATCAAGAGTCAAAGGTATAAAACTTTTAGGGTTTGAGAAATTAATAGATGTTATAAAATGGATTGAGAAAAGAATGCAATATATTCCCCGTCAGATAGATGCGTGCGCATTGGTTTTGCCTTCCCAACCGGATTTTATAGATGTTTACGGACATGATCATATTATGAAATTTATTACTGCTGCTGCAGCCGGTAATCACAATTTACTTATGATAGGACCTCCCGGTTGTGGTAAGTCAATGATTGCTAAACGAATCCCGTCTATTCTTCCTGAACTGAGTGAAGAGGAGGCTTTGGAAGTTATGACTATTCAAAGTGTTGCCGGAACAATTGGGGATTATAAGGGTTCACTTATTCGTCCGTTTCGTTCTCCGCATTATAACACTTCGCCTAACGCGATAATCGGGGGCGGTGCCAATGCAATGCCGGGCGAAATATCACTGGCACATAATGGTGTTTTGTTTCTTGATGAACTTCCTGAGTTTTCGCGGCAAACAATCGACTCACTAAGACAACCGCTTGAAGACCGTGTGGTTACAGTTGCACGGGTAAAACAGACTAATACTTTCCCTTCGAATTTCATGTTAGTTGCTGCAATGAATCCGTGCAAATGCGGTCATTTTGGAACTGGTACATGCACCTGCTCACCCGGTGATGTCCTTAAGTATCGCCAGCGTGTATCCGGTCCAGTGTATGACAGATTAGACATTCAGAAATATTTGGGAATAGTTAATTTATTCGAAAAACAAAGTTTCAGCGATAAATTTTCCTCGAAAAATATCCGTCAGCGGGTTATATCAGCAAGACAATTGCAGACCAAACGGTTTAAAAATATTAACAACATCCGAACAAATTCTCAAATGGAAACCAAGCACATAAGTGAATTTTGTGTTTTGAATTCGGAGTGCCGGGATATAATCGAAAAATCCTATGAAAAACAAGCATTCAGCGTACGCTCATATAATAAAATATTGGGATTAGCACGAACATTTGCAGACCTGGATGATTCGACTGAAATACGACAAGCAGATATTGTTGCTGCTCTACACGGTAGAGATTTAGAAAAGGAAATTTCCATTAAATTTTAGGAAAACGAGGAATATATGATAATGGACTTATATTGGATTTGGTTTAATCAGCTGAAAGGAATTTCATTTTCAACAAAAAGAAAAATGCTCGATGTTTTCAAAACACCCAAACAAATTTATGAGTTAGACCTTGCTGAACTTATCGCCTTCGACATTGAGAAAAGTATTTTTGTCGATAATTTTTCTTGTGAATCACTGGATTTGGCTAAACACATTGAATATTTACATGAAAGACTACAAATAAAAATGATAACCCCCGAGAATGATAATTTTATCTCCGGAGAAAGACTGGTATACTTTTATAAAGGGGAATTATTTAAAGGATCTTCCTGTGCTGTCGTCGGGACAAGGCAATGCTCCGCATATGGGATTTATTATACAAAAAAAGTATGTGAAGAATTAACAGACTCAGATATCTGTATCAATAGCGGACTTGCTCGTGGGATAGACAAATGTGCCCATCAGACTGCCTTGAATTCTTCAAAAGGAAAAACTCAGGCCTTTATTGCAACCGGGCTTGATCTTTGTTATCCACGGGAACATAGCAAATTGATGTCAGAAATTATTGAGCACGGTGCCGTAATATCTCCGTTTGCTGCCGGAGTAATGCCATTAAAATATAATTTTGTGATTAGAAATGCCCTGATGAGCCAATTGTCAGATAAAGTTGTCGTGACAGAAGCTCCTGCAAAAAGCGGGTCTTTACTAACAGCTTCTTTTGCACAAAAACATGGTCGTCCCGTATACGTAGTCAATCCGCAAAGTAATTCTGCATTATGTGCAGG
The DNA here is from genome assembly GCA_038326615.1 of Saccharofermentanales bacterium. GTDB lineage: Bacteria > Bacillota > Clostridia > Saccharofermentanales > UBA5734 > JBBQKF01. Next base: position 10,578 of record JBBQKF010000079.1, on the reverse strand, counting down.
CAATCGTTTTCTTTTAAAAAATGGAGCAAAGGAATATATTTTCAAAACTCAAAATGTGAATAGCCATTTTGCAAATTTGAAAGATAACATAATTATAAATGCGATAGAGTTTTCGGATTTATCGACGGATGAAATAAGAGAAAAGACAAACATTTCTTTTGACGCACTTGAGCCTGCTTTACTCAACCTTGAATATGATCACTTAATTTGCTACAAGGGCCACGGAAAATGGCACTATAACGGGTGGTGAGTATATGGGGCGAAAAGGTAGAAATTTTTATCCCGGCGGGATTTATCATGTTATCCAAAGAGGCAATAATAAGTCGTATATATTTGACGATCAATTAGATAAGGCGAAATTCCTCGATATTTTGAGCGAAACAATGAAAAAGTATCCATTCCACCTGCTTTACTACGTTCTAATGGACAATCATTACCATATATTACTTGAAATGATTGATAATGACATTGGACTGATTATGAAGCAAATTAACCTTGCATACAGTAAGTATTACAACAAAAAATATAGTCGGTCAGGAACCGTTTACGGTGAGCGGTACAGCGCATTTAATGTTATTGATGATCGTCATTTTCTACAACTCCTATATTATATTGCCAACAATCCTGTAAAAGCTGGATTAGTTAAGCACCCGTCACAATATCGGTTTTGTGCTCATCTTGAAATAGTATCCCAAAAAGAATTACTTATAAACAAGCCGCGCTTGTTTAGTTATATTGATACATCTTATGAAAAAGCATTAAAGGCATATATGAGCTTTATGGAAAGCCATTTTGATAAACCTTTGACAGCCGTAAGCCCCCTAGGTATTATTACCAACAAACGGTGTGAAAAACTTATAACTTTACTAAAAGAAGTTGCAGGCGACGAAAAAACAGAGAACGAAATCATTACAAAAAGCCGCAATCCGGAGATTTTTATCGTCAAGCAAAAATTCATACAGGAAGCAAAGCATCAAGGATTTACAAACACAGAAATTGCGAAATTACTTCGACTCAGTCGTCGAAGTGTTAACGAATATTGAATTGTACCGCCGCGCCGTCACCCACGCGTCCACCGCCGTTTCGGTACCACGGACCGCAACGGCGGGGGGTCGTGATGGTGAGCGTGAAATGCAATGATAGCAGGGGTTGTGGGGATTGAATAAAGAGCTACCGCCGAAATGGTACCTGACACCGAAACGTAAATATTCTATTTGTTGGAAATCGTAGGTTTATGTGGGTAAATGTCGATATTTAGTGAGTTGTATGAAATAAAAATTGGTGTAAGATTGTAATATATGGCAGCAGGGGTAACCCTAAAAAATGTAATTTATTGAAGCAATCAATTTAATGAATTTGCTTGACAAGTCATTATATTAATTGGTATAGTATCATATGATACTACGCGTGGGAGGCGCTATCGGTTTGGCTACATCCTCGGTAATGATTGAAAAAGTATTGACTGATATGCGTTCTGCAATCAGTAGAAAGAAATATACTGCAATTGACAGAAAGAAAAATTTGGATACATTGGCACAACTTGGTATTACATGGCATGATGCTATTTCTGAAATTTGTTCACTATCAATACTTGACTATTATTTAGGTCCTGAAGTTGATAGGGACGTTCCCAACAGCGATTCTCTTTGGGTATTTAAGAAAAATATATATGGGCATTTGGTATATATCAAATTTAAAGTCGAATATAAACAAAATGGAGAAGTGAAAATCATTAGTTTTCATCTTGATAATATTTAATATAGGTGTCGTAGAGAATTTGGTAGTGTTAACTGATTTATGAAAAACTAGGAAACAAAGAAGTGAACCTTAAGGGGGTTGAAATTATGAATGAGGATATGTATTGTAACAAATGTGGGGAAGAAAGAGAAATTGAGATAAGAGAGGAAATGGAATCTTATCCGGTTAGGAATGAGCAGACAGAAATTATTGCGAAGGTTTCTTATTGTAAACATTGCGGAGAACAGATTTGGAATGAAGAGCTTGATGACAATAACTTAAAAGAGGCCTATCGCAAATACCGGACAAATCACGGCTTGCTTCAGCCTGAAGAAATTAAGAGAATAAGAGATAAGTATTCGTTATCACAAACTGCTTTTGGAAGATTACTTGGGCTTGGGGACAAAACTATTACTCGGTATGAAAATGGAAGTATTCAAGATCTTGCTCAGAATAATTTGATTGAACTTGCCAGACATCCTGATGTCTTTGAATATTTGTTAAAGAAAAATGTAAAATGTGTTTCACAACACGATTATGATCGGGCGATGAGAATGCTTCTTGAGTATAAACCTCGAATTATATGTGGAGAAAATCCTATTTCTTATCGAATAGATCATTCTAATTATCAGTATAACTCTAGTAATGGATTTTTTGGAGGATTGCAAAATGTTGGTTAATAGCTGTCTGCAATTTATGGGATATGAAGTTAATAAAATTCATTTTGAATTATCGGAGGCATTTGATAAAATTGATGATTTTCGAATTTCACCTGAATTTGGGATGTCTGTAAGCGAGCTTAATAATGGAAAGTATAAGGTTCAACTCTCTATCTCTATAAAGAGCACAAACGAAAATCCGCAGCCATTCAATTTAGATGTTGTTATGACAGGGAATTTTTCTATTCGTATGGAAAATGATGATGATATAAAGCAAGCATTACTTCATGATAATACAGTAGCAATTATGTTTCCTTTTCTAAGGTCAATTGTTTCATCATTAACTACAGCTGCCAATATTCCTTCGTTAATATTACCAGTAATAAATGTTGCAGAGACTTTAAAGAGAAAGCAAACAGTCTAGGTTACATGGGGAACAAGCAGTGCGGCCAGTCAGGTGCGTAGTTAGGTGTCACGTAGTGCGGTCGCGCAAGGTCGCCACATGCACATGGGTACCACGTAGTGAAACGGCGGTAGGTCGTGATCGGGGGCGGTAAATGCAATGATAGCAGAGGCTGTGTGGATTGGAGAAGGAGCTATTGCCAAAATGATACCTGGTACGCAAACGGCGGTAAGTCGAAGTGGCGAACGTGAAATGTAATGATAGCAGGGGTTGCGGGGATTGAATAAAGAGCTACCGCCGAAATGGTGCCTGGTACGCAAACGGCGGTAGGGAAGTTTTAAAATAGTTATTTTGCGACATTCAAGGAATTATTCTTATTCTTAGGTGACAGAAACCTTGGGAAATTGTTATCAGCAAAAATGCAAATCGGAATTTTAAAAAATCGACAATAGACCGGCAGTAGTGCTGGTTTTTTATCCACATCAGTAACTACTAATTAAAATAGACGCGCATAAAGTTGGTATTGGTAAAGTTTGTTAGAATTTCTGTTCTAAATATTCTATTTGTTGGAAATCGTAGGTTTATGTGGGTAAATGTCGATATTTAGTGAGTTGCATTACTAATCCGGATGGTGTAAGATTTTAATATATGCCGGTATATGACACAGTCGGTCAGATTGAAACGGAGTACGCTAATTTTTAATATATGCCGGTGATCGTACGAGCGGATTATTAACATGGCGGCTGTCATAAGATCAATAGGTATTACGGGAATTACAGGTTAGCGTTTTATGTTTGAAAAACTAAATTATTATTGTTATCAATAGCGTGAAATGATAAAATCATTATATGCTAATTGCTGATAATGATTGATTAGCAGTAAAACATGAATTATATGGAGGTGCAAAGTGGATAAGGCGACAGCAATTAAGTTATTTGAAGATAAAAAAGTTCGTGTTTTATGGGATGATGAGCAAGAAAAGTGGTTTTTTTCTATTATTGATGTTGTGGGTGTTCTTAGCGAAAGTGATAACCCAAGAAAATACTGGAGCGTACTTAAAACAAGATTGAAATCTGAAGGAAGTCAACTGGCTACAAATTGTAGCCAGTTGAAAATGAAGGCTGAAGATGGAAAATTGCGTTTGACCGATGTTGCTGATACCGAGGAAATTTTAAGGCTTATTCAATCGATACCATCACCCAAAGCGGAGCCTTTTAAAATGTGGCTTGCAATGGTTGGTAGTGAAAGAATAGATGAAACCGCAGATCCAGAGAAAGCCATAGAGCGTGCCTTGGAAACATTTTTTAGGAAAGGTTATTCGAAAGAGTGGATTGACCAAAGACTAAAAACAATTGAAGTCAGAAAAGAACTGACGGATGAATGGGATAGCCGTGGAGTGCAAAAGGGCGTTGAATATGCAATTTTGACTGACGAGATTACCAAAGCTTGGGCAGGAATAAGCACGAAGGAATATAAGAATCTCAAAGGTTTAAAAAAAGAAAGTTTGCGAGATAATATGACTAATCTTGAGCTTGTTTTAAATATGCTTGCGGAAGCATCAACAACAGAAATTTCTAAGAAAAAGCAGCCTGAGACGTTTGAAGAAAATAAAACAGTTGCACGACAAGGTGGATTGGTAGCTAATGCAGCTAAAAATCAACTAGAAGAGACTACAGGTAAAAAAGTCGTAACAGGTAAAAATAAAAAAGAAATCATCTGGGTACCACGTACCGAAACGGCGGTAGGTCGTGATTGGGGGGGTGAAATGTAATGATAGCAAGGGTTGTGGGGCTTGGATAAGGTGCTATCGCCGAAATGGTACCTGACACCGAAACGCTTACGAAAAGCCTTGATTGCGGTCTTCCAATCTTTAATTATGCGATTGCTTACGATACACTATTAGATAAATATATAGATAAATATATAGATAAATCTATAGATAAATCTATAGATAAATATATAGATAAATATTTGGCAATGATTATTTTCACATACTTATGGTGTGAAACAATAATCAGTGGTAAAATATTACATAAGTAAATTAAATGACTGGATTCCTTTAATTGCAAGGATATAAAATAGAGGGTTGAGAATCAATTATTTTGAAAATCAAAGACAGCAAGTAAGCATGAGGGATTTGCTACATCGAATTTCTTGATTATATTTCATATCAACATAAACAAATTATACTTTTGACATAAATTAAACACAACCTAATAATATAATTCATTTATAAACCAACAAGGAGGTATATGAATGAATAAATTATTAAAGAAAAAATGGTTGCGTCCTGCCATTCAGATTGGCTTTTTTCTCATTGTGCTGTTAACGGTTTCGTCAAAATACTTAATCGAGATAGGGATATCCATTCCACTCATTTCAGAAGCATCATTACATGCTATTTGTCCGTTTGGCGGGGTTGTATCGATTTACAATTTGTTTGCTGCAGGCGTATTTGTGCAAAAAATACATAGCGCAGCATTTATATTAATGCTTGCGGTTTTTGGACTGTCGCTGCTTTTCGGTCCTGTATTTTGCGGCTGGATCTGCCCGTTCGGAACATTCCAGGAATTTGTAGGTAAAATTGGTAAAAAGATTTTCGGGAAAAGATATAATCATTTCATACCAAAGGGAATTGACAATATTCTTAGATATATCCGTTATTTTGTTTTAGCCCTTGTTGTGTATAATACAGCAATGACGGCAAAACTTGTTTTTCAAAATGTTGACCCTTACTATGCACTGTTCAATCTATTTACAAACGAAGTTGCAATAACAGCATATATTGCACTTGCGGTTACATTGTTACTTTCCTTATTTGTTGAGAGACCATTTTGTAAATATGCCTGCCCATACGGTGCCACCCTTGGAATATTCAATTTATTCAGAATTTTTAAAATCAAAAGAAATGAAAGTACTTGTATAAGCTGTAATGCCTGCGATAAAGCCTGTCCTATGAATATTGAAGTTTCAGCGAAAAAGACTGTATTCAATCATCAATGTATCTCCTGTTTAAAATGTTCAAGTGAGAATGCATGCCCTGTAAAGAATACGGTAGATTTAAGGATAGGGGGAGAAAAAAAGAATGAAAATTAATCAAATATTACTTAGTATTATAATTGCAGTGATAGTTTTCGGCACAATATTTATAACAGATGCTCTGGGGATATGGCAAACGACTACCACTAAAATTCCTGCGAAATATCTGACAGGGGAGGCGGCCGGGCAATATAATCCGGACGATATAAGAGGTTCTTATTCATTCGGAGATGTTAGCAGTTTGTTTAATGTTCCACTTGACGATCTGGCAAATGCCTTTGCACTCGAAAATAAAAATTCATTTTCCTCTTTCCTTTGCAAAGATTTGGAAGCTATATATGTTTTAGCCGCTAGCGACGGAAAAGAAGTAGGTACAAGCTCTGTTGGTATTTTTGTGGCGTTATACAAAGGGTTGCCTATAGAACTCACAGATACAACATATTTTCCGGACACGGCGGAAGAGATTTTATTGAAAGCCGGTAAGATGACTGACGAGCAAAAAACTTTTGTAATGACACATACTGTGGCCGTTGAAAAGGTTTCTGCAGATAATACAGAAATCGTTGCTGTAAGTGAGAGTGAAAACTTTATAAAAGGCAAAACAACGTTTAAAGAGGTTTTGGCTATCGGTGTTAAAAAAGAAGCTATAGAAGTAGTATTAGGGACTAATATATCCGATACTTCAGCGGTTATTAGAGATTTCTGCGCAGAAAACGGGTTGGAATTTGCCGATATTAAAGTGGAGATTCAAAAATTAATTGATAATAAGTAGCGGTATTAGGTATAATGGATATACGATTGGATTTGGTATTTCTTATCTGATGTGACAATTCAAATATACTTCCCATTATAATTACTTTGGCTCAATCACAAATTTTGTGGAATTGTATATTTCTAACATAGTCCTTCCTGCTTAAATCGAATAGCTTAAGGAAGAAATATTCATCGTCAGGATATCCGTATCCCTGCCTTCGCATAGTTTTAATTTTGTTGTTGATACCTTCTATTTTACCAGCAGATATCTTGTAAGTAGCATGTGCAATAATTCCTTCATAGGACAAGGGGACGGTTCATCTGTCGCATTTTCTGGGACAGATGAACCGTCCCCCTGTCTTGTTTTCTGGGACAGATGAACCGTCCCCCTGTCTTACCCCTGTCTTAAAACATCTGGATACCACGTAGTGAAACGGCGGTAAAAGGGGCGTTACGATATTTCAATGAAGGTATTGATACGAAAACAATACGAAAACAGCAATAGCCGGACTTTTCATCAGGCGTTGAATTTGAAACTTAATTAGTATATAATTGAGTTGCATCGAATTTGATTCTGCTTTCGTATTTCACCCTTGACAGTACATTCTCTAATATTTTTTGAAGGAGAGTCGAGCTCAGGGGTATTTTTTTGGAAAACAACGAATTTGCAATGCATTATAATATATTAGATCACGTTAGACACATGAAAAAATAAATTAGTATTGGAGCAAGATTATTATGTTAGTGGCAGAAATCAGAGAATTACTTAAAAAGTATCAAGGTGAGGACTTAAGGCTTATTGTTTTAGAAATGTACAAGCTTATCCCCAAGAAATTGCGTGAAGAAAAAGATATTGACGGAATGCTCAATGACATTCATTCATATATGCAGATAGGTAAAAATGCTTATAAGAATGAGACTAAACTGGATATTAATATTTTGAAAGTGGAGATTGAAAAATTTATTGACTATGCATATAAACAGTATTATTTTGCCCCAAATAATTTTATTCGCAAAAATGAGAGATCAAAATGGAGATTCAAGGTAAAATCTTATATAAAAGATTTACAAGAAATAAAGTATGATGGGGAATCAGAAATTGTTGCGACTGAATTATTAAAAAAGTTATATGAAATGTTATGTCATGCCTGCTGTTATTATATTTTCAATACTGACGACGCCTTTAATTCGGTTGGTATCGTGCAAACGGAATTGCTTGATTTGATTATCACAAGAGAATTTGAAAGAGGGATTAACAAAGAGTCCGTTAAGAGTTCTATTGCATTGATTGTTAACAACGGACTTAGCCGTATCACAGTATATTCTGATTTGATAATAATTTTGGTTGAAAAGCTTAAATCTGCTGACTCTAAAGAAACAGCAATTGCCCAGTGTTTGGTTTTGAAATCTGAAAATAATAGCAAGACAATTTCATCTAAAAGATCGTATTCTTCAGATTTATCTGAATTCAATAGGATCGAAAAAATCAATAATCTGGTAGAAATTATTTTTCGGATTTCTATAGAATTGTGTGAATATGAAAAAGCAATTGAATACTTTAACATTAATAATATTGAACGAGATAAAGAAATTTCACTGTATGTATTGTTGAAATTACTTAAAGAATATAGCCTAACTAATTACTGGTTAAGAGAATTTGACGAGGCACTAAAGAAAGGCATAACACCAAGAGATTATCTAAGTGAAACATATAAATATGTAAAAGAGAATGGGGCGTTTCCAGAAATGAATTCTTACTAATTATGAAAATGGAAGTAGTGTCAAGGGGACGTAAGTTGTTCATCTGGGTACCTGAGTGCCACGTAGTGCGGGTCGTGCAAGGTCGCAAAATATACCTGCACGCAAACGGCGGTAAGGCAGTTTTAAAATAGTTATTTTGCGACATTCAGGGAAGGATTCTTGTTCTTGGGTGACAGAAATATTGGGAACTTGTTACCAACAAAAAATGCAATTAGGGAATTTGGGAAATCGTAAATGGACCGGCATCAGAGTTGGTTTTTTTATTCGTATCGGTAACTACTAATTAAAACAGGGGCGCACTAAATTGCAATTAGTCAATTGAATAAACATTATGCTGCATTATAGACTATTTTACCGGTGCGTTTTACTTCGTCCAAAAAACCACTCGGGTCATAACCGGATTCAAGTAATATAGGTTCAATCCTGTCATCAACATTGCGACGGAGCTTATAAAGTAAAAAAGCATTGTTTAAATAATCACCATCAATTTTATCAACAATAATGGCAATATCAATATCGCTTTCAGTATTAGCATTTCCCTTTGCATATGAGCCAAAAAGAATGATTTGTATTGGTGAAAAATTCAGAATTATTTCTTTTACATACTGATTAACTATTCCGATAATTTCATCTTGATCCATTTTGACAACACCTCAGTTCTATTTAAAATTATCTCACAACGCTCCTTTGTAAGTGATGCAGCTAGTTTTTCTTTTACACTTGGATATCTTGCCTCGATATTCAATGGGTCCAAAATATCTAGTGTATCTTTATCAAATTCGCTCATGTTACTATATAATTCAGACAATTTTGACAATTTGGTAAGGTTATGAATATAAGGTACTGGACTTTCAGAATGTTTTTCAGCCAAAAACCCTTTAAGCATTTTTTCTATTACCAGATGCCAGATGGCAAAGGAAACCAACATATAAAAATCGCTTGGTTAATAGCATTGCTTTTGCTGTTTATATATCGTAGTCGGCCATATCAAACCAATAAGTTCCTGATTCATTAATTAAAGGCAATAAAACCACCCCCTAAACCATTTGTATAAGCAAATTATATCATTTGACACATATAAGTCAACCGACAACATTGTTCCTTGTCGCAGAGTGTCTTGAAGACGGTTGATATGCAGCAAAAAATGCGACAGAGGAACCGTCCCCTTGTCGCAAAGACGATCGATATGCAGCAAAAAATGCGACAGAGGAACCGTCCCCTTGTCGCAAATTGTCGATATTTAGGTAATTGAATTGCTAAAAAAGATGGTGTAAGATTTTGATATATGACAATAAATGAAGCTTCTGAAAGGATATTTGTATGGCAACGGTCATAAGATCAATAGGTATTACGGGAATTACAGGTTATCCGATTGCAGTGCAGGTCAAAGTGCTTGCAGGTCTTTCAATTATAAATATTGTGGGATTGGGAGATCAGGCGGTCAAAGAAGCAAAGGATAGAATTGAATCTGCATTTGATCAGCTTTGGACTGGAATTTTTAAATTATATGTCAAGAATTTTACATATATGTATTGACAATGTGTATATTATGCAATACAATGAACGTACAATATGTGAAAGGAGTTATATTATGCGTCAAACAACATTAAATATTCGAATTGATGAGGAAGTCAAAAAGGGACTTGAAAAATTTTGTTCAGAAGTGGGACTTAATATTTCTGTTGCAGTTAATATGTTTGCTAAAGTGGTTATTAGAGAGCAACGATTACCTTTTGAAGTGTCACTTAATATTCCAAACGCTGAAACAAAAAAAGCGATTGATGATGTACAAAATAGAAAAAATCTTAGTCGTTCATTTACCTCTGTAAGCGAACTTATGGAGGATTTGAATGCTGACGATTAGATATTACAGTGCATTTAAAAAGGATTATAAGCGCATTGCAAAAAGAGGTTATGATGTTCGCAAGTTAAACGAAGTTATTGATTTGCTTGCGAACGAAAAGCTTTTACCAGATAATTTTAAAGACCATCAGTTGATTGGCAATTACATAGGGTGCAGAGAATGCCATATAACACCAGATTGGATATTGATTTATGAAATATACAATAAAGAACTGGTATTATTTCTAACGAGAACAGGTACGCATAGTGATTTATTCTAATATCCGTACCTGTTACGCAAACGGCGGCAAGGCGGTTTTAAAATAGTTATTTTGCGACATTCAAAAAATGATTTTCAACTACAGGTTGAAATATGCCAAATTT
>JBBQKF010000078.1:0-14139 GCA_038326615.1 Saccharofermentanales bacterium | reverse complement strand
GATTAGCTTAGAATAGATTAGACAATACTACCCTAGCCTATACGAGATTAGCTTAGACTAGATTAGACAATACTAGCCTAGTCTAGACGAGATTAGCTTAGACTAGATTAGACAATACTAGCCTAGTCTAGACGAGATTAGCTTAGACTAGACTAGACTAGACTAAATTAAACTAGAGTAAATTGTATTAATAAATTTTGGGAAAGGGATTTTAGTTAAGAGCAGAAAATATTAGAGAAAAATACTTAATTAATATTAAAAAAGGAATTATGAACACGAAATACACAATTGAAATTGACACTCATACGCATACTATCGCTAGCACACACGCCTATGGAACGCTTTCTGAAAATCTTGAACAAGCAGCAAAACGAGGACTTAAAGCTATTGCAATAACTGATCACGGACCCCTATTACCTGATTCTCCTCACCCCTGGCACTTTTACAACATGAGAATTCTTCCCCGCATCATTAATGGGATAATAATTCTTCGTGGAATAGAAGCAAATATTATGGATACAGAAGGAAATCTGGACCTTGAAGATGATTTTATCAAAAAACTTGATTGGGTAATTGCTTCATTTCATAAGCAGACTTTCACAGTAGTCGACAGCAAAATACATACAAAGGCCCTTATTGCAGCGGCTTCCAATAAAAATGTTGATATTTTAGGACATCTTGATGCCCCGGAATATCCTTTCGATATCAAAGAAGTGGTGAGTGCCTGTAAAGAGAGTGGCGTTTTCATTGAAATGAACGCTAGTTCTGCAAGAGTACGAAAAGGCGGTGAAGAAACCTGCCGAAAAATTGCAATTGAATGTATGAATCAAGGAGTTCCTGTTCTTTTAAACTCAGATGCACATTGCCCATGGGATGTTGGTGAAGTATCCGCGGTTGCATCAATACTGGAATCAATATCTTTCCCATTAGAACTTTTAATGAATCACAAAGCTGATAAATTGCTCGATTTTATTGAGACAAAAAGAAATCGCAAATTACGAAAATAAGAAATTTGTATTTACGAACCATTGCAATATTGGTATTATGATATTAGTGACTTTAACTTTCACTTCTGTTTTTGTAGTGGAATAGAGTAGTCATTGCTAATATCGGTATTCGTTTTTTAGGGGGCATTTATATGAATAAGCACTCATTGATTTTTAAACCCATAAGTATACTTACACTAATTGTTTCTGTTTCAATACTCTCAGGCTGTTTTTCGAAACCTACTGGCACAAGCACTTCCCAAATATCTAGCGACTCATTTGCTGGATCAGGATACCAGTCAAATGACGAAACTAGTTCTGGAATTTCGGACGATTCTGGGGTGAATTCGGGAACGGGATCAACTTCGCAAAACGGGACAAATTCTGCAAATTCAGCACTTTCAGCTCCTAGCAGTCGGAATGCAAGTTCTTCTACGAATAAAGCTACTCCAATTCCAACAGTGCAACCAACAACAGATATTGTAATAAAATCTGTTTTAAAAGTTGGAGATTACGTAGAGATGGGCAGATACTACGGAAAACCTGTACTTTGGCGCTGTGTTTTCACCGATGCAAATGGACTTTTGATGTTGTCCGATAGAATATTAACAATGAAAGCATTTGATTCGGGTGGTGTTAACCTTTATCCAGATAAAACGATACAAAAAGAAGATGTAGCAAAAACTCGGACGGCATATGGATCAAACATTTGGGAGACATCAACTCTTCGAACATGGCTTAATTCTGAAGCGCAGGCTGAAAAGGTAGATTGGGCTTACGGTACTCCTCCATTTAAAGAATTTCTGAAGGATGGGAAAAATCCATATGCTAATGAAAAAGGATTTCTCGCACTAGACAACTTTACTAAGGGAGAACTTAAAATTATTAAAAGCGTGTCGCAAAAATCATTGCTTCCGCAAATTGATTACATAAAATTAAGCACAGGCGGTTCGGAGCCACTTATTAACAAAGGAGACAGCCCAACACCAAGAAATGAACCAAATATGCAAAACTTGCCTGATGTAATTCAAAATTATAATAAAGCATATTTTCATGATGTTACAGATAAAATGTTTGTGCTCGATATAGTTCAAATAAACAAAGTTGCTCAAAACAGTCAGATTTTGGGAGCAGATTATTACATAGGCAAACCAACACAGCAAATGATTGACAATTCACAGCACGATATTACACCATTTCTAGCGGTTAATAAATTCTGGTACAATTGGCTTAGAACACCTGTTTGTGATTATAATATTTCAAAAGTTTATTTACTGTCATTTAAAAGCCCATACCATGAAAAAGGCATATATTACGAAAATGCAAATTATTTCTATGTAGGTGTCAGACCGGCGTTTTATATAAATCTTTTGCCCAATGTTTTTGTCTCTGGAAATGGAACTATCAACAGCCCATATGTTGTAAGACATAATTATTGATATTAATAATGCCACAAAGTGCTATATAATCAACTTTTAAATTTCAAAATTTCACTCTGCTGCTTAACATTTTAGCTCTTATTTTATAATATGTTTTAGCTCTTATTTTATAATTTGTATTGATTAATCAAAGTTTGATTATGACAAAATTACTGATTTGAAAACAAATCAATTAGAATTGTTAAATTATTATGAATGCTTTAAAAAAGCTTTCATAACCGAACAATAAGAGTTATAGTTATTTCAACAACAAATATAACTCAGGAGGACGTCTTATGAAAATGAAAACAAATCTTAAAATTTCTGCTATCTGCCTTGTTCTAACAATGTTAGTCTCAGTAATGCTTGGGTGCACAACAAAGCCAAAAGTAGAGGCTAAGGAGCAAACTATGAAGGGATATATAATAGATTATCATTGCTATGATAAAAAACCTGATCCGGCATTGGATTCGAAAGCCTGCCTTCAGATGACAGGATGCGCTGCGTCAGGTTATGGTATTGCTGTACTAAAAACTGATAAAACTTATGACTTTTATTATTTCGATGGCGAATTTGCCCCGAAAGCGAAGGATGGTCAACTAACTGCAATTAATCTCGTGAACAATTCAACAAAAAAGGACCACTTATATATTTCAGTTACAGGAACTTTAAACGGCGATACTATGAAAGCAGCAGATGGGAAATCGTATCCTATTATTAAAGTTACAGGCATGACAGAAGCAATGGAGTAAATAAATTTTAAAAATGAAATTATTTTTGGAAGTTAAATACAGTTAAGTGGAGTTAAATAAAGTCAAATAGGGTTGAATAAAAATTAATAAAACTATAGCGTTTACTCAGTAGGGCTAAATTGTTTCTTACAAATACTATCAAGGAAAGTGGCATCCATTAATTTTTCAACAGTTCGTTTTGTAATTGCTTAAATTTAGTATGATTCTACGGAGTTTTAAACCTTTACTGAGTTAAGACGATAGCCATTAAAATTAATCGAAACAAATTGATTTAAAGGAGTGCTGTTCATGATAGAAAATAGTAAGACAAATATAATGGAACAGACTAATGTGCGATTTTCAAAAAGAAAAATCGTTTTGATTACGATTTTGTCAATTGCTTTACTTTTTGTTATCTCAGTTTTTGTTTATCAGATTTTAAATTCTGATAAGGATTCTGCTTCCGCAGGTAAAATCATTGCAAACCCAAGATCATACATAGGCAAAATAGCACAGATGAAGCAGACTATCCCAGTAGTAAAAGATGGGATGATAAGCATAAGTTTTTCGGAGCTTGATAAATTTAATATTGTAAAATTCGAAATTAATAATTCTCAAGGGTTTTCGGTTCCTGTTATGGCATATATTTCATCTCAGGGTAGAATATTTGAAGGTGTTGCTTTATGCGAATGTACAAGCAATGAATTTTTTCTTGCTGGTAAAACTATTGTATGTAAAAAATGTCGAACAACTTACTCTATGGAAGATCAAAAATATCTTTCAGGATCAAAAGCATCAGGGAAATATCCGCCATTTAATCTTAACCCCGAGTTAAAAGATGGAATGGTAGTAATTGACCATTCACTTATTCTGGATTGGCGTATGAGAACTTCAAAATAGCGCTTCTAGTCGTTTAATAGATCCATAAAGCATAAATTGCATTCATAAGAAATTGTTCTTTCATAAAATTACCGTGTTATAGTAAATAATAAAAATACATTGTTATATAAGAATTAGCATAAATGAATTTAATGCACAATAATAGCAGTGCCATGATTAAAAATCGGAAGTGCAAGTCTTTGGATTGGAAAACGCATCGAAAATAGTAAGCCGCATAACTTAAGATTTTTGTTTATAGGATTGAAAGCATCGAAAAGAGTAAGCCGCATAACATAAGATTTTTGTTTATAGGCTTGAAAGCATCGAAAAGAGTAAACCGCGTAACTTAAGATTTTTGTTTATAGGATTGAAAGCATAGAAAATATAAGTTGTTGACTTTTTAAAAGGTACAATAAGGTACAATGAGGATTAAAATGAATATTTTTGTTATCGCACTCAAAAATTTGAAAAGACGAAAAATGAAGATGGCTTTTGCAGTAATAGGTCTTGTTATTGGTGTTTCGACTGTTATCTCGATATATGGAATAGTTAATGCAATGAGACTTGAGCTTGGAAATAAACTTGACGCTTATGGGCCAAACATTGTCATTGTTCCGAAATCTGTGGGCGTTGATCTAAATTATGATGGGGCTCAGGTACAAGAAGTTACAATCGATATAAAAAAATTAAGAGATACAGACATTCCTACTATACGTGCTATTGCGGATGGAGACAGTATTAACGTAATTTCTCCGAAACTTGTCGGTGCAGTAACTTTAGGAAACCGGAAGGCATTGATTGTAGGGGTTGACACTAAAAGTGAATTCACTATGAAGCCATGGTTTTCACTCAAATCATATGATGAGCAGATCGCTTCTGGTACTTCAACTGACCTTGCGTTGCTTGATCTTCCGGTAAATGGAATGATACTCGGATATGATTTAGCAAAGGAATACGGGGCAAAACCGGGGGATGTGATAGCTATTAATAATAAAGGATTTACTGTTAGTGGCATTCTTAATCCAATGGGCAGTGATGAAGATGGACTTATTTATGCCAATCTTCTGGATGCTCAGATTTTGCTTAATAGACCCGGAGAATTTTCAATGATTGAAGTTTCGGGATTTTGCAATTTTTGCCCAATTGAAGACATGACATCTCAATTGGCAGTAGCTTTACCTAACAGCCGAGTAACAGCATTGAGAGAAGCTGCAATGGTCAGGGAAAAGACAATCGACCAGTTTTCTTCTTTCGGATTTATTCTTTCACTAGTAACACTTTTCATATCATCCTTGGTTGTTATGACAACAATGCTTTCATCAATTAATGAGCGTACTTCTGAAATTGGAATTTTTCGGGCAATTGGTTTTAGGAGAACATATATAGCTGGCATCATTCTAATTGAAGTGATTGTTATAAGCTTGCTGGCAGGACTTATAGGCCATTTTATGGGTAGTGTCATTTCTCAGGTTGCAGGTCCATTTTTATCTCAAGCAAAAGTAGCAACGAAAGCAGTCGTTTCTATGATGCAGTCAGATGGACTTGTTAATACGGAGACTCCAGACCTATGGAACTTGAAACTGATTCTTCCTTCTATATTGCTATCAGTGATAATAGCATCATTATCAAGCCTTTATCCAATTTTGAAAGCAACAAAAATGGACCCAGTTCAGGCTCTTCGGTTTTTTTAAAAAAATTAAAACACATTATAGTTGCATTGATTTTAAATTTTATTAGGATTATGGTGACTAAAGATAGCCACACGGAGTTTATTTTACGAATTTATTATCCCATATGGAGTATGGGAATAAAAGATATTTGGCCTTAATCTACTGATTCTACTACAACATTATTATAAAAGGGGGCATCAAATGGCTGACATGCTTATAAAAATTAAAAACCTGACAAAAACATACAAATCAGATGGAGAAGAAGTTCATGCGCTGAAAGGAATCACTCTTAATATTTCAAAAGGTGAGTCAGTTGCAGTTATGGGACAATCTGGTTCAGGGAAAAGCACTCTTTTGTCAATAATTGGAGGACTTAATAAACCTTCAAAAGGTTATGTGAAAATTGATTCAATTGATATATATGATTTGAAACAAGAGAAGCGGGCTGATTTCAGAAGGGATTATTTAGGATTTGTTTTTCAACAATTTCAGCTAATACCTTATTTAACTGCGTTAGAGAACGTAATGCTACCACTCACAACAACAAAACACACCGGACACAAAAAGGCAGATATGGCCAAAACTGCATTAGCCAGGACCGGTTTAGTCAACGGAATTAACCGCTTACCGAATCAATTGTCCGGAGGAGAACAAGAACGTGTGGCAATTGCAAGAGCAATTGTTAATCAGCCTCCTTTGATTCTTGCAGATGAACCAACGGGCAGTCTTGATACAGCTACTGGTAATTCAATAATGGAGTTGTTTAGAGATTTGAATAATGAAGGGCTAACAATTTTAATGGTAACACATAATCCTACTAATACAATTTATATGGGAAGAACAATTATTCTAAAGGACGGATTACTGAATACGGATAACGAAGAATTACTAAAACTGATCCCTGATTACAAAAATTCCTGATGGAGGAAGATTATGACAATATTTAAAATTGCTATTAATAATCTGCTTCGCAGGAAATCGCGAATTGTGTTTATTGTTCTTAGCCTAACAATTGGAATTGCCACAATGACCTCAATATATAGCGTTGTTGATACGATTAGGAATGAAATGACAAAAGAAATGGCACAAT
Source organism: Saccharofermentanales bacterium (assembly GCA_038326615.1). GTDB lineage: Bacteria > Bacillota > Clostridia > Saccharofermentanales > UBA5734 > JBBQKF01. The sequence goes on along the minus strand of JBBQKF010000078.1, from coordinate 7,365 downwards.
ACGGAGCAAATATTGTAATAACCCCTGACAGGGGAGAATTTACATTTTCATACGGCGGGATTATAGTCCCGGAAATATTATTTGATGTTGGGAAATTAACAATGAGTGATGTTGATAAAATGAATTTGTTACCTGACAAGACAATGATAAGAGGAATATCTCCAAAAATATTAGGGATAGTCTCTCTAGGAGGTCAAGACATGATAATATCCGGGGGCAATTTCAAAAACGATTTTGCCATCAAACCATGGATTAAGTTTGCTGGTGGAACGGAAATTATTCCAACAAATAACGAGGTGATAGTTGGTAAAGCTATTGCAGAAACATTAGGGTTGCAAACGGGAGAAAAAATCAAACTTAAAAACACAGAATTTGTTGTTGTGGGCATTCTTGAAGAAAATGGAACATCTGAAGATAATCAAATATTGATGGATCTTAAAACTGCTCAAACATTACTCGAGAGACAAAATGAGCTAACAGTAATAGAGTTGGCTGCTGATTATAGCAAAGGTTCTGAAAATACATTGATTGCAAATATTCAAAAATTACTACCAAATGCTGAAATAACAAGTTTACGACAGGTGGTACTTGGAAGAAATGAACTTTTGAATAATCTCATAAGATTTGGATTATCAATTACCATTTTAATTTTGTTAACAGCAATGTTAGTCATAGGCCTTACTGTAACTGCATCTGTAAGAGAAAGAACAAGGGAAATAGGTATTTTTCGTGCAATTGGATTTCGAAAGGCAAATATAACTGCAATTATTATTATCGAAAGTATAATTTTGAGTCTTTTTGGAGGTGTTGCCGGATTCGCATTGGGAATGATAATTGCAAACTTTACTGCCCCGTTTTTAACTGGCATTACAATGTTTATTCCTATTAAGCCAGAACTAATGGGAATTTCAGTTTTGTTATCAATTATAATTGCATGTGTAGCAAGCATTTATCCTGCATATAGAGCGACTCGTCTTGATCCTGTTGCTGCTATGAGGTTTATTTAATTTCTTAAAAAATTTCTTGTTCATACAATGTTAATAATAAATAGTTTGGCATGGATACACATATAGTGCTAAAATAATTATTGTAATATAAGAATTTTGAATGACAATGATGTTAGACAGATAAAGCTTACCAACAATATATATGCATTTGTAAGATTCCAAATATTTTCCATGTTCTTATAAAATTTGTCATATTATTTAGTCAATAAATACTATATTATCAGAATCATGATTCGGGATTGCGAAAAATGGTTTAAGTTAAACGGAGGATAAAAAAATGAAAAAGCACGGTATTTCGACATTTGTTTTGATTCTTGTGGTTACAATTTCGATGATTTTCCCCAAGACATCATTCACATTGGCTGCTCCGATGATTGACCCTGTAACAGGGAACATGATTCCGGATTACTTTGGTGTTGCAAACTGGGCAAACAGTCCAATTTTAACTAAATTTCTTGACAAGCTTCCAGGGTTTGGACCTGATAATACTAATTTATTAGGGCAGTATATTCCTGTTGCTGTAGCTGATAAGGATGCATACCCCGGTTGCGATTATTATGAAATTGCTGTTGTTGAATATACTGAGAAAATGCATTCGGAGCTTCCTCCAACAAAGCTTCGTGGATATGTACAGATATCAACACCTGCTGTTCCTGGAATAATGCACCCACTTAAATATACAGATGGCACATCTGTACTTAAAGCAGATGGAACTCAAGCATACAGCGTAGACAAACCGCATTATCTAGGTCCGGCGATACTTTCAGAAAGTGATCGGCCCACAAGAGTTAAATTCTACAACCTGCTTCCGACTGGTGTTAAAGGTGAATTGTTTATACCTGTTGATACGACGGTTATGGGTGCAGGAATGGGTCCAGTTGAAGGTGAAGAATATACTCAGAATCGTGCAAATGTCCATCTTCATGGTAATAATACAGTATGGATAAGTGACGGTACGCCTCACCAATGGATTACACCAGCAAATGAAACAACGTCATACCCACAAGGCGTTAGCGTTTACGATGTACCAGACATGTTTCCGGATACTGTTTCTGCCACTAACGATGGAACAACAACGCTTTATTACTCGAATGCACAGAGCGCAAGACTAATGTTTTACCATGACCATTCCTATGGAATTACGCGTCTGAACGTTTATGCTGGAATGGCTGCACCATACCTTATTGTGGATCAGGTTGAGAAAGATTTGATAAATGGAACCAATGTATCTGGAGTTAATCCTTTACTTAAGAAATATTTACCTGATGTAGGAATCCCATTAATAATTCAGGACAAGACATTTGTTAATGCCGCCACCATTCCTTTTGAAGACCCTACTTGGTCATGGGGAACAACTCCGGGAACCCCACATACAGGAGACCTTTGGTATCCACATGTTTATATGCCCGCCCAAAACCCATGGGCAGAAGATGGAATGAATCCATTTGGAAGATGGATGTATGGACCATGGTTTTACCCACCCACAACATCGATTGAATTCCAACCAATAGCAAATCCATACTATGACCCAGAAAATGCTCCGTGGGAACCACCAATTATGCCAGGAACACCAAACCCATCAGCCCCTGGTGAATCATTTATGGATACACCAGTAATTAATGGTACTGCATATCCATATATGGATGTTGACCCTAAGGCATATCGTTTTAGAATTTTGAATGCTGCAAACGATCGTTTCTTTAACTTACAAATGTATGTTGCTGATGAGACGTACCTTGAAGGAACACCAGGCTATCTGACAGAAGTTAAAATGATACCTGCAACTACAGCGACACCAATTCCTTCGCACATCAATCAAATTATTCCAGATCCAGCAACTAAAGGACCTGATTGGGTACAGATTGGAACTGAAGGTGGATTTCTTCCTGCCCCGGCAATTATACCATCTCAGCCAATGACATGGAATCTTGCTTTGACAGCATTTAATGCAGGCAATACCGACCAACATTCACTTTTATTGGGTAGTGCAGAACGTGTGGATGTTCTTGTTGACTTTTCAGCATATAGAGGCAAAACACTGATTTTATATAATGATGCACCTGCACCATTTCCAGCAAGCGACACAAGATATGACTATCACACCAATGATCCTGACCAACGTGACACAGGGGGTGCTGATACGACACTGCCAGGAAAAGGACCAAACACGCGAACAATGATGCAAATAAGGGTTGCTGACACAGCACCTGCAGATACATATGACATCGCAGCGCTCAATGCAGTTTTTGCAAAAACCGCTACAAACCCCGGTGTTTTTGCTACTGATCAAGACCCAATAATTATTCCACAAGCTGCATATAATAGTGCATATAATGCAAATTATCCAGCTGATCCAGCGAGAGCCTTTGTACAAATTGATGAAAATAGCAAATCCTTTCAACCAATAAATGCGCAAGGAATATTGCAACCCGAAGTTACACTACCATTTCAACCTAAAGCAATGCATGACGAAATGGGTGGAGTTTATGATGAATATGGGCGAATGTCAGGATTTCTTGGATTGACATCTCCTGTTTCGAACTCTGTTAATGCACCGTTTATCCCATATGGATATGCAAGTCCCCCAGTAGATATAATTAAAGGGACAGCGGACATTGAGACAACCCAGATTGGTTCGCTAAAAGACGGAACACAAATATGGAAAATAACGCATAACGGCGTTGACACACACCCTATACATGTCCACCTTTTTGATGCACAACTTATTAACAGGGTTGCTTGGGATGGTGGGATGATTCCTCCTGACGCTAATGAACTTGGATGGAAAGAAACAATCAGAGTAAATCCTCTCGAGCAGACAATCATAGCGATGAGACCTAAGGAGCCTACTACGTCACAGATTCCATTTGCAGTCCCTAATAGTATACGTTTAATAGATCCTACTATGCCAGAAGGGGAGGTTCTTACTTTACCACCTATTGAATGGTTTGACCCAGCAGGTAATCCAGTTACACAAATTCTTAATCATAAAGTAAATTACGGGTGGGAATATGTTTATCATTGCCACATTCTTTCACATGAAGAGATGGATATGATGCATGCAGTAGCTTTTGCATTGCCGCCATTGTCACCATCTGCGCTTGTTGCCAGAATTACAGGAAGAGCTTCAGCAAAGAAAGTTGTTTTAACATGGATGGATAATTCATTAAATGAAACAAACTTTACTGTTCAGAGATCTGCAAGTTCGGCAGGCCCTTGGACTAATCTTGTTGCCAATCTTCCGAAGAACACAATAACCTATACAGACCCAATTGGCGACACTAGCGCAGTTTTTTTCTACCAGGTAGTGGCATCTAATGTAGTAGGAGATACTCAGACAGCCAATTTCCCTGTCGTGATAAGCGATTCAGAAACAAGCAATTTTGCTTCTGTTGGTATTTTACCTAACCAGAAACCTACCGCTCCGTCGAATCTTTCTGCCACCCAGATAGGAACATCTGTTGTACTTAATTGGAGTGACAATGCTGTTAATGAAAGTGGATTTGTTATACAAAGATCTACGGATAGTGGTATAACATTTAATACTATTCAGACAGTTGGAGTTTTGTTAGGCGTTGGTTCTGTAAATTATACTGATACAACTGGAATATTTAACATTGGCCTTCGCTACCGTGTTGCAGCTGCTAACACAGCTGGATCTTCAGCATATTCAAACATAGCTAATGTTATACAACCAACTTCACCAATTGAACCTTCTAACGTTCAGGTGACAGCAGTTATTTCCGGTGTTCGTTATGCGACAGCCACATTAACGTGGACAGACAATTCTAACAACGAGACGGGGTTTGTTATCGAAAGAGCAACAAACAGTACATTTACTGCAAATCTATTTATAAGTTCTGTAGTTGCTAACACTACATCATTTGTTTCAGCTGCAAATCTCAACCGAAATACAAGCTATTATTTCAGAGTAAAGGCAGTAAATCAGATTGGCGAGTCACTAAAAGTTAATACAAGTCCTTTCCCAATAAGAACGCCTTAGTAAAAACGTAATTTAACAATCAGATGTTGCGTAACTATCCAATAGATGAAGGTTATGTATTTTTACAAACCATTATAAGTTGGGTAGTTACACATGCGAAGCAAATAATTATCATAGATGCATAAAAGACTTTACGCATCTGCTATGATTTAATATATGAATTCATATGCTGTGGACATCAGTTCATTACTTAATAGACAACAATTTTTATTAGGAAATAATAAAAATAATTGACGACGGAGGGAAGAAGAATGAAAAAATTAATATCAGGACTTGTTTCATTTTTACTTATCATTATGACAATTAGCTCATTAGCTATTCCAATATCGGCAGGATATTATCCGGGTGATCCGATACTCGGAGATTACAGCTACTTGCTTTTTGATGCTGATAATGCTGAAATTTCAGGATATAACGGAACTGCTACGAATTTGGTAATTCCTGATGTATTAGATATTCCTGGGGTGGGTATATACACAGTCAAAAGCATCGGAAAAGAAGCATTTTCGGGGAACACTACTATTAGCTCAATCTCGCTTCCATCGGGGCTAGACAATATTGGAGATCTTGCTTTCTTTGGCTGTACAACCTTGCAGTCTGTAACAATTCCAAATAATGTTTTAGCAGTAGGCGATTATGCATTTCAAGGTTGCACAGCTTTAACAACCGTGGATATTGGTATTGGAGCTGGGGATGTATACTGGGGCATAACACCTTTTAAGGATTGTAGCTCTTTAGCATCAATAAATGTTGCGCCAGGCAATATTAATATTGCATCATTGGCGGGGGTGCTGTTTACAAAAGACATGACAACTCTTATAAAATATCCATCTGCTGCTATATCAATATCATATACAATACCAAATGTCAATATTATCGATGCTTACGCGTTTGCGGGAAGTAGATTTTTGCAAACCGTTACAATACCATCAACAGTCAATACATTTAGATTGTCTGCATTTAGTGACGCATCATTAACTAGTGTTAATGTGCCAGATAGTGTTACTAGCATTTCAGACAACACATTTATGAATTGTACTGTACTTCAAACGGCTATAGTTGGTAATGGTATCACTACAACTGGGATTAACATGTTTTTTGGTTGTGCAAGTTTAACATCAGTTACATTTCATAGCGTAAGTAAGCTTGCCACTATTGGTTCAGGCGCCTTTGAGGAATGTAGAGTACTAAATAATGTTAATATTCCAAATAGTGTAATAAACATATCTGATAGTGCATTTTATAACTGTATTGGAATTTCATCACTTATCTTTGGTAGCGGTCTAAAAACTATTGGTAATTATTCATTTACTAACTGCATCGGGCTAACATCTCTTAATTTGCCATCAGGATTACTTACAATAGGTGCACATTCATTCGAAAACTGCAATAAAATTGCAAGTTTGATAATTCCTAACAGCGTAACTACAATATCTGAATATTCTTTTAGCCAATGCTCTTTATTACAAACAATAAGTATTGGAATAGGCGTTAATAGCATCGGGTATAAGGCTTTTGAAGCTTGTACATCTTTAATGGGTATAACCGTTGCATCTGGTAATACAATATATTCAAGTCAGAGTGGCGTTTTGTTCAATAAAGCAATGACAATACTAGTACGTTATCCAATTGCAAAGACTGGTGGATACTCTATACCATCAGGAGTTACTGAAATCGCTGACTCCGCATTTTCATATTCTACAAACCTTGCTAACGTTTATATTCCTAACACTTTGACCAGAATTAATAGTTATGCATTTGTAGGAAGTACACTATTAACAAATGTTACTTTTGGAACGGGAATTAATCTAATTAGCGATTATGCATTCGATTATTGTACAAATCTTTCATCTGTTTTTTTCCTAGGAAATGCACCTACAGTTCAAAACAGCGTGTTTTCACATACAACAGCTCCGGTTACGGCATATTACGCAAATGGTGCTACTGGATATACAAATCCATGGTACGGAATGAACACTTTTTCTGCGATTGGTGCTTCCCCGACTACGCCTACTACAGGCAGTGTATTAGTTACGATAAATTATCCTAACGATGCTGTTGCTAAGCAATACATGATTGGAGCCGGACCATGGCTTAACTATACAGGGCAGCTAACCATCACCAGTAATAAAACTATATCTGCAAGGTTGACTGATCCTTTAGCTAATATAGTTCCATTAGGATCGCTTGTAATAAGCAATATAACAAGAGCTCTTATAAGTATAACAGTGACAACACCACCTGCGAAAACAAATTATGTTGTGGGACAGTCATTTGATCCTGCAGGAATGGTCGTATCGGGAACATTCAACGACAGCTCCACCGAAATTTTAGTAAATTACACTTATACACCTA